>NZ_JBEAJA010000050.1:0-67934 GCF_040064755.1 Klebsiella sp. GB_Kp056 | reverse complement strand
ACCGGTACTAATGAACCGTGAGGCTTAACCTTACAACGCCGAAGATGTTTTGGCGGATTGAGAGAAGATTTTCAGCTTCGATACAGATTAATCGATGCGTCCGCAGGACGTGTTGATAAAACAGAATTTGCCTGGCGGCACTAGCGCGGTGGTCCCACCTGACCCCATGCCGAACTCAGAAGTGAAACGCCGTAGCGCCGATGGTAGTGTGGGGTCTCCCCATGTGAGAGTAGGGAACTGCCAGGCATCAAATTGCAGTAAGCCGGGGTGACAACCGGTGGTAATAAAGCGAAAAAATTCGGTGGAGCGGTAGTTCAGTCGGTTAGAATACCTGCCTGTCACGCAGGGGGTCGCGGGTTCGAGTCCCGTCCGTTCCGCCACTTAATAAGAGCCCTGAGCATCTGCTCAGGGCTTTTTTGTTTGATCTGTTTCCGATTATTGCTAAATCAGCAAAAATCCTCTGCATTAATCGCTCTTTTTCCCCACCACACCATCAGCCATAATTTCATTCGTTAACCGAAATGAACAAATAACGAGGAAAAACATGGCAATCCCTGCATTTGGTCTTGGCACCTTCCGTCTGAAAGATGATGTTATTATCGCATCCGTAAAAACCGCGCTGGAGCTGGGCTATCGTACTATCGACACCGCGCAAATCTACGACAACGAAGCCGCGGTGGGTCAGGCTCTCGTTGAGAGCGGCGTGCCGCGTGATGAGCTGTTCATCACAACCAAAATCTGGATCGAAAACCTGAGCAAAGACAAGCTGATCGCCAGCCTGCAAGAGAGCCTGCAGAAGCTACGCACTGACTATGTTGATCTGACGCTGATCCACTGGCCGTCACCGAATGATGCGGTAGCTGTTGAAGAGTTTATGGCTGCTCTGATGGAAGCGAAGGCGCTCGGCCTGACCCGTCAGATCGGTATCTCCAACTTCACTATTCCACTGATGGAGCGCGCGATTGCCGCCGTTGGCGCTGAAAACATTGCTACCAATCAGATTGAGCTTTCGCCGTATCTGCAAAACCGTAAAGTCGTCGATTGGGCGCATGAGCACGGTATCCATATCACCTCCTACATGACCCTGGCCTACGGTAAGGCGCTGAAAGATGAGGTGATTGCCCGTATCGCGGCGAAACATAATGCGACTCCGGCGCAGGTTATCCTGGCATGGGCGATGGGCGAGGGGTACGCGGTGATCCCGTCCTCGACGAAGCGTGAGAACCTGGCCAGCAACCTGAAAGCGCTGGATCTGAAGCTGGATGATGAAGATCGCCAGGCGATCGCCGCACTGGATTGCAACGATCGGCTGGTGAGCCCGGAAGGTCTGGCGCCGCAGTGGGATTAATCTCCTGCTTCCGGTATGCCCATCAGAGGGTACTACGACAGCTCCTTCGGGAGCTGTTTTACGTGTTCGCTCAGAAAATCAATAAACGCCCTGATACGTGTGCTGACGGCTCTATCGCTGTAGTACACCGCGCTGAAAGGCATCTCCACCGGCAAACGTTTGTCGGCCAGTAGTTCAACAAACTCCCCACTGGCTATCTCTTTATCCACCATATAATCCGACAGGCAGGCAATACCGTTCCCGGTCAGACACAGTTGCTTGAGTGTTTCACCACTGTTCGATGATACCGCCGCCTCAATCTCTAACAACTGACCATCGCAACAGGATACCGGCCAGGTGTTCAGAGAGACGGGTTCAGTGAAGCCCAGACATTGATGTTGTTTCAGATCTGACGGATGCTGCGGCACGCCGTAGCGCGAAACATACTCTGGCGAGGCGACGATTTTCCGATAGCTGGTGAACAGCGGTCGGGCGCGCAGGCTGGAATCGGTTAAGGTTCCGGCCCGAATAGCCACATCCACTTTTCGTTCAATCAGATTAATAAATGTTTCTGACGACACGAGCGACAGCGTCATTTCCGGGTAACGCTCGCGAAATGGCTTCACCAGCGGCATGAGAAAATGCAGCATCACCGGCGTCGCGGCATCCACCCGCAGCAGGCCCCGCGGCGTCGTGCGCGTTTCCAGCAGGTCGTTTTCTGCCGCCGCCATCTCCTGCAATACCACCTGCATCCGGCGAAAATAGCGCTCGCCTTCCTCTGTCAGACTGAGCTGACGGGTGGTCCGATTGAGCAGGCTAACACCAAGCTTGGACTCGAGCTTTTTGACTGCCCGGCTGACGGCAGAGTTGGCCTGACCCAGCTGTTCGGCCGCCCGGCTGAAACTCCCGCTTTCCACTACCGCCACAAAGATGGCGATCTCCTCGGATGTGGCTCTCATTATTGCACCTGTAGCAAAATTCTATTGATACTTTGATAGTTTTTGTTATTTATACAACCCTTCATACTACGTGTCATCTTAATCCTGATGCTACGGAGTAAATTATGCCACTGGCGCTATTTGCCTTAACCATCGGTGCCTTCGCAATTGGCACCACTGAATTCGTGATTGTCGGCCTGGTCCCGACGATTGCCCAACAACTCTCTATTTCGCTGCCGTCGGCAGGCCTGCTGGTTTCTATCTATGCGTTGGGCGTGGCGATCGGCGCCCCGGTGCTGACGGCGCTAACGGGGCGTATGCCGCGTAAACAGCTGCTGCTGGCGTTGATGGTCCTGTTTACGGCGGGTAATGTGCTGGCCTGGCAGGCCCCGGGCTATGAAACGCTGATCCTGGCGCGCCTGCTGACCGGTCTGGCACACGGCGTGTTCTTCTCTATTGGCTCGACAATCGCCACCAGCCTGGTGGCAAAAGAGAAAGCAGCCTCGGCTATCGCCATTATGTTCGGCGGCCTGACGGTCGCGCTGGTGACCGGGGTGCCATTCGGGACTTTCATCGGTCAGCATTTTGGCTGGCGGGAAACGTTCCTCGCGGTATCGATTCTGGGGGTGATTGCGCTTATCAGCAGTCTGATTCTGGTGCCGAATAATATCCCGGGCCGCGCCAGCGCCAGCCTGCGCGATCAGCTGAAAGTCTTAACCCATCCGCGCCTGCTGATGATCTATGCCATTACCGCGCTGGGCTATGGCGGCGTGTTTACCGCCTTTACCTTCCTTGCGCCGATGATGCAGGAGCTGGCCGGCTTCAGCCCGTCAGCCGTGAGCTGGATCCTGCTGGGCTATGGCGTCTCGGTGGCTATTGGCAACGTATGGGGCGGCAAACTGGCCGATAGGCATGGCGCCGTCTCCGCGCTGAAGTTTATCTTCGCCGCGCTGGTTGTGCTGCTGCTGGTGTTCCAGCTGACCGCCAGCATTCACTATGCCGCGCTGGCAACGGTGCTGGTGATGGGCGTTTTCGCCTTCGGCAACGTGCCGGGCCTGCAGGTGTACGTGGTGCAAAAAGCAGAGCAGTACACCCCCGGGGCAGTCGACATCGCATCCGGCCTGAATATTGCCGCCTTCAACGTCGGCATCGCGCTGGGGTCGATCGTCGGCGGACAGACGGTCGAGCGGTACGGTCTGGCGCAGACGCCGTGGATTGGCGCGGTGATTGTGCTGGTCGCTTTGCTGTTGGTGGTCCTGAGCGGACGTTTAGATAAATTGCCACGCCGTTCGGCAGCGCTTTCTCCCGAAGGCTAAGGGTTTCTCGCAATTTGCATTGAAAGTGTATGGGAAAATCCCTATAACAGAATAACCAGTCGTCGTCGGGCTGGTTTCTGTTATCGAGGATTAATGCCCAAATTGCGAAAGAACACCTACGCCATGCGCTATGTCGCCGGACAACCTGCGGAGAGAATATTGCCTCCGGGGGCGTTTGCGGGCGTGAGTCCGGTTTATCCCGCCGGCACGCCGTTAAGCAGCGATGAGAAAATCCGCGTGCTGGTGTGGAATATCTTCAAACAGCAGCGCGCAGAGTGGCAGTCGGTCCTTAAGAATTTTGGCAAAGACGCGCACTTAGTCCTGTTGCAGGAGGCGCAGACGACGCCGGAGCTGGTCAGGTTCGCGACCACCAACTATCTGGCCGCCGATCAGGTGCCTGCGCTGGTGCTGCCGCAGCATCCTTCCGGCGTGATGACGCTGGCTTCCGCCCATCCTATCTATTGCTGCCCATTGCGCGAACGTGAACCTATTTTGCGTCTGCCTAAATCAGCATTAGTGACTGTCTATCCGCTGCCCGATGCGCGGCTGTTAATGGTGGTCAATATCCATGCCGTTAACTTCAGCCTTGGCGTCGACGTCTACAGCAAACAGCTGCTGCCGATTGGCGATCAGATCGCCCATCACAGCGGGCCGGTGATCATGGCCGGCGACTTCAATGCCTGGAGCCGCCCGCGGATGAACGCCCTGTACCGCTTTGCACGCGAGATGTCGCTGCGTGAAGTTCGTTTCCCGGACGATCAGCGCCGCCGCGCGTTTGGTCGCCCGCTCGATTTTGTGTTCTACCGTGGGTTAAGCGTGCACGATGCTTCCGTGCTGGTAACCCGCGCCTCCGACCACAACCCGCTACTAGTCGAATTCAGTCCCGGCAAGCCTGATTAATTTAAGGTTGGTCAGGCCTGCCATGGGGCAGGCCTGCGCATGCATGGTGCTGCCTTTTATTACTCAAAAAACCGTAAGGACAAGACAACATGACAACACGCTCTCACCATGACAACGTCGAAAAGCAGTTCGGCTCCCAGGCCAGCGCCTATCTGACCAGCGCCGTGCACGCCTCTGGTCGCGATCTGCAGCGGCTGGCGGAACGACTGGCTGATTTTCCTCAGGCGAAAGTGCTGGATATGGGCTGCGGGGCAGGGCACGCCAGCTTTACCGCGGCGGGACAGGTTGCCGAGGTGACCGCCTATGATTTATCGAGCCAGATGCTGGAGGTCGTTGCCGCCGCGGCAAAGGAGAAAGGTTTTAGCAATATCGTGACCCAGCAGGGGTATGCCGAAACGCTGCCGTTCGCTGATGCCAGCTTTGATATCGTTATCAGCCGCTATTCTGCTCATCACTGGCATGACGTTGGCCAGGCGCTGCGTGAGGTGAAACGTGTCCTCAAGCCGGGTGGGGTGATGATCGTAATGGACGTGATGTCGCCGGGCCATGTGGTGCGTGATGTCTGGCTGCAGACGGTGGAAGCCCTGCGCGATACCTCGCACGTGCGTAATTATTCCAGCGGCGAGTGGCTGACGCTGGCGACGGAGGCGGGGCTGGTGATTAATCAACTGTTGACCGATCGCCTGCCGCTGGAGTTCAGTTCGTGGGTGGCGCGGATGCGTACCCCTGAGCCGCTGGTGGAGGCGATTCGTTTATACCAGCAGAGCGCCTCGGCGGAGGTGAAAGCCTACTTTGAGTTACAGCAGGATGGTTCCTTTACCAGCGATACCATCATGTTTGAAGCGCATAAAGCGGTTTAATACGGACAACAAAAAAGGCACCGGGGGAAGTCGGTGCCTTTTTATCGAACCCTGACGTATCAGGACTCTGGTCGATCGCTGTTTTTCACAAACAGCGTTAGCTGATCGCCAGGCCGCAGATTGTCGGTATCGCTGTTCCAGCGCATGACGTCGCGAATATTAACGCCATGACGTTTGGCGATGCTCGACAGCGAATCACCTTTGCGAACGCGATAGGTGATGCTATCGCTGTTATTCGCCAGACGCTGCGCGCTGTTGCCGGCGCCGATAACCAGGTTCTGTCCAACCTTCAATCCAGAGCCGCGCAGGTTATTCCACTGCTGCAGATCGCGGGTCGTGACGCCGAGACGGGAAGCAATCCCGGAAATGGTATCGCCGGAACGCACCTTATAGCTTCGGCTGGTCAGCGGCGTATTATCCGCGAGCTGCGTCGGCTGTACGGCGGCAATGTCGCCAGAGGCCAGCGATTCACGCAACTGGGCTGCGTGTTTCTGCGGCACCATGACGTACTTTGGCCCGCTAGCGCCCAGCGTTGACCCCTTTACGCCGGCGTTGAAGGTCTTCAGCTTGCTGACCGGCATACCGGCCATATCCGCGAGCTGAGAAATATCAACCGGACTGTCGAGGCGAACGCGCGCCAGCGCACGGCTTTCATCAGCCGTAGGCAACTTTACGCCGTAACGTTTGCTGTTTTTGAGGATGTCGCTCAATGCCAGCATTTTCGGTACGTAGACTTTCGTTTCATGCGGCAGAGATAGCGACCAGAAATCGGTGGGTTTGCCACGCGAACGGTTCGCTTTCACTGCCTTCATGACCCGACCTTCGCCGCTGTTATATGCCGCAACCGTTAACAACCAGTCGCCGTCGAACATTTTGTTCAGACGTTGCATCATGTCCAGCGCCGCGGTAGTCGATGCGACAACGTCACGACGCGCATCGTAACTGCGGGTCTGTTTTAAACCATAATTGCGCCCTGTGCTCGGAATGATCTGCCAGATGCCTGCGGCATTGGCGCCAGACGTCGCGTGTGGGTCAAAAGCGCTCTCCACTATGGGTAGTAATACCAGTTCCATTGGCATGTTACGTTTCTTAACCTGCCCGGCTATCCAGTACATATACGGCTCTGCCCGTAAAGTTACATCGTGGAGATAGCTCTTATTTCTTAAGTACTTCTGTTTTTGCTCGCGAATCCGGGGGTTATCCGGTATTCCCATCTTTAGCTCGTCGCCTATGGAAGTCCACAGATCCTGGTCTTGCGCGTAGAAGGTTCCATCATCTAACCAGCGCGCTTGACTTGTGAACTTGCCTGCTTCCCCTTGACCAGCCGCAGAAAGGCTCTGTGCTCGCTGTTCGACGGTGCCATCGTGCTTAGACGCCTGGCACCCCACCAGCAGGACAGAGGCGAATAATATCGCTCGTGCCTTCATGTGTGTGTCAATAGTTGCTTAAAAGACGACCAAGGATAACGGCGAAGTTAGCCGATGACAAGAATTAAATATCAGAATTCGTCTTTCTTTGACCTTAACCACGCAAATCGCGCCACAGAGTGTTGCAATTTTGTTTCTTTGTTAATTTTGTCAATTAAATCAATATCATTTACCCGTAAAAATAAATTTATACGCCGCTCGTTTTTCAGAATTACGGGTAGTGTCTTTTGTTTTTTTGCACGTAACTCATTAACTTTATGATAGTAATCGTTTATGTCCCTATCATCAGGCAGGATACTCAACGCAAACTTCATATTCGCTAACGTATATTCATGTGCGCAACATATAAGGGTTTCTTCAGGAAGGGCGTTAATCTTCATAAATGATTGATACATCTGCTCTGCAGTGCCTTCGAACAGCCTTCCGCAGCCGCCGGAGAACATCGTGTCGCCGCAAAACAGATAAGGTTCGCTGTAGTAACAGATATGTCCTAATGTGTGACCTGGCGTGGAGAAAATGGAAAAATCGACCCCGAGAATTGACAGCCGATCGCCATCGTCTACTACCTGAGTAACCCCCTTATCCTGGGTTTCTGCCGGCCCGTAAACCACCAGAGAGGGGAATTTTTCACGTAATTGTTTTACGCCGCCGACGTGATCCTGATGGTGATGGGTCAGTAAAATGGCCTCGGGCTGCCACTGGTTTTCCTCGATTGCCGCCAGAACCGGCGCGGCCTCGCCCGGGTCAACGATGATGCAGCGGCCGTGATTCTCAGTGAGAACCCAGATGTAGTTGTCCTGAAACGCGGGAATACTGATAAGATTCATAAATTACCTCTAAAGCGTAGCGGAAGGTGGCAATGAAGCCGGCAAGGATACCTCATACAGTGACAGCGCCTGAGCATTGGTCCAGTATGCCGTGGGGCGAATACTATCGCGAAACGCTGGAGCAGCAGATGAAGCCGTGGCTGGCTAAATTATATGGCTTTCATCTGCTTAAGATTGGCAATCTGAGCGCGGAAATCAATACCGAAGCTTGCGCCATCTCGCACCAGGTGAATGTCTCGCTGGCGGGAAACCCAATGCAGGTCCGGGCCGACCCGCTGCATTTGCCCTTTGCCGAAAAGTCCGTCGACGCCTGCCTGCTGGCGCATACCCTGCCGTGGTGCAGCGATCCGCATCGCCTGCTACGGGAGGCCGATCGCGTCCTGATCGATGATGGCTGGATGATCCTGACCGGGTTTAATCCGGTGAGCCTGATGGGATTGCGTAAACTGGTGCCGGTGCTGCGCAAAGGCACGCCGTACAACAGCCGTATGTTTACGTTGATGCGCCAGCTGGACTGGCTGTCGCTGCTCAACTTTGAAGTGCTGCATTATGGGCGTTATCAGGTTTTACCCTGGTCGCGGCATGGCGGCAAACTGCTGAGCACCCATCTGCCAGCGCTGGGCTGTTTGCAATTGATTGTCGCCCGCAAACGGACTATTCCGCTCACCCTTAATCCGATGAAGTCAGGGAAAGCGAAAACCCAGCTGCGGCCGGCAGTAGGCGCCACCCGGCAGTGGCGCAAGGGGCAGAATTAGCTCTCCGGCTGGTAGCCGAGGTCGTCCTGAGTGGGATGGGAGGCCGCCGCGCGGGCCAGCTCGTCGCAGCGTTCGTTTTCTGGATGGCCGGCGTGGCCCTTCACCCACTCCCATTTGATCTTATGCTGGCCAAGCGCGGCGTCCAGCCTCTGCCAGAGGTCGACATTCTTTACCGGTTTTTTCTCTGCCGTTTTCCAGCCGCGCTTTTTCCAGTTGTGGATCCACTGGGTGATCCCCTGGCGGACATACTGGCTGTCGGTGCTGAGCACCACCTCGCAATGCTCTTTTAACGCTTCGAGGGCGACGATCGCCGCCATCAGTTCCATGCGGTTATTGGTGGTCAGACGGTAGCCGGCGCTAAAGGTTTTTTCGTGCTGGCGGTAGCGCATAATGGCGCCGTAACCGCCGGGTCCTGGATTTCCCAGGCAAGAGCCGTCGGTGAAAATTTCTACCTGTTTGAGCATCTCTGGTAGACTTCCTGTAATTGAAATCGATTTGTAAACGATAAGTCTGACATAAATGACCGCGATGAGCACTGCAATTACGCGCCAGATTGTTCTCGATACCGAAACCACCGGTATGAACCAGATCGGGGCGCACTACGAAGGACACAAGATCATTGAGATCGGCGCCGTGGAGGTGATTAACCGCCGCCTGACCGGTAACAATTTCCACGTCTATCTCAAGCCCGATCGGCTGGTGGATCCGGAGGCGTTCGGCGTGCATGGGATCGCCGACGAATTCCTGCTGGATAAACCCACCTTTGCCGACGTGGCCGATGAATTTATGGATTACATCCGCGGCGCGGAGCTGGTGATCCATAACGCCTCGTTCGATATCGGTTTTATGGATTATGAGTTCGGTAAGCTGAACCGCGGGATCGGGAAAACCGAGACCTTCTGTAAAATCACCGACAGTCTGGCGCTGGCGCGGAAAATGTTTCCCGGCAAGCGCAACAGTCTGGATGCGCTATGTTCGCGCTACGAAATAGACAACAGCAAGCGTACGCTGCACGGGGCACTGCTCGATGCCCAGATCCTTGCCGATGTCTATCTGATGATGACCGGCGGCCAGACGTCGATGGCGTTCTCTATGGAAGGCGAAAGCCAGCAGCAGGCAGGTGAGATGGGGATTCAGCGCGTCGTTCGCGCCGCCAGTCAGTTACGGGTGGTTTATGCCTCTGATGAAGAGCTGGTGAACCATGAATCCCGCCTCGATCTGGTACAAAAGAAAGGCGGAAGCTGCCTGTGGCGTGCCTGATAACCACTAAAATGGATTAAAAGTAGGCGGTTGGGCGATTTTTGCAGCAAACGATTCAAAACGGTAGAAAAAGCGTTGACGGGGTAGAGGGGAATCCGTAATATTCGCCTCGTTCCCAACGGAACAACAACGCGGAGCGGTAGTTCAGTCGGTTAGAATACCTGCCTGTCACGCAGGGGGTCGCGGGTTCGAGTCCCGTCCGTTCCGCCACTATTCAGAAAGCCTGAATCAGCAATGATTCAGGCTTTCGTCGTTTTCGTCGCCGAATTTCAGCGCGCCTCTTGTTCCTCCTGCATACACTGCATGAATACCCGCATCGCCGGACTGATTGCCTTCCCGGTGTGATGGGCGCAGAGCGCATGGATCGTCAGCGGCGTCTCGCTGAACGGCAGCTCGACCAGCGTCCCGCGTTTGAGTTCCTCCTCTACCGCAAAGCGCGGCAGAAAACTCACCCCCAGATTGCCCGCCACGCACTGCTTGATGCTTTCAA
Source organism: Klebsiella sp. GB_Kp056 (assembly GCF_040064755.1). NCBI lineage: Bacteria > Pseudomonadati > Pseudomonadota > Gammaproteobacteria > Enterobacterales > Enterobacteriaceae > Klebsiella > Klebsiella sp. GB_Kp056. The sequence continues at coordinate 57,834 of NZ_JBEAJA010000050.1, read as the reverse complement.
TACTCCACAGTTCGATGGTGTTCTCCATGGTAATGCCGCGCTGGCGCAGGGTACTTTCAAAAATCTGCCGGAACACGCACTGGGGCTCGTTGATGATAAAGCTCAATGGGATATGCTGCCGCGGGCGCAGGAAGTCGACCGGCGCCTGATCGACTGACGCGACCAGCGCCAGCGGCTGCGGGCCAAGTTCCATCATGGTGAGCGCATCATCGTTGCCAACCCGGTAAAACACCCCCAGGTCGACTTCGTCAGCGAGCAGCGCATCACGGATGCTGTAGCAATTGAGCGACTGCAGTGACAGGCGGACCTTCGGGGCGCGTTGCTTAAAACGCTGCAGCACCGGCGGCATTTTGTACGCCAGCAGGGTTTCACCAGTGGCGACGCGAAGTTCGCCGCCGGGTTCATCGTCCTGGCGCGCCGCCTGGCGAATCGACGCCATCACTTTGGTCAGATCGTAGACGTGCGGCAGGACATTTTTACCGGCGGCGGTGAGACACATCCGCCGGCCAATTTTCTCAAACAGCGGGATAGCAAGCTCCTGCTCAAGCTGCTGGATATGAAAGGTTACGGTGGACTGGGTGCAGCACAGTTTCTGCGAGGCGCGCAGAAAGGATCCTTCTTCGACAACCGTTTTGAAGGTGATAAAGCGTCGCAGATCCATATTTCCTCTTTATATCGACATTCTCGAATTCAGAATGAAAAAACATTCATTTTTTTAAATTATCAGCTTCGGGTACTGTCTGCCAGTCAAGAGGAGAAAACACGTGACACCTACCCTGATTAGCGCCTTTTTAACTTACACCCTGATCACCGCCCTGACGCCCGGGCCGAATAATATTCTGGCGCTGAGCAGCGTCACCGCGCACGGCCTTCGACGGAGCATGCGGGTTCTGGCCGGCATGAGCCTGGGGTTTGTGAGCATCATGCTGATTTGTGCCGGGCTGACGTGCACTCTCGTTACCCTGGATGAGGGGATAACCTCCCTGCTACGCTGGGTCGGCGCGGGGTATGTCCTGTGGCTGGCCTGGCACATTGCGCGCAGCGACCCGGCCAGCGGTGGGCAGGAGGAGCGGCCTGTCAGCTTCTGGGCCAGCCTGGGGCTGCAGTTTGTGAATGTAAAAATTATCCTGTACGGCATCACGGCCCTGTCGACCTTTGTTCTGCCGGTGACTCGCGAGCCATTCTGGCTGGTGATGATAAGCCTGTTGCTATCAGTAATAGGCGTTGCCGGCAATCTTTGCTGGGCGCTGGCCGGTCAGCTGTTTCAGCCGGTGTTCGAACGCCATGGAAGAGGGTTAAATCTGCTGCTGGCGCTGCTGCTGGTCTGGTGCGCGGTACGAATGTTTATGGAATGAATTAAGGGAGCGTAACGCTCCCCTGCGGTTATTTATCCTGCGGCAGGGCGGCTTGCCCTTCATTTACCCAGGTCATAAAGATCCGGTAACCGATGGCCAGCAGGGTGGCGCCGAGGAACATACCGAGAATGCCGTTAGAGGCCATTCCGCCAAGGGCGCCCAGCAGCACCACGGGCATTGGCGCATCGACTCCGCGCCCCAGCAGCAGTGGTTTGAGGACGTTATCGGCCATACCGGCGACGATCAGCAGGACAGTATAGAAGATATCCATTCCGGTACTGTGGGTGCCGAGACTCCACATCAGCGCGATGGCCGGGGCCGTCACCAGGATCACCGGCACCTGTGCAATGCCGAGGATCAGGGCAAGTATAAAGAAGATCCCGACGGCGGGGATGCTGGCCATCAGCATGATCACCCCGACCAGCAGCGCCTGGATCAGTGCCACCCCGATGACGCCCTGGGCGACCGCGCGGATGGTGCTGGTGCACAGGCGGGTGAGGGTCACGCCTTTATTCTCATCGGTAATACGGATGGCAATACGCTGCGCGCTGATGGCGCCCGCCGCGCCCCAGGCCATCATAATACCCGAGACGATAAACGAAATAATAAAGCCAATCAGCCCGCCGCCCATGCTGGCTAATATGCTGAGGAACTGTTTGGCAATATCGCCAATTTGCGAACGGTAATTGCTGAGCAATCCTGGCAGATCCACGGACGCCCGCATCCACAGAGCGCTAAGCCGTTCGCCAACGATCGGTAAAGAGGCAATTCGTGAAGAGGGTGGGGGAATGGTAAAGCTCTGGCTGCCCATCCGGTCGATCATCGCGCTGGCGCTTTCCGCCAGCGAGGTGATCATCAGCACTGTGGGGATAATAATCAGTAAAATACCTAACAGCACCAGCACCACCGACGCCAGCCCCTGTTTACCGGCGAAAAGCCCGGCAAAATATTGATGTAAAGGATAGAGCGCCACGGCCAGAATCAACGCCCAGAGCATCATATTGACGAAGGGAGAAAAGACGGTAAAACAGAATGAGGCCAGCGCCAGAATAAGACTGAACCGAATAAACATATCGAGAAAGCGGGTGACCAGCCGTTTTTCTATTAACTGAAGATTATTATTATCCATTTTCCATTACGCTCATAAAATATGCATACGCCAACGCTCAGCCGGGTTCAACAAAACAAGCTGGCAACAGAAAAGTCATGCGTTTACAACGCAGAAGTTAATTGAAAATGATCTCCGCCCGTTTGGTTGTGGGCCGTTTAATGAGTGTAGAACAGAAATGAAGGGCGCCTTGTAAATATTCTGCTGGGCGCGGCAAGAGGAAATTCCGCTTTCTTTTCCCGCAGAAGGGGGAAGAAAGCGGAGGGGGATTAATCCAGAGTAAAAGGATCGGCATCGCGCCAGGCGGGGAATTTTTCACGATATTCCTGGAGGGCGCTCAGCGACAGTTCGGCGTCAAGACGAGTGGCCTGATGCGGATCGGCGGTGGCGACAATCTCCCCCTGGGGACTGATAATCCGGCTATCACCGCGGTAATGATGACCGTTGCCGTCGGTGCCGACCCGGTTACAGCCGGCGACGTAGGCCTGGTTCTCAATCGCGCGGGCGACCAGCAGCGACTGCCAGTGCAGCGAGCGCGGCGCCGGCCAGTTCGCCACATACAGCGCCAAATCATAGTCGTTAAGGTTACGCGACCATACCGGAAAGCGCAGGTCGTAACAGACCAGCGGCAGGATCCGCCATCCGCGCCATTCAAAGACCACGCGCTTGTCTCCGGCCTCATAGTGATGGTGTTCATCCGCCATACGAAACAGGTGACGTTTATCATAATGATGGACCGTGCCGTCAGGCTCGACCAGCAGGAAGCGGTTAACGGCCCCGCGCTCAGTTTGCAGCGCCGCGCTGCCGGCGATCAGCGCCTGGGTTTGCGCCGCCCGGGCATGCATCCACGCTACCACCTCGGCCTCGGGTAAAGATTGTTTTGCCGCTTCCATCGCAAAGCCGGTGGTAAACATCTCAGGTAAAACAATGATATCGCGCCCGACAATCCCTTCCAGTTGGCGATCAAAATGGCGCAGGTTAGCAGGGCCGTCCATCCAGACCAGCGGTTGTTGCAACAGCGTAATTTTCAGGCCAGGCACAATGGTCAACTCCATTCTCATGAGGGGGTTAGGTTAACTGTAACACCTTATCAGCCTCGCGGCGGTCCGCGGAATATTTTGTTAAAAAAATGCTACTAACAGGAACGGCGGGGGAAGGAGAGACGAAAAAAAGGCGGGGAAAATTCCCCGCCCGGCGTGTGATGTGGTTGTTGTTTTATTATGCGGCTTCAACGTTGCGAACTTTTTCCGGCAGCTTTACCGGCTGGGTTGCCAGCTCCTCTGGCGCAAAGTCGTCAACGTTAATGCTGCGCAAGCGACTGTGCTCTGCTCGGGTCAAAATGGCGGCTTCATCCTGACTGATTAAGCCTTTCGCCAGGGCATGGGCGGCCAGTTCGTCGAGACGGGTGAACGGCAGATTTTTACCCAACTCTTTGCAGATACGCTGGTGGATAGGATCGGCCGCCATCACTTCCAGCAGCGCCTCTTCCAGCAGGCCGACCGGGTTATGCTCGCTCGGCGTCAGGTACTGACCGCGACCGATGCGGGAGCGGGTGGCGCTGGGCACCTGCAGAATTTTAGCGACTTTATGGTCCAGCTTATCCGACGGCGCATGATGATGACGACCGGTCGGGAAGATGACCAGGCGCATTGCGCCAGCCACCAGACGGTTGGGGAAGTTTTTCAGCAGATCGTCGATGGCCTGCTCGGCCTGATGCAGCGCATCCTGCACCCCCCAGTGAACCAGCGGCAGATCGGCTTCATTGCGTCCTTCATCGTCATAGCGTTTCAGCACCGCCGAGGCCAGGTACAGCTGGCTTAACACATCCCCCAGACGCGCGGAGATACGTTCGCGACGCTTGAGACTGCCCCCCAGCACCGCCATCGAGACGTCTGACAGCAGCGCCAGGTTAGCGCTCAGACGGTTCATTTGCTGATAGTAGCGGCGGGTGACGTCGCGGGTCGGCGCGCTGCTGGTGCGTCCGCCGGTCAGGCCCAACCAGAAACTCCGTACTTTGTTACTGCCGACATGGCCGATATGTTTGAACAGCAGCTTGTCATAGGCGTTCAGGTCGTTGTTCTGCGCGGCAGCCATCTCCTCCAGCACGTACGGATGGCAGCGAATCGCACCCTGACCGAAGATCATCATGCTACGGGTCAGAATATTCGCACCTTCCACGGTGATGGCGATAGGCGCGCCCTGATATGCCCGGGCGAGGAAGTTGCCTTCGCCCAGCATAATGCCTTTCCCGCCGGTAATATCCATTGCGTCGATAATGGAGCGCTGGCCGCGGTGGGTGCAGTGATATTTCACGATCGCGGAGAGCACCGCCGGTTTCTCGCCGAGCATAATGCCGTAGGTGATCAGCGACGCCGCAGCATCCATCACATAAGCATTACCGGCAATGCGCGCCAGCGCCTCTTCAATGCCTTCCATTTTACCGATCGAGATTTTGAACTGGCGGCGAATATGGGCGTAAGCCCCGGTCGCCATAGCCACCGATTTCAGGCCGCCGGTGGAGTTGGACGGCAGCGTAATACCGCGGCCCACCGACAGACATTCAACCAGCATGCGCCAGCCCTGACCGGCCATCCCCGGCCCACCGATGATGTAATCGATCGGCACGAAGATATCTTTGCCGCGGGTTGGGCCGTTCTGGAACGGGACGTTAAGCGGGAAGTGGCGACGGCCAATTTCCACGCCCGGGGTGGAGGTCGGGATCAGCGCGCAGGTGATGCCCAGCTCTTCTTCCCCGCCCAGCAGACGATCCGGGTCAGAAAGTTTAAAGGCCAATCCCAGCACGGTGGCGATAGGCGCCAGCGTAATGTAGCGTTTGTTCCATGTCAGGCGCATACCCAGCACCTGCTGGCCCTGCCAGTCGCCCATGCAGACCACGCCGGTATCCGGGATGGCGCCGGCGTCGGAGCCCGCTTCCGGACTGGTGAGTGCGAAGCAGGGGATCTCCAGCCCGCGCGCCAGACGCGGCAGGTAATGGTTTTTCTGCTCTTCAGTACCGTAATGCTGCAGCAGCTCGCCCGGCCCCAGTGAGTTCGGGACGCCGACGGTGATCGCCAGAATGCCGGAGACGCCAGAGAGCTTCTGCAGCACCCGCGACTGGGCATAAGCGGAGAATTCAAGCCCGCCATACTCTTTCTTGATGATCATCGCGAAGAAGCGGTGTTCTTTCAGATACGCCCACAGCTCCGGCGGCAGATCGGCCATTTCGTGGGTGATGGCGAAGTCGTTAGCCATCCGGCAGGCTTCTTCCACCGGGCCGTCGAGGAAGGCTTGCTCTTCGGCGGTCAGACGCGGCTGCGGATAGTTATGCAGCTTATGCCAGTCAGGATTACCGCGAAACAGATCCCCCTCCCACCAGGTGGTCCCGGCGTCGATGGCCTCTTTTTCGGTACGCGACATCGGCGGCATGACCTTGCGGAAGGCGCGAAACGCCGGTGCGGAAATCATGGATTTACGCATAGGCGCAAAGTTAAACGGCAACAGAATGATCGCCAGCGGCAGCAGCAGCCAGATATTCCACAGACCGGCCGCGCCGAGCGCTGCGGTCCAGGCGAGCAAAATCACGCTGCTGAGCAGCAGGCTGACCCGGTGATAGAAGAGCGCACCGAGTAAAACAACGGTTGCAACAATACTCAAAATCATCATAGAGAAATGCTCCCTGTGCTTGTAGGAGGTCTGACCACTTGTGATGTATTGGTTGTAGTGCATGCCTTTTTATTTAGCAATGTGTTTACAAAATAATTACAACCTTGCTCACATTGTTGTATGCAAAAGCGGCACATAAAATCAAAAGGGCGGGGGATAACGCAGCCTGCTGCTTCTCGCTTCGGCGGCTATCCGGTACACTGCCAGGGTTATTCCACTCATACTGAAGGATTATCCTCATGTACCAGGATCTTATTCGTAACGAACTGAACGAAGCCGCGGAAACGCTGGCTAACTTTCTGCAGGACGAAGCCAATATCCATGCTATCCAGCGTGCCGCTGTCCTGCTGGCGGATAGCTTTAAGGCGGGTGGTAAAGTGCTGTCCTGCGGCAACGGCGGTTCACATTGCGATGCGATGCATTTTGCGGAAGAACTGACCGGACGTTATCGCGAAAACCGCCCGGGATATCCGGCCATTGCGATCTCCGACGTCAGCCATCTCTCCTGCGTGAGCAATGATTTTGGCTATGAGTATGTCTTCTCCCGCTACGTTGAATCCGTCGGCCGCGCGGGCGATGTGCTGCTCGGCATCTCCACCTCCGGCAACTCCGGCAACGTAATCAAGGCCATTGAGGCCGCGCGGGCGCAGGGGATGAAAGTGATCACCCTGACCGGTAAGGACGGCGGTAAAATGGCCGGTAGCGCCGATGTGGAAATTCGCGTGCCGCACTTTGGCTACGCCGACCGCATTCAGGAGATCCACATCAAAGTGATCCATATCCTGATTATGCTGATCGAAAAAGAGATGGCGAAAGGCTAACAGGCAGGTGAGTGTGTACTGTTGACGGCGGCCTCGCTTCGGCGCCGTCGTGATTTGTGATGGTGAGGTGATCTATGTGCGAACTGCTCGGGATGAGCGCCAATGTGCCAACAGATATCTGTTTTAGCTTTACCGGGCTGGTACAGCGCGGAGGCGGGACGGGGCCGCATAAAGACGGCTGGGGCATCACCTTCTATGAAGGCAAAGGCTGTCGCACATTCAAAGATCCGCAGCCGAGCTTTCAGTCGCCGATCGCGAAACTGGTCCAGGATTACCCCATTAAGTCCTGTTCCGTCGTCGCGCATATCCGCCAGGCCAATCGCGGGATGGTGGCCCTGGAGAATACTCATCCATTCACCCGCGAACTGTGGGGGCGTAACTGGACCTACGCGCACAACGGGCAGCTCAAAGGCTATAAGTCGCTGAAAACCGGCAATTTCCACCCGGTAGGTGAAACCGACAGTGAAAAGGCCTTCTGCTGGCTGCTGCACCGCTTAACCGAGCGCTACCCGCGTACGCCGGGCAATATGCTGGGAGTATTTAAGTATATCGCCACCCTGGCGGGGGAACTGCGTGAGAAAGGGGTGTTCAACATGCTGCTGTCGGACGGACGCTATGTGATGGCGTTCTGCTCGACCAACCTGCACTGGATCACCCGGCGGGCGCCGTTCGGCGTGGCAAAACTGCTGGACCAGGATGTGGAGATCGACTTTCAACGCGAGACCACACCCAACGATGTGGTCACGGTTATCGCCACGCAGCCGCTGACGGCCAATGAGACCTGGCATAAGATCATGCCAGGCGAGTGGGCGTTATTTTGTCTCGGGGAGCGAATAGTTTGAGGCCAGCTGCGGCTGGACAACCTCGTGGCTGAGCGGCTTGCTCACCACATAGCGGCCGTCGGTCACTGATACGACCGGCGGTTTGTGGGTTTGCTGGAAATAATCATAGCCAGGCTTCAGCTGTTTCCAGAAATCCGCATAGTAGGAGTATTTGTGGCGTTCCATATTGGCGTTGGTCATGCGGAACGGATAGATACTCACCTGCACGCTTGGCTGACCGAAGACTAAGGCGCCGGTCACGAACTGGAAGATCTCATCGATCCCGCTGTCGGTCATAGCGTAGCAGCCGACAGAGACGCAGTCGCCGTGGATCATCAGGTATTTCCCTTCATAACCATGGGCGCGATCGTAGGCGTTCGGGAAGCCGATATTGATCGCTTTATAGAAGCGGCTGTCGGGTTTGAGCTGGCTGCGGGTGACGTTATAGAACCCTTCCGGACTCTTGAAATCGCCCTGGCGCTGTTTCGGGCCCAGGCCTCCGGAGTAGTTGCAGATCCGATAGCTGTCGAGGAGCTGGTAGGTCTCACCCATTTTGACGTAAAGGTCGAGCATGCGCTCTTCTTTAAAGATCTCAATGTAAACCGGTGAACCCATTAATTGCTGCTTATATTCTTTGCTAACCGGCGTCGTCGGGCTGTTGCTGCTGAGCAGCCCGGCAAATGACATGCACGGCAGCAGAAGCATCGCAATAAATAATGCGATTTTGCGCATACTGCTTGTTCCTTGATAAAACAAAATAGCCACATTGCCAGGACGGCAAGAGAGACCCGAAATCAGAGTTTTCTGGATTTAGAGCGCTCACATTAGCATCACGGCATTTTTTCGCAAGGGCGACGTGGCGGCGTTTACAATTCCGCCTCACTTTATACCCTGCCAGCGACGAAAACACAGTGAGAACTTTGCGCAATAGCTCGCATTTTAGAAGCACTTATTGCCTCTCGCGCTACAGCCGACGCTCACGAAATGTTACACTTGCGCCGGTTCATCACCAGAGTAAGAAAGGATGCTTCTCTTCCGTCCTGAGCGCATCTGGCGCCGTTTCGCCCTTTCTTCTCTGCCATTCTGTCAATAAGCTGGCCCCGCCTGCGTCGGGGTTGAGGTTACGGATACCTGCTAACGATATGATTAAAATCACAAAAGGGCTGGATTTGCCCATAGCTGGCATGCCATTACAGCAGATTTCTCCCGCACCAGCGGTGAAGCGCGTCGCGCTACTCGGCGAAGAGTACGTCGGCATGCGTCCCGCCATGGCGGTCAAAGAAGGCGATCGGGTCAAAAAAGGTCAGATCCTGTTCGAAGATAAAAAGAACCCCGGCGTCTGCTTTACCGCCCCGGCGAGCGGGGTCGTCAGCGCGATCCACCGCGGTGAACGGCGCGTGTTGCAGTCGGTGGTGATTGATATCGAGGGCAATGACGCGGTGGCGTTTACGCGTTACGCCGCGGACGCGCTGGCTGAACTGCCGCGCGACACCGTGCAGCAGCAGCTGCTGGCGTCGGGCCAGTGGACCGCGCTGCGCACACGGCCATTCAGTAAAACGCCGCTCCCGGGCAGCGTGCCGGCCGCCATCTTTGTCAACGCTATGGATACCAATCCGCTGGCGGCGGAGCCGCAGCCGATTATTCTGGCCGAACGGGCCGCTTTCGACGCTGGCCTTACCGTGCTTACGCGTCTGACCGACGGGAAAGTCCATGTCTGCCAGCCCAGCGGCGGCAAGCTCGGCGGTCATCCTGTCGGCCAGGTCAGTTTTAACCAGTTCAGCGGGCCGCACCCGGCGGGGCTGCCGGGAACGCATATTCATTTCCTCGAGCCGGTGAGCCTGAATAAGCAGGTCTGGCACCTCAATTATCAGGACGCGATCGCCATTGGTAAGCTTTTCCTCGACGGGGAGCTCTACTGCGAACGGGTGATCGCGCTCGGCGGCCCGCAGGTGATATCGCCGCGACTGGTCAAGACGACGCTGGGCGCCAGCCTGGACGATCTGCTGGCAGGGGAGTTGCAGGAGGGGGAAAACCGGGTCATTTCCGGCTCGGTGCTCAGCGGCACCCGCGCCCATGGCCCCCACGCCTTCCTCGGGCGCTTCCATCTGCAGGTGAGCGTGGTTAAAGAAGGGCGGGAAAAAGAGCTCTTCGGCTGGGTGATGCCGGGCAAAGAGAAATTCTCGATTACCCGCACCACGCTGGGCCATTTCTTCAGGCGCAAGCGCTTTCATTTCTCTACCGATACCCACGGCGGCGAGCGGGCGATGGTGCCGATCGGCAACTACGAGCGGGTGATGCCGCTGGATATCCTGCCGACCATACTGCTGCGCGATCTGCTGGCCGGGGATACCGACAGCGCTCAGGCGCTGGGCTGTCTGGAGCTGGATGAAGAAGATCTGGCGCTGTGCACCTACGTCTGCCCCGGTAAGTATGAATATGGCCCTGCGCTGCGCAGCGTATTAACCCGGATTGAGCAGGAAGGATAAGAGATGGGCTTAAAGCATCTGATTGAAAAAATTGAGCCGCATTTCACGCACGGCGGCAAGCTGGAAAAATATTACCCGCTGTATGAAGCGGCGGCGACCATCTTCTATACACCAGGCCAGGTCACCCGCGGCGCGGCGCACGTGCGCGACGCCATCGACCTCAAGCGGTTGATGATCCTCGTGTGGTTTGCCGTCTTTCCGGCGATGTTCTGGGGGATGTATAACGTCGGGCTGCAGACCATACCGGCGCTGCATAAGCTTTACGGCGCCGAACAATTGCAGCAGGCGATCGCCAATAACTGGCACTATAGCGTCGCCCAGTGGTTAGGGGTGAGCTTCAGCGCCGACGCCGGCTGGCTGAGCATGATGACCCTGGGGGCGGTCTTCTTCCTGCCGATCTATATCACCGTCTTTATCGTCGGCGGCTTCTGGGAAGTGCTGTTCGCTATCGTGCGCAAGCATGAAATCAACGAAGGCTTCTTTGTCACCTCGATTCTGTTCGCGCTGATCGTCCCGCCCACGCTGCCGCTGTGGCAGGCGGCGCTGGGGATCTCCTTCGGGGTGGTGATCGCTAAAGAGATTTTCGGCGGTACCGGGCGCAACTTCCTCAACCCGGCGCTGGCGGGGCGTGCGTTCCTGTTCTTCGCCTATCCGGCGCAAATCTCCGGCGACCTGGTGTGGACGGCGGCAGACGGTTTTTCCGGCGCTACGCCGCTCTCCCAGTGGGCCAGCGGCGGCGGTGAAGCGCTGGTTAACGTCGCTACCGGCATCCCGGTGAGCTGGATGGACGCCTTCCTCGGCAATATTCCGGGCTCGATTGGCGAAGTCTCCACGCTAATGATCCTGATCGGCGGCGCGATCATCCTCTTTGGCCGCGTCGCGTCCTGGCGCATCGTCGCCGGGGTGATGATCGGTATGGTCGCCACCGCTACCCTGTTTAACGTTATCGGCTCCGACACCAACCCGATGTTCGCTATGCCATGGTACTGGCATCTGGTACTCGGCGGCTTCGCCTTCGGCATGATGTTTATGGCGACGGACCCGGTATCCGCCTCGTTTACCGATAAAGGGAAATGGAGTTACGGCGTGCTGATCGGCGTGATGTGCGTGCTGATCCGCGTGGTGAACCCGGCTTATCCGGAAGGGATGATGCTGGCGATCCTCTTCGCCAACCTCTTCGCACCGCTGTTCGATTACCTGGTGGTGCAGGCCAATATTAAGCGGAGGAAGTCGCGTGGCTGAGAAGAAAAGTAACGATAGCATCGGCAAAACGCTGCTGGTGGTGCTGGTGCTTTGTCTGGTCTGCTCCATCGTGGTAGCGGGCTCGGCCGTGGGGCTGAAATCCCGCCAGCAGGCGCAGCGGGCGCTGGATAAGCAGCGTAATATCCTGGCGGTGTCCGGCCTGATGCAGCCCGGCATGGATGCTGATGCGGTCGCCGACACCTTCGCGGCGCGCATTTCGCCGCGACTGGTGAATCTGGCGACCGGCGAGCTGCTGGAGAAAGACCCGGCAAAATTCAATCAGGCCCAGGCGCTGAAGGATCCGCAGCAGAGTATGGCGCTGGATGCCAGCCAGGATCCGGCGGGGATTAAACGCCGCAGCAATCTGGCGGAAATCTACCTGGTGCGCGACGCGCAGCAGAAGATTGAGCAGGTGGTGTTGCCCATTTATGGCAATGGCCTGTGGTCGATGATGTACGCCTTCGTGGCGCTGGACGTCGATGGCCGCACGGTGAAAGGCATTACCTACTATGACCAGGGGGAGACCCCGGGGCTGGGCGGCGAAGTGGAGAACCCGAACTGGCGCCAGCAGTTTGTCGGCAAGCAGGTGCTGGATGACAACGGCATGCCGGCGCTGAGAGTGGTCAAAGGCGGCGCGCGCGCTGGTGACCTGCATGCGGTTGATGGCTTATCGGGCGCCACGCTGACGTCAAATGGCGTACAGCACAGCTTTGATTTCTGGATGGGTGAACTGGGCTTTGGTCCGTTCCTGAAAAAGGTGCGTGAAGGAGGGCTGAACAATGGCTGAACAGAGCGAGATGAAAGAGGTGAAGCGCGTGCTGGTGGGGCCGCTCATCGCCAATAACCCCATCGCCCTGCAGGTGCTGGGCGTCTGCTCCGCGTTGGCGGTCACCACTAAGCTGGAAACCGCCTTCGTGATGACCATTGCGGTGACCCTGGTGACGGCGTTCTCCAGCATGTTTATCTCGATGATCCGCCACCACATTCCCAACAGCGTGCGCATCATCGTGCAGATGGCGATCATCGCCTCGCTGGTTATCGTGGTGGATCAGCTACTGCGGGCTTTCGCCTATGAGACTTCCAAGCAGCTGTCGGTATTCGTCGGGCTTATCATCACCAACTGCATCGTGATGGGGCGCGCTGAAGCTTACGCCATGAAGTCGCCGCCGCTGGCCAGCTTTATGGACGGTATCGGCAACGGTCTCGGCTACGGCGCGATCCTGATTATCGTCGGCTTCCTGCGCGAGCTTATCGGCAGCGGCAAGCTGTTCGGTATCACAGTGCTGGAGACGGTGCAGAACGGCGGCTGGTATCAGCCGAACGGCCTGTTCCTGCTGGCGCCGAGCGCGTTCTTCATTATCGGTTTACTGATTTGGGCCCTGCGTAGCTGGAAGCCTGAACAGCAGGAAAAGGAGTAATCGATGATGGCTCATTACATTAGCCTGTTTGTCCGCGCGGTGTTTGTTGAGAACATGGCGCTGGCCTTTTTCCTCGGGATGTGTACCTTCCTCGCGGTGTCGAAAAAGGTCTCCACCGCCTTCGGCCTCGGCGTTGCGGTGACGGTGGTGCTGGGTCTTGCCGTACCGATCAACAACCTGGTGTATAACCTGGTGCTGCGCGACGGCGCGCTGGTGGAAGGGGTAGACCTCAGCTTCCTGAACTTCATCACCTTTATCGGGGTGATCGCCGCGCTGGTACAGATCCTCGAGATGATCCTCGATAAGTACTTCCCGGCGCTATACAACGCGCTGGGGATCTTCCTGCCGCTGATTGCGGTTAACTGCGCGATTTTCGGCGGTGTGTCGTTCATGGTGCAGCGTGATTACAACTTCCCGGAATCCATCGTTTACGGCTTCGGCTCCGGCATCGGCTGGATGCTGGCGATCGTGGCGATGGCGGGGATCCGCGAAAAGATGAAGTACGCCAACGTGCCTGCCGGTTTGCGCGGGTTAGGGATCACCTTTATCACTACCGGGTTGATGGCGCTGGGCTTTATGTCCTTCTCCGGCGTGCAGCTATAAGGGCGAATAAGTATGGAAATTATTCTTGGCGTCGTGATGTTCACGCTGATTGTGCTGGTGCTGTCGGGGCTTATCCTGGCAGCGCGCTCAAAGCTGGTGAACGCGGGCGACGTGGTTATTGAGATCAATAACGAAGCGGATAAGCAGATCCGTACCCCGGCGGGGGATAAGCTGCTGAACACGCTGTCCAGCAACGGGATTTTTGTCTCCTCCGCCTGCGGCGGCGGCGGCTCCTGCGGCCAGTGTCGGGTGACTATCAAAGAGGGTGGCGGCGATATCCTGCCGACCGAGCTTTCGCATATTACCAAACGCGAAGCCAAAGCCGGCTGCCGTCTGGCCTGCCAGGTCGCGGTGAAGCAAAACATGAAGATTGAGCTACCGGAAGAAATCTTCGGCGTCAAAAAATGGGAATGCGAAGTTATCTCCAATGATAACAAAGCCACTTTCATTAAAGAGCTCAAGCTGCGGATCCCCGAGGGGGAGGTGGTGCCGTTCCGCGCCGGGGGCTATATTCAGATCGAATGCCCACCGCATAAAGTGGCCTATGCTGACTTCGATGTCCCGGATGAATACCGCTCGGACTGGGACAAGTTCAACCTGTTCCGCTACGTCTCTGAGGTGAAAGAGCCGACCCTGCGCGCCTACTCGATGGCTAACTATCCGGAAGAGAAGGGCATCATTATGCTCAACGTGCGCATTGCGACGCCGCCGCCGAAGGTGCCGGATGCCCCGCCGGGGATCATGTCGTCCTATATCTGGTCGCTGAAGCCGGGCGATAAGGTGACGATTTCGGGGCCGTTCGGCGAGTTCTTTGCCAAAGAGACCGACGCCGAGATGGTGTTTATCGGCGGCGGCGCCGGGATGGCGCCGATGCGTTCGCATATTTTCGACCAGCTCAAGCGCCTGCACAGCACACGCAAAATCAGCTTCTGGTACGGAGCGCGCTCGCTGCGCGAGATGTTCTACGATGATGAGTTTGAACAGCTGGCGCGGGATAACCCGAACTTTACCTTCCACGTTGCGCTCTCCGATCCGCTGCCGGAAGATAACTGGACGGGGCATACCGGCTTTATCCATAACGTTCTGTACGAGAACTATCTGCGCGATCATCCGGCGCCGGAAGACTGCGAGTTCTACATGTGCGGGCCGCCGGTAATGAATGCCGCGGTGATTAAGATGCTGAAGGATCTGGGCGTCGAGGACGAGAATATTCTGCTCGACGACTTTGGAGGCTGACGATGCTGACGGTGTTTGTCGCAACCTTTGTGATTTTTGCGCTGGTGATCCTCGGGATGTCGCTGGGCTACCTGGTGAAGCGCAAGAGCATTCAGGGCAGCTGCGGCGGGATCTCCTCGCTGGGACTGGAGAAAGTCTGCGATTGTCCTGAGCCCTGCGACGCGCGTAAGAAACGTCTCGCCCGCGAGGCGCAGCGCCAGCAGCGGCGCATTTTGTAATCTGTGAGGTTTCCGGGCAGATTACGCTCCCGATATTTCTTTTGCGTGATGCCACTCATGGCGCAGGGAGCGCACCGGGGGCGGCCAGTCGCCGCCGCCCCCGGGCTCCGGCCAGCACCGGCAGTTTCAACTGCCCCAGGCCCGGCGGTGAGTTAACAGCCAGTCCTGGAAGGGTAGGCCGGGTAAGGCGTAGCCGCCACCCGGCAACAACATGCCAGCAACGTTAGGCCGCTTTCGCGGCCTTTTTTAGCCATTGACTCCCTTACTGCCAGCTTTTCGCCTGCGCCGGGGAATCGACCATCACGCCGTCAGCGCCCAGCTCTTTCGCCGTGCGGTAATCTTCCGCACTGTTGATGCCGAAGAAGATAATGTGCGCTTTACCCTGCGAGCGGAAGCAATCCATCGCCTCTTTATCCCAGGTGAGCGTCGCCGGGGAGACCCCTACCCCAAGGGTGAATTTCTCCACCACCTCTACCTTGCGCTTCAGCTCCAGCCCATACCACTGCTCGCCTTCGCGCTGGCTGGCAGGTTGGCACTGATGGCTGAGCGAAATGCTGGCAAGTCTGGTGCGGGTTTCGCTGCGGGTGACGAAGCGGGGAATAGCCGGCGGCAGCGCGGCGATATAGCGGTCTTCGGTGGAATAGACCCGCACGCGATCGAGGCTGTGCGTAGCTTTTAACACCGCAAGCAGGCGCTCGCCCATCACGGTCGGGTCGGCATCCGGAGATTTAATGTCGATGTAGAAGAACGTGTGCGGCCATTGCTGCAAAACGGCTTGCAGCGTGGGAATGGTGGCCTGCCTACCGCGCCAGGGGTGGCTGTCATCACCCCATTTCCAGCCGGCATCGACTTTCGCCAGCTCGGCGGCGGTCAAACTGGAAATGTTGCCCTCGCTATTGGTCAATGCGGAAAGATCGCTTGACCGGTAGAGCACCGGCACGCCGTCGTGGCTTAACTGCACCGTGACCCAGATGGCCTCGGCGTTATTCTCCAGCGCCAGCTTAATGGCCGGCAGGGTATTTTCTGGCGCATCGCCGGTGCCGCCGCGATGGGCAATCAGCTGCGGGGCGGCCCAGGCGCCGGCGGAGGCCAGCAGGCAAAGTGCGGTAAGTATTTTCTTCATGATTATATCTTCCAGATTTATCGATTAACTTTATGAAAATAAACATAATTTATTGCATTTTTATGTTTTAACCGCTTTTCTGGGCGATGAAATAAAAAAAGCATAAAATTCGCAGCGAGTTTTGCTATGCTGTATGGGTATACAGTGTTGAGTCTGACGATGCGTAAAATTATCCATGTCGATATGGACTGTTTCTTTGCGGCGGTGGAGATGCGCGACAACCCGGCGTTGCGCGATATACCTCTCGCGATAGGCGGCAGTCGGGTACAGCGTGGCGTGATTAGTACCGCGAACTATCCTGCGCGTAAGTTTGGCGTGCGTAGCGCCATGCCGACGGCGACGGCGCTCAAGCTGTGCCCGCATCTCACGCTGCTTCCCGGCCGCTTTGATGCCTACAAAGAAGCCTCGAACCATATCCGCGAAATTTTCTCCCGCTATACCTCGCGCATTGAGCCGCTGTCGCTGGATGAAGCCTATCTTGATGTCAGCGACAGCGTGCATTGTCACGGGTCGGCCACCCTGATCGCCCAGGAGATCCGCGAAACCATCGAACGGGAGCTGCGCCTCACCGCCTCGGCGGGGGTAGCGCCGGTAAAGTTTCTTGCCAAAATCGCCTCCGACATGAATAAACCCAACGGCCAGTTCGTTATCGCTCCCCATCAGATGGCTGAGTTTGTACGGGCGCTGCCGCTGGCGAAAATACCCGGCGTCGGGAAGGTATCGGCGGCGAAGCTGGAAAATATGGGCCTGCGTACCTGTGGCGATGTGCAGAACAGCGATCTGGCCATGCTGCTTAAGCGCTTCGGTAAATTCGGCCGTATTTTGTGGGAGCGCAGCCACGGGATTGATGAGCGGGAAATCCATAACGACCGGCAGCGCAAGTCGGTGGGGGTGGAGCGGACGTTAGCGGAAGATATCCATGAATGGTCAGAGTGCGAAGCGATTATCGAAAATCTCTATCCCGAACTGGAGCGCCGGCTGGCGAAGGTCAAACCGGACCTGCTGATCGCCCGTCAGGGTATTAAACTGAAATTCAATGACTTCCAGCTGACCACCCAGGAGCACGTCTGGCCGCAGCTGAACAAAGCGGATCTGATTGCCACCGCGCACAAGACCTGGGATGAGCGCCGCGGCGGACGTGGCGTGCGCCTGGTTGGGCTCCACGTGACGCTGCTCGATCCGCAGCTGGAAAGGCAGCTTTTATTAGGGATTTAACCATGCACATTCGTCCTTACCGCGACAACGATTTACCACTGCTCTGTCGGATATTCCTGCGCGCGGTGCGGGAAACGGCCTGCCGGGACTATACTCCGGCGCAGATTGCGGCCTGGGCGCAGGTGGATGAGACGCGCTGGCGGCAAAAGCTGGCTGATGCAAACGGGCTGGTGGCGGAGATAGAGAGTCAACCGGTTGGCTTTATCACCGCTATCGGGACGCATATCGATTTGCTCTTTGTCTCGCCGGATCACGGCCGGCAGGGTATCGGCGGCGCGCTTATCGAGGCGCTCTGCGCTCAGTATCCTGCGCAAATCCTGACGGTGGACGCCAGTATTACCGCGAGACCCTGTTTTACGGCCCATGGCTTTAAGGTGGTGGCTGAGCAGCGGGTGGCGGCGCGCGGGGAGTGGTTTATTAACTACCGGATGGAAAGCGCGGGACGCTAAGGTGAGGGGGAGAAACCGGCGGCGGGCTGCCGCCGGTGGTGGTGCTTATTTAGCCGGAATGGCTTTCAGCAGCTCGGTCAGCAGCGTCCAGTACTGGCCGACGCTCTCGATATGGACCTGCTCATCCGGGGAGTGCGGACCGGTAATGGTTGGCCCGATGGAGACCATGTCCATCTCCGGATACGGTTTTTTGAACAGGCCGCATTCCAGACCGGCGTGGATGATCTGGATGTTCGGCGTCTTGTTGAACAGACGCTGGTAAGTCTCGCGCACCAGGTGCATCACCGGCGAGTTGGCGTCCGGCTGCCAGCCAGGGTAAGCGCCTTTGGCTTCGGTTTTCGCCCCCGCCAGTTTACCCAGAGATTCCAGCATGCTGACCACATAGTCTTTGCCGCTGTCGATCAGCGAGCGGATCAGGCAGTGGATCTGCACATTGTCATCGGTCATGGTGACGACGCCGACGTTCAGCGAGGTTTCTACTACGCCTTTCGCCACGTCAGAGTTGCGGATAACCCCGTTCGGCGTGGCATTCAGCAGGCGGATGAAACCGTCGCGGGAGGCCTGAGTCAGCGCCGCTTTGTCGTTCTCTACCGCTTCCAGGAGCACCGCCAGGTTCTTCTCTTTGGCCGCCAACTCGTTTTGCAGCAGCGCCTGGTAAGTATTCACCAGCGCTTTCAGCGCATCGGCTTTATCCGCGGCGACGGCGACAGTAGCGTACGCTTCACGCGGGATGGCGTTGCGCAACGTACCGCCGTTGAAATCAACCAGACGCAGATCCAGCTCATCGGCGTGGCCTGCAAGGAAGCGCGACAGCAGCTTGTTGGCGTTACCCAGACCGAGATGGATGTCACCGCCGGAGTGGCCGCCCTTCAGCCCTTTTAAGGTGACTTTAAAGCTCTGGAAACCGGCCGGAATCGCTTCGCGGGTCAGCGCCAGGTTAGAGGTGAAATCGATCCCGCCGGCGCAACCCATATAGATTTCGCCTTCTTCTTCGGAGTCGGTGTTGATCAGGATATCGGCCTGCAGCCAGTTGGCCTGCAGACCGAAGGCGCCGTCCATACCGGCTTCTTCGGTCATGGTCAGCAGCACTTCCAGCGGGCCGTGAGCGACGCTGTCGTCGGCCAGTACCGCCAGTGCGGACGCCATCCCGATACCGTTGTCCGCGCCCAGCGTGGTGCCGCGCGCTTTCACCCATTCGCCGTCAATGTACGGCTGGATCGGATCTTTGGCGAAGTCGTGGACGGTGTCGTTATTTTTCTGCGGCACCATATCGAGGTGCGCCTGCAGCGCTACCGGCTTACGGTTTTCCATACCGGCAGTCGCGCCTTTACGAATCAGAATGTTGCCAACCTGGTCGCGTTCCGCGTGTAAGCCTTTTTCTTTTGCCCAACCCATAATGTGCTCGGCGAGCTGTTCTTCGTGATAGGACGGGTGCGGGATGGAGCAAATCTTGGCGAAAATATCCCAAAGCGGCTGCGGGGATAGTTGAGACAGTTCAGACACGGTAAGTCTCCTTACAGACTCCTGCATACAGCGGTTGCAGGACGAGGGTTAGCGTTAAAATACACAACAAGCCCGGGCTTGCGCGATGGGGGTGAGAATACCACTTTCCACCGCCGCAGGTAGTGTAAACAACGCAAAAAGCGTTGCGCAAACCGCTTAACACTGGTTTTTAGTGCGTCAGATCTCTATAATCTCGCGCAACCATTTTCCCCCTCGAACATTATTTAAGCCGTATTACACAGGCTGGGACACTTCACATGAGCGAAAAATACGTCGTCACCTGGGACATGTTGCAGATTCACGCCCGCAAACTGGCCAGCCGTCTGCTGCCGGTTGAGCAATGGAAAGGCATTATTGCCGTTAGCCGCGGTGGACTGGTACCGGGAGCCTTACTGGCGCGTGAACTGGGCATTCGTCATGTTGATACCGTATGCATCTCCAGCTACGACCATGATAACCAGCGCGAGCTGAAAGTACTGAAACGTGCGGAAGGCGATGGCGAAGGCTTTATCGTTATCGACGATCTGGTGGATACCGGCGGGACCGCCGTGGCGATCCGCGAAATGTATCCCAAAGCGCACTTCGTCACCATTTTCGCCAAACCGGCAGGCCGTCCGCTGGTGGATGATTACGTGGTTGATATTCCGCAGGATACCTGGATTGAACAGCCGTGGGATATGGGCGTGGTGTTTGTACCGCCTATCGCAGGTCGTTAATTCTTCAGGACAGTGCTATTTACCGCGCCCGGCTTGCCGGGCGTGGTTTTTTTTATCCTCTAGCAGGTTACAATATCCGGAGTGGCACTACGACGGAGACTGCACATGTCACAGGCTAACCTCAGCGAAACGCTGTTTAAACCTCGCTTCAAACATCCCGAAACCTCTACGCTGGTGCGCCGGTTTTCTGCCGGAAAACCCCAGGCGATGCAGTCAGCGCTGAGCGGCAATCACGTCGAACACTGGTACCGTCTGATCAATCGCTTAATGTGGATCTGGCGCGGCGTAACCCCGCAGGAGATCCTTGATGTGCAAGCGCGCATTGTGATGAGCGAGGCCGAACGAACGGATCCCGAGCTGTTCGATACCGTCATCGGCTATCGCGGCGGCAACTGGATCTTTGAGTGGGCGAAAGAGGCGATGCAGTGGCAGCAAAAGGCCGGCCAGGAAGCCGATCCTTTGCTGAGCGGCCGCCACTGGCTGCATGCTTCGAACCTGTACAGCATTGCCGCTTATCCGCATATTAAAGGCGATGAGCTGGCGGAACAGGCGCAGGCTTTAGCCAACCGGGCGTATGAAGAGGCCGCCCAGCGGCTGCCTGGCGCCCTGCGCGAGCTGGAGTTCACCATCCCTGGCGGTTCGCCGATAACCGGCTTTTTGCATATGCCGAAAGGCGAGGGGCCGTTTCCGACGGTGCTGATGTG
The DNA here is from genome assembly GCF_040064755.1 of Klebsiella sp. GB_Kp056. Lineage (NCBI taxonomy): Bacteria > Pseudomonadati > Pseudomonadota > Gammaproteobacteria > Enterobacterales > Enterobacteriaceae > Klebsiella > Klebsiella sp. GB_Kp056. Next base: position 37,153 of record NZ_JBEAJA010000050.1, on the reverse strand, counting down.
CGGGGGGCTGGACTCGCTGCAGACGGATTATTACAACCTGTATGAGAACTACTTCTCACCGCTCGGCATTGCCATGCTGACCATTGATATGCCCTCCATCGGCTTCTCGTCAAAATGGACGCTGAATCAGGACACCAGCCTGCTGCATCAGCACGCGCTGCGCCATCTGGAAAATGTGCCATGGATCGACCATACCCGGGTCGCCGCCTTCGGCTTCCGTTTTGGCGCCAATATTGCGGTGCGTCTCGGTTATCTGGAACCGCAGCGGCTGAAGGCCGTAGCCTGTCTGGGGCCGGTGGTCCACGGTCTGCTGGTGGATCCTCTGCATCAGGGGCGCGTGCCGGAGATGTACCTCGACGTGCTGGCCTCGCGGCTGGGCATGCATGACGCGTCCGATGAAGCGCTGCGCGTGGAGCTCAACCGCTACTCGTTAAAAACCCAGGGACTGCTGGGACGCCGTTGCCCGACGCCGATGCTCTCCGGCTTCTGGAAGGACGATCCGTTCAGCCCCGAAGAGGAGTCGCGGTTAATCACCTCGTCATCCGCCGATGGCAAACTGCTGGAGATCCCGTTTAACCCGGTGTATCGCAATTTTGATCACGCATTGCGACAGATCGCCCGCTGGATCAACCATAGATTTGGTTAATTTATTGCTAAATTCTATTGGTTTGGTAAAACAGTTGCATCACTAAAGGAGATCGCAATGACGTTACCGAGTGGACACCTGAAAAGTAAGTTGATCAAGAAATTCACGGCGCTAGGGCCTTACATTCGCGAAGAGCAGTGCCATGACAACCGTTTCTTTTTCGATTGCCTGGCAGTTTGCGTCAACGTTAAGCCCGCACCGGAGAAGCGTGAATTCTGGGGCTGGTGGATGGAAATGGAAGCACAAGAGTCACGTTTCACCTATAGCTACCAGTTTGGCCTGTTCAATAAAGAAGGGTCATGGCAGGCGGTCGACATTGACGACCCGGAAGTGAGCGACAGACTGGAAAAAACGCTGCGCGAGTTTCACGAGCGCGCCGCAGCGCTGCTGACCACCTTTAATCTGAAGCTGGAACCGGCCGACGATTTCAGCGAGCCGGTTCGCCTGCGCGCCTGATTGATCTACAGATACGATTTCTCCACGCCCGTGCGGCGTGGAGGAGCGTGACGAAGGCTTTGCCGCCCCACCCGCACTCTCCACCCCGCCACCTGACTCACACTGCCTGCGGCTGCAGCTTGCCGGCCATCGCCTGCTGAATAATCGGGATCGGCGTCAGTAAGTGCTCGCGCATCAGCGCGCTGGCCTGCTCGGCGTCGCGCGCCAGAATAGCGTCCACCAGGGTCTGATGCTGGACATGCTTATCTTCCAGCATCTCTACCGACAGGACGGTGGTGCGCAGCCAGATAAAACGGTAGCGGGCTGCCAGATCGAAGAGCCGCTCGCGCATTTGCAGCAGATACTGCGAACCGCAGCCGGCGACGATGGCGGTGTGAAACGCCTGGTGGCGCTGGTCCCACTCATCGAGTAAGCGCTCACTTGCCTCGCACGACTCCAGCTTGTTGAGCAGATGGGCGCGGGCCAGCAGCTCCGCCTCCCACTCATCGCCGCCGCGCTCGATGGCGAGGCGCACCAGCATGGCTTCCATGTCGGCGCGCGCGTCGAAGATATCGAGAAGCTCCTGTTCCGACATGGGCGCCACCCGATAGCCTTTCTGATTGACCACCGTCACCAGCCGCTCGGCCACCAGCTGCGAAAGCGCCTCGCGCAGCGGACCTACCCCCAGGGCATAGCGCGAGGTCAACAGGCTCATCCGTAGCTTCTCATCGGGTTGGTAGACCCCGCGGATGATGTCGTTTTTTAACCAACGGTACCCGTCAATGGCCGTCGCCTGGGAAATGGCGGTCATGATCTTACTCCTGAATACTCTTCCCGGCGGGGGCCGGGAACAGGGTTAACGCGTATTTTGCAGCGGCAGTTTTTGCCACAATACCAGCTTTTTCCAGCGCGACATAATCGGTACCGTACAAATAATTCCCAATGCTAACAGGCCGGTAGAGATCACCTCCAGCTGCTGCGCCGGACGGAACAGCATCACCACCAGCACGAAGGTGATAAAGGCGATCACCAGCCAGGTCAGGTACGGATAGAGCCACATTCTGAGACGGATCTCGCCGCCTTGCGCCTGAAGGATTTTACGCATCCGCAGTTGCGAAACGGCGATCACCAGATAGACCAGCAGGGCGATGGCGCCGGAGCTGTCGATGAGGAATTTAAACACCTTGGCAGGCGCGTAGTAGTTCACCACCACGGTGAGGAACGCCGCGCCGGTGGAGAGGAGCACCGCCACGTACGGCGTTTTGCTGCGGTTGGTCCGCCCCATGAAGGCCGGCGCATCGCCGCGGCGGCTCAGGGAGTAGAGCATCCGCGAGGCGGTATACAGCGCCGAGTTCAGACAGCTGGTGACCGACAGGAGGATCACGCCGTCCATAATCAGCTTGGCATAGGGAATATGCAGCAGCTCGAGCACCGAGCGGTAGGAGCCGATGCTCTTCAGCCCCGGCATATTCCATGGGATGAGGGCGACGACGATAAAGATCGAGCACAGATAAAAAATAGAGATACGCCAGATCACCGAGTTGGTGGCGCGCACGATATGTTTATCCGGGGTATCCGATTCGGCGGCGGCAATAGTGACAATCTCCGCGCCCATAAACGAGAACATGGTGATCAGCATCGCGCTCAGCACCGCGCCGAAGCCGTTGGGCATAAAGCCGCCGTGATCCCACAGACGCGAAATGCCGCTCACCTCGGCATACGGATAAAAGCCGGTAATGGCGACCGCGCCCAGTATGATAAACGCCAGAATAGCGACCACTTTGCACAGCGCCAGCCAGAACTCGAATTCGCCGTAGTTTTTGACGCTCAGCAGGTTACTGCCGGTGAGGGCGAGGGTAATGACCAGAGAGAACAACCACACCGGGACGCCCGGCACCCATGAATGCAAAATAATCGCCGCGATATTGGCTTCCAGCGGAATAACCAATACCCAAAACCACCAGTACAGCCAGCCGATGGTATACCCCGCCCAGCGGCCGATGGCTTTATCGGCGTAGGTGGAAAAGGAGCCGGTATCCGGCGTGGCGACCGCCATTTCGGCCAGCATACGCATAATCATCACCACCAGTAGTCCGGCAAACAGATAGGCCAGCAGCACCGCCGGGCCCGCCTCGGCAATGGCGACGCTGGATCCGACAAATAAACTCGCGCCGATCACCCCGGCGATAGATAACATCGTGACGTGGCGCGACTTCAGCCCCGCCCCTAAATCCTGTGATTGCGACAGTTGCCCCATCATTTACCCTCTCGAAGTGTGTCACCTGGGAGAGCGCCCCGACATTCCCGCGCCGGGGCACGCGTATTATTGTTGTTTTGCAGGTCTCGTCTTTATTCCCTTACTAACGTACTTCGTGTCCGCATGTCTGGTGTGCTATGCCTGTTTCGCCTCGGTAAAGCAGTCGGCGATGATCTTCAGCCCCTGCTCGATCTGCGCCTCTTCGATGGTCAGCGGCACCAGGATGCGCAGCACGTTGTAGTACGGTCCGCAGGAGAGCAGGATCAGACCTTTGTCGCGCGCCCGGGCGACAATATCCGCCGTCAGCCTGGCGTTCGGCCTGCTGTGGTCGCCCTCTTCAAACAGCTCAATGGCGATCATTGCTCCCAGACCGCGCACGTCGCCGATCTCCGGATGATCTTCTGCGATCGCCAGCAGGCCCTGGCGCAGGGTATCGCCGAGCTGGTTGGCTTTTTCCAGCAGATTCTCCTGCTCGAAAATCTGCAATACCGCCAGGGCGGCGGCGCAGGCGATGGGGTTGCCGGCGTAGGTGCCGCCCAGTCCGCCCGGGGCGATGGCGTCCATCACCTCCGCGCGGCCGGTGACGCCCGCCAGCGGGAAACCGCCGGCGATGGATTTGGCGAAGGTGGTGATATCCGCCGCGACGCCCATCTGCTCCATGGCGAACAGGGTACCGGTGCGGCCCGCGCCGCTCTGTACTTCATCGGCGATGAGCATAATGCCGTGCTCGTCGCACAGGGCGCGCAGGCGCTGCATAAAGGCCGGGGAGGCGGCATAGAATCCGCCTTCACCCTGCACCGGCTCGATAATGATGGCGGCGATATCTTCCGGCGCGGCATCGTTTTTGAAGATACGATGGATTCTGGCGATCGCCTCTTCATCGCTGACGCCGTGCAGCGCGCACGGATAGAGGGCGCGATAGACGTGACCCGGCATTAAGCCCATACCGGCGGAGTATGGATTCACTTTACCGGTCAGCGACAGGGTGTAGTGAGTGCGGCCGTGATAGGCGCCGGTGAAGGCGATCGCGCCGCTGCGCCCGGTTGCCGCGCGGGCGATCTTCACTGCGTTCTCCACCGCTTCCGACCCGGTGGTCACCAGCAGGGTTTTCTTGGCGAAATCACCAGGCACCTTCTGGTTCATCTTTTCGCACAGCGCCAGGTAGGGCTCGTAGGCCAGCACCTGGAAGCAGGTATGGGACAGCTTTTTCAGCTGGTCCTCCACGGCGGCGACAATCTGCGGATGCAGGTGGCCGGTATTGAGCACCGCGATACCGCCGGCAAAATCGAGATATTCCCGCCCTTCGACGTCCCACACCCGGCAGTTCTCCGCGCGCTCGGCGAAGACAGGATGGATCTGGCCGACGCCGCGCGGGACCGCGTCGTTGCGACGCGCCATCATTGCTTTATTGCTGTTCATCCGTCACCCCTGTTAAAGGCCAATACACATGTATTTGATTTCTAAGTAGTCTTCGATGCCGTACTTCGACCCTTCGCGGCCGAGGCCGGAGGCCTTAACGCCGCCGAACGGAGCGACTTCGGTGGAGATAATTCCGGTATTGATGCCGATGATGCCGTACTCCAGCGCTTCGCCGACGCGGAACACACGGCTCAGATCGCGGGCGTAGAAATAGGCGGCGAGACCGAACTCGGTATCGTTGGCCTGGGCAATGACGTCGGCTTCATCTTTAAAGCGGAACAGCGGGGCCAGCGGGCCGAAGGTCTCCTCTTTCGCCACTTTGGCGCTGTCGGGCACGTTGACCAGGATGGTGGGCTGGAAGAAGTTGCCGCCCAGGGCGTGCGGTTTGCCGCCGGTGACCACCTTTGCGCCTTTGGCGATGGCGTCGGCAATGTGTTCTTCAACTTTGGCGACGGCTTTCTCGTCGATCAGCGGGCCGGTCGTGACGCCCTCCTGCAGGCCGTCGCCGATGCGCAGTTTTTCCACCGCCTGCTGCAGCTTCTCGGCGAAACGGTCATACACCCCGTCCTGGACGTACAGGCGGTTGGCGCAGACGCAGGTTTGCCCGGCGTTGCGGAACTTCGACGCCAGCGCCCCCTCGACGGCTTTATCGAGATCGGCATCGTCGAAGACGATAAACGGCGCGTTGCCGCCCAGCTCCAGGGAGACTTTTTTGATGTCTTTCGCGCACTGCTCCATCAGCTGGCGGCCAATCTCGGTCGAGCCGGTAAAGGAGAGCTTGCGTACCAGCGGGTTGCTGGTCAGTTCGCCGCCGACCGCGCCGGCTGAGCCGGTGACGACGTTGAACACCCCGGCGGGGATCCCGGCGCGATTCGCCAGTTCGGCCAGCGCCAGCGCGGAAAACGGCGTCTGGCTGGCCGGTTTCAGGACCATGGTGCAGCCCGCGGCCAGCGCCGGGCCCGCTTTGCGGGTGATCATCGCCGCCGGGAAGTTCCACGGGGTGATGGCGGCGGTGACGCCGATGGGCTGCTTAATCACCAGCAGGCGCTTGTCGGCCTGGTGGCCCGGAATGGTGTCGCCGTAAATGCGTTTACCTTCTTCGGCGAACCATTCAATAAAGGAGGCGGCGTAGCTGATTTCGCCTTTGGCTTCCGCCAGCGGTTTCCCCTGTTCGAGGGTCATTAGACGGGCGAGATCGTCCTGGTTCTCCAGCATGAGATCGAACCAGCGGCGCAGAATATTCGCCCGCTCTTTGGCGGTGAGGGCGCGCCAGGCGGGAAGGGCGCGGTTAGCGGCTTCGATCGCTTGTCGGGTTTCGTCAGCGCCCATTTTCGGCACGCTGCCGAGCTGCTCGCCGTTGGCGGGGTTGGTCACCGCAATCACGTCGCCGTTGGGCGCATCGCGCCACTGACCATCAATCAGCGCCTGCTGGCGAAACAGAGTCATATCGTTGAGTTGCATAATCGCTTCCTGTCTTCAGGGGGTTAACGGGTAAAAGCGGCGTGTAGTGTCTCCACGCTACGTGCCGCACGCAGCGTGCGTCCGGGATTGCTCTGGCTGGCCAGCAGGGTCTGCACCTTGCTGACGATATGCGCGCCGATCGGGATAGCCGACGTCGCCGCGGGTGACGGCGCGTTACAGGTGTGAATGGAACGCGCGGTGGTGACGAAGAGAAAATCGTCGATCAGTTTGCCCTGCGGCGACACCGCCTGCGCCCGCACGCCGGCCGGCCACGGGCGCAAATCGCTTAATGTCAGGCTCGGGCAGTATTTCTGCACCAGCCGCAGATAGCCGCTTCGGCACAGCGAATTTTTCATTTCGCCCAGCCCGGAGCGCAGGTTGTTTTGCAGTACCCGGCGAATGCCGGGCGAGGTGAGGATCTCCAGGGTATCGGCCAGCGAAATATCGCGCTTGCGATAGCCTTCGCGCTTCAGGGCCAGCACGGCGTTGGGGCCGACGGTGACGCTGCCGTCGATCATGCGGGTCAGGTGGACGCCGAGGAACGGCATCGCCGGATCGGGGATCGGATAGATCAGATGGTTGACGATCTGATTGTGCTGCGCAGCGAGCTGAAAATACTCCCCGCGGAACGGGCAGATGATAAACCCGGGATCGACGCCGAGCATTTTCACCAGTCGATCGGCCATCAGCCCGGAACAGGTAATCAGCGTCGAGGCCTCATACTCGCCGCCCTGGCGGGTGTGGACGACCACGCCGCTGGCATGTTCTTTCAGGGCGCTGACTTCGGCGTTGTAGACGATGGCGCCGCCTTTCGATTCGAAGTTCTTCGCCATCGCCGCCGCCACGTCGCGGTAGCTGACGATGCCGCTGGAAGGGACGAAGATCCCGCCGAGTCCGCTGATGTTCGGTTCGCGCTCGCGCAGCTCCCCGGCGCTCAGCCATTCCCGCTGCAGGCCGTTGGCGGCGGTGCGATCCCACAGGGCGCGCATCCGCTCCATCTCCAGCGGCGAGGTGGCGACCAGCATCTTGCCGCAGACGTCGTAGCGGATGCCGTTCTGCTCGCAAAAGGCTTTGGTGGCGCGGTTGCCGGCGAGGCAAAACTGCGCCTTGAGGCTGCCGGGCGTGTAGTACACCCCGGCGTGGATCACGCCGCTGTTATGGCCGGTCTGATGGCAGGCCGGGCCGGCCTCTTTTTCCAGCAGCGCAATGCGGGCGTCCGGGTAAATCTCAATTAACTGCATGGCGGTCGACATGCCGATGATGCCGCCGCCGATAATCACGAAATCATACATCCGCTCAATTCCTTCGCCTGAAAACTCTTATTGATGAGTCTGGTAATGATTCGTGGAATACGCAAAGTAGCCGCGCTGGCGCATCAGCTCGCGGCGCAGGTCCGGGTGCGGCGTAAAGCGGTCGCGGCCGTGCAGCCAGAACAGGTTGTTTATCAACAGAAATTTGCCTACCGGAACCGGTACAGAAAGAATGTTTTTGCTGGTCTCCAGCGCGTCGGAGAGGCGGCTCAGCCAGGTGCCTTCTTCGAAATCTTTCGGCTGGACGAACTGGTCGATATAGCGCATCACCGGGCGACCCAGCTGGTCGACGTCGAATACCGGGTGGAAGACATCTTTGCTGACGTTTTTGCTCGGCGGCGCGGCCCAGCGCATCGGGCGGCGGGCGAGCGGGTCGCGGAAGAATTCGTCGAGGTGCTCCCAGTCGTCGAGATGCAGCAGCAGGGAATTGCCGCCCTGCATGTTCTGCTCGTCGATCTTCATCATCAGCACATAGTCGGTTTGCTCTTCGACGTAAGTGCCGTCGTTGTGCAGCTCCATCACCCGGTGCGGCTGGCGCAGATAGCTGTCGGAGTTATCGACGTTTTTCACCACGAAACGGGCGTAATACTGGCCGCTCATGGCGTCGAAATTGGAACGGCCAATCAGGTGCGCCACGGCGGTGGCCAGCTTGACCATCTCCTCGGCCTGGCTGACGTGATCGATCCCTTCGCCGTTGATCAGCAGCGCGCCTTCCGCGCGGTCGAGCAGCGTTTTGATCAGCAGCGGCTGCAGCTGGTTGCCGCACAGATCGTCGAGGATCTTGCCCACCTGGAAGCGTAAGAAAGATTTGTACTCCAGCGCCTGCACCGGCCACTGCGCGACCTGCTGCAGAAACTGGGCGGTGGTGTCGGCGGAAAAGGTGAGCTCCAGCAGGCGCGGCGACTGGGCGGAAGGGGCGACGGTAAAGCCAGGGAAGTGTTGAGCTAACGGCGCGGATGTCGGTTTTACTGCGGTCAGGGCGTTCATCAGGATCGTTCCTCGCAATGGAATGGAAGGTCAGGGTGATGTTCATTTCGTAGCCATAAATTAAAAATATCTACATTTTTATAAAATGCGTACGAAATGGCCTTTTTGTTTCTATTTTGTGATCTGCCAACAATTATTTAACAATGCGAGGGGGATAAGGCGGTGGTTAACGTTGTGGAACAAAGCGGGTGGCGGAAAAGGCAAAATGCCGGGGAGGGTGAAGGTAAATCATAACGCCGATCACAGTTTTTAATCTGTGCAATACCCTTACCAGATGAAGGTGTTAACATTCAGCCGGTAAATACCTTTCAATGCTCACCGAGGCTTCGATGCTGGAGAATGTCATTATCAGATAATCAGCTTCCCGACCTGCCCAGGCCGGACTGATTATCGCTGCGCTTAAACCTTACGCACACACCTGCGGGTGTAGGCATGTTTTCGCACATGATAATGAACAGGTTTCAGTATGAATTTATCCCGTCAGGAACAACGGACCTTACACGTACTCGCCAAAGGTGGCCGTATTGCGCACGTCCGCGATACCTCCGGCCGCATTACCGCCGTCGAATGCTACACCCGGGAAGGGCTGTTGCTGAGCGACTGCACCCTCGCGGTCTTCAAAAAGCTCAAAACCAAAAAGCTGATTAAGTCGGTGAATGGCCAGCCGTACCGGATCAACACCACCGGTTTGACCAACGTTCGCGCACAGGCGGACAACCGCTGATACAGCGACCCGGGCAGGGTCGCTGCCCGGGCGTATGGCTCTCAAGGAGAAAAACCCATGATCGATATCCCTCGCATTTTTACTATCAGTGAAAGCGAACACCGTATTCATAACCCCTTTACCCCGGAAAAGTACGCCACGCTGGGGCGAGCGCTGCGAATGGCGCCGGGCGCCTCCATTCTTGATCTCGGCAGCGGCTCCGGAGAGATGCTCTGTAGCTGGGCGCGCGATCATCAGATCGTCGGCACCGGGGTGGACATGAGCCTGCTGTTCAGCCAGCAGGCGGCCGCCCGGGCAGAGGCGCTCGGGGTGAGCGACCGGGTGACCTTTGTGCACCAGGATGCCAGCGGGTATGTCGCCAGTCAGCCGTGCGATATTGCCGCCTGCGTGGGGGCAACGTGGATCGGCGGCGGCGTGGCAGGCACGATTGCGCTGCTGAAGCAGAGCCTTAACCCAGGCGGCATGCTGCTGATCGGCGAGCCATGGTGGCGCAAACGCCCCGCCACGGCGGAAGAGGCGGTTGCCTGCGGCGCGCACTCTCCCGACGACTTCCTGACGCTGCCGGCGCTGGTCGCCCACTTCGGCGAACTGGGCTATGACGTAGTGGAGATGGTGCTGGCGGACCAGGAGGGCTGGGATCGTTATGAAGCGGCGAAATGGCTGACGATGCGCCGCTGGCTGGAGGCCAATCCGCACGATGACTTCGCGCCGGAGGTTCGCCAGCAGTTGACCACCGCGCCGCTGCACCATGTCACCTGGACCCGGGAATATCTCGGCTGGGGCGTGTTTGTCCTGATGGCGCGTTAACCAGCGTGTCGGTAGCGTCGGGAGGCGCTACCGACCATCTTCAGACCTTCAGCTCGTCGTAGCTGACCATGACGTGTTGGCGAAAGGCGGGCCGTGCGGTTAGCCGTGCATAATAGGCCGCAAGATGGGGGAGGGGACGACGGGGGATATCGATTGCAAAGTAGCGGTACAGCACATGACCAAACTGGATGTCGGCCAGGGTGAGCGTATCGCCCGCCAGATAGCGACTGCCGGCGAGACGTGCCTCGGCAATCGCCAGCTTTTTCTCCAGGGCCGTCACCGCCGCGGCGATGGACTGCGGATCCCGCTCGGCGGCAGGCGTGCGCACCACGCGCCAGAACACCGGCGCCGTAAAGCCGAGGGCAATATTCTGCTTTGACCACTCGGCCCAGCGATCAATCTCAGTACGAGCCAGCAGGTCGCCCGGCCAGAAGGCGTCGTCGGCGTAGCGACTGGCTAAATAGCGAAGGATCGCGCCGGTTTCCCACAGCGGCGGATTATCTCCATCCTGCAGCACTGGCACCGTACGATTGGGATTGAGCTGATAAAACGCCTCGCTGTCGGTACCGCCATAGCGATGGCCCACGTCGAAGCGGAGATAGTCCAGACCAAGCTCGCCAACACACCACATCAGCGCCTGCACGTTAGAGGAAGTTTTTCGGCCCCAGATAGTCAGCATCGGGATCTCCTGTGAACAGGGAAAGAAGGAGCATAGCAGGTAGGGTTGAAAACGGGAGGGGTCACAAAAGAAATGAGCCACCTCGCCGCGCAGGGGGCGGATGCGCTGGTCAGATGTTCAAACCAGGAGCGTCGCTGAGCCAGCTATTCAGCGCACAGAATGAGAGGAAGAAACAGAGGGCAACAGTTTGCCCTCTGTTTACTTAAGTGGTCTTGTACTAAGGTGTGGCGCTAAAAAACTCGCCAAATTTGACGGCCAGCCAGCCGACAGGCGTCGTGGCGCCGCCGACGATATTGGTGATCTCGGCCATCCCTTCCGGTACCGGAATATGTGAGTTCACCGCCGCCTGAGTATATTCTTGCGAAATGTCCGTCCCGACATACAGGATGCAGGTCACGATCAGGGTTCCGGTTATGAACATGCGGAACATATTTCGTTTACAGAACGGCGTGACCATTGCCAGCAGGAACATTAACGAAGCCAGATCGACAAAGGGAAGTACGCGGTTGCCGGGCAGAATGATAGACAGCACCACAGCCATAGGGATTAACAGCAGACCGGTCGCCAGTACCGAAGGTTCACCGATCAATAACGCCGTATCCATCCCGATGTAAAAATCGCGCCCCGGAAATTTAGCCTTCAGTTTTGCTTCAGCGGCATCACGAACAATCAACAATCCCTGCACCAGAATTTCAATCATTTTCGGCAGCAGCAGCATGGCGGCTGAAACCTTAATGGCCAGTGAAACGGCAGCGGAAATGTCATATCCAGCCAGGAAAGCCAACAGCAGTCCCAGCACAAACCCCAGGGTAAGAGGCTCGCCAAAAACGCCGAATTTTTTATTAATACTTTCCGGATCGAAATTGATTTTATTGATGAGCGGGATCTTATCAATGATGTAATTACAGGCAATGCCAAACGGCACGTAAGCTATACAGGTAAGATGTGGGAATGATATCCCTTTAAGATTATAGTTTTTTTGTAAATACGGCGCCGTTAAATCTGCGGCCAATAGCGTCAACACAAAAATAGCGAAAGTAATACCGACAGAAAGCCAGTAATTTCCCGTTCCGGCATAGACCACAGACCCCATGATCAGGAAAATCCAGTAATTAAAAATATCGATATTCACCGTTTTGGTTAATTTCAACAGAAGCATGGCCAGGTTGATGACGATAAAGCCCACCACGACGGGCAGCATCAGCGGCGAACCCCAGCCAATAGTCGATGCGGTAGGCCAACCGGTATCAACGACCGTTAACTGCAGGCCGATACGCTCAACCATCGCCTGCGATGCCGGGCCCAGGTTTGTCAGCAGCAGGCCAATCACCAGCCCCACCCCTTCAAAACCAATGCCGACCAGCATCCCTGCTTTAAATGCCGTACCGATTTTAACGCCAAAGCAAAGCGCGATAATAAAGAATATTACTGGCATCATTACTGATGCCCCCAGACTAATAATGCTGTTGATAATATCCATGATGATTCCTTAAAAGGCGGGCGAATTGGGCACGAGTTAACCCGTGCCCATTGGGCCCTGTTAATACCTTTAATGGTTCTTTTAGTATTTAACTGAGTTTCTTTAAAAGGATCTCAGCGAAGCGTTTGGGCGAATTACTGAATGCGTCAATGGTACTCCCGGCAATATGCGGCGTAATGGTCACGTTATTCAGGGTATAGAATGCACTGTCGTCAGGAAGCGGTTCGTCATCAAAGGTATCAAGCGCGGCGCCCATAATTTGCCCGGATCTGAGCGCATCAATCATCTCTTTTTCATTGATTAACCCGGAGCGTGCCGTGTTAACAATGATGGCACTGCGCTTCATCAGCGCGAAATGGTGTGCGTTAATCAGATTTTCGGTTTCCGGCGTCAGGCGAGCATGTAACGAGATAACGTCGGCGCGTTGTACCAGTTCGTCCAGTGAATCGACTTTCTCATAACGTTCATGGCCTGCAACGTACTTATCGTAAAAGATAATCTCCGTGCCAAAGCCGCTGAGAAATCCCGCGACCAGTTGGGCAATATGGCCGAGGCCAACCAGCCCCACGACTTTTCCGCCAAGCTCCGGGATCGCCTGATGGTTCGGGCTGTCTTTACGCCAGTATTTGTCACGCAGGGCATCGTGTGACCGGGCGATATTGCGCATTTCCGCCAGGATCATGCCGACCGTGAATTCAGCGACGCTGCGAGCGTTACGCCCAGGGGTGTTCATCACCTCAACGCCCCGGGCGTTCGCCACCTCAAGATTCACGTTTTCCACGCCACCGCGGAGTACGCCTACATATTTCAGCGTGGGTAGTTTATCGAACACCGCAGTATTGACGGGGGCAAACTGAGTGATCAGGATGTCAATATCACCCGCTCCCTGAAGCAGATCTTCCGGTAAGGCCACGGCTTCCGCGCCTTCCTGTTCAACCCGCAGATTATCTTCCTGAAGTTTCTCAATGGAGTCATGTGACCACTCGCGTACTTCGACTTCAATCCCGTTATCCCTGAGCGCTTTCAGTCCTGATTCCATCATTGCTGCATTGATAAACAGATCGGCAATTGCCAGACATTTCATAATGATTCTCCCTCGATTAACGCATCAACATACCGCCGGTAACGTCCAGAGTTGCTCCCGTCATATAGCTGGTCTTAGGAGAAACCATGAAGACACCGATGTCGGCAATTTCCTGAGGCTGAGCCACGCGGCCCACCGGAATACGACTGACGTAATAGTCAGGGTTTTGCTCAATGTTCTTACGGATCATCGCAGTATCCATGATCCCGACGGCGATATTGTTCACATTGATTTTTTGTTTGGCGACTTCCCGCGCCAGAGAAATAGCAAAGGCGACCAGACCGGCCTTACTTGCCGCGTAGTGCGCATGTCCCGTCGTGGAGCCGTGGAACGCGGCCTGCGAGGTAATATTCAGAATGCTGCCCATCCGGTCATGCTGCAGGCAGTGATTTACAAATAGCTGGCTGAGATGGAAGATGGCTTTCAGATTGACATTCATCACCAGATCCCAGTCCTGCGGGCTGATCTCGGTGACGTAGCCGCTCAGCCAGATCCCGGCGTTATTCACCAGAATGTCGGCTTTGCCCAGTCTGTCGATACAGGTGGCAAACAGATTTTCCCGGCTCTGTTCGTCAGAGAGATCGGTTTTAACCGCGATGATCTCTACGTTCGCGCTGGCCTTCACCGTTTCGATCAGCCGTTCGGGATGCTCTTCTTCCCGCATATAGGTAAAGCAGATATTGACGCCTTCTTTGGCGAGAGAAAGAACAAACTCTTTCCCCAGGCCGGTTGCGCCGCCTGTCACGATGGCCGTACGATTCGTTAAATTCAGATCCATTTTTTCCTCACTTAGTGCGCGATGTAGTTGCTGCAGCTTTTCCACGGCGACTGCATTTCTGATAACAGGTTTTTATAAAGCTGGTATTTGGTCTGGTAGACCCGGTGGTTTTCCGGATTAGGGGAGACGGTGCGTGAGACATGGACCATTTCGTTTGAGGCAGCAAATACCTCTGCAAACCAGCCCACCATGACGGCTGCGGTCATCGCGGTACCCAGGGTCCCGTGCTCTTTGACGTCAACAATTTCCAGCGTGGCCTGGAAGATATCGGCGAATATCTGTAGCCAGACCGGGGAGTTCGTGACACCGCCGGCAATACGAATTGTGCGGCTTAACTTCGGGTTAATATTGCGCAAGCGCTCGGTGTGGTAGAGATGGCTAAAGGCCACGCCCTCATAAATCGCCCGCAGAAAATGGGCTTTTTTATGAAAGCTGTTTACACCGATAAAGCCGGCCGAGGCGTCGGGAATGGTGTTAGAGCCAAACACGAACGGAAAGAACAGCAGGTGGCTTTCATCCGGCGTCGTGGACGAAACCAGCTTATTGCACAGGTCATAGACCGACGATCCTTGTTCGGCGGAGGTTTTCCGATCGCTCTCCATAAAGTTGTTAATAAACCACTCCAGGTTGCTCGCGGAGGTGGGGCTGGCCTCGGTGATGAGCCATTTACCCTCAATGGGATAAATGGAGGTCATAAACAGGTCTTTATCAATAACCGGGTGGTCGGTAACGTATTCGTTTATGCTCCAGGTGCCGGTGACGATCGCCATCTTATCGAGACTGTTGATCCCCGAGGCAATGGAAGAGGCCGAGATATCAAACACCCCGCCAGAAACCGGCGTACCTGCGCATAAACCGGTCAGACGGGCCACGTCGTCAGTGATTTTTCCGCAGCATTCCGTTGAGCGTTTGATGGGGGGCAATTTGTCCCGCAGTTCATCAAGTCCCCACCATGCCAGTAGTTCATCGTCATACTTGCAGTCACGTACGTTGATCAGGTTGGTGCCTGAGATATCGGTCAGCTCAAGAAAAGCCTCTCCGGTCAGGTAAAAACGGATCAGGTCCTTGACCATAAAAATATAACGCGCTTTTTGCAGCGTCTCGGGCTCGAAGTCCTTCAGCCATGCCAGCAAGGCGACAGGTTGTCCGGCCCAGATGGACTGCATTGTTTTTGGCAAAATGTCGGTAAGGAATTCTGGCGAGCGTTGCCATCTCTCAACGTACTCTTTTGCCCGGCTGTCGGTGGATATAATGCCGTTACGCACCGGGTGACCTTCTTCGTCAACCAGATACAGACCGTTACCATGACCGGTGACGGCCACTCCTTTTATCTGGCTGGCATCAATACCTGATTGCTCAATCGCTTTTTTAATCACTTCGACATTCGCGGCCCACAGCTCATCGATACTGCGCTCTGTGTGGAATTCCCGGGGTGTCAGCATCTGCGTGGATTTTGAGGCGATCGCGAGAACCTGTCCTTTACGGTCATAGATGGCTGCCTTGGTGACGGTTCCACCATTGTCGATGCCCATGACGTATTCATCTTTCATTCGCGTGGACTCCTTATTGGTTACCATAAGCCGGGCTCGCTGGTGGTTATCCCTTTAAATCCGGCATGGAATATTTTATCTACAAGGTATTTGCGCTTAACAAAGCCTCCGGCGATGAATACCACATCAAAGCCTTTCAAATTTCGGCTAATCAACTCCAGACACTGGCAGGCATATTCAGCAGGTAAGATTTCAATTGCGTCCGGTGGACTGTGTTTAACAATATCGAGCGACTGATCAAGCGATCGCGAATCGATAAGTAAAACCCGATATACGGTCAGCAATCCCTCTTTTTTGGCGTAGCGTAGCGCGGAGAGATTGGAAGAAATAACACCATCAACCTTATAATAATTTTTCAGTAGATTGATCCCCGCCTGATCCGGTTTGAAACCACCCAGTAATTCAAGGTGAACGAGGACTTTCTTACCGCTTTGATGGCATTTGCCAATCAGCGACTGCAGATTGCCGATATTCGCTTCGGATAGCAGCACATATTCTGACTGGCAGGATAATGCTTTCTCAAAGTATTTATACTTCCTGATGGAAGGGATGATGGTGTTATTTGAAATCATATTAATTTCCGATGTTATTTAGCCATGTAGAGGCTGTATGCATCTTCCGCTGTTGCGTTTTCATGGATGATGGCATTCAGACCTGCTACCACTTTCGCCGGCTGCGGATCCTGGGTAATGTTTCGTCCCACAGCCACGCCTTTCGCACCCATCTGCATACAGTGCTGAACAAATTTGAAGTAACCATCGATGCCGGTTTTTGGCCCCCCTAAGGCAAGCACCGGCACGCCAGCAGCTTCAACGATCAGTCGGTCCTCTGGTGAACCGGTAAAACGCGTTTTGATGACGTCCGCGCCCAGCTCCACCGCTGCGCGGGCCGATGCAGCGATGATCGCCGGATTGTTAGAGTCATCGCTGGTGACGGGATAACCATACGGGAGCGATTCGACAATCAGCGGTACGTTCCAGCGATCCGCTGCCTGCGCGAGTTGCATCGCCATAATGTGGGTTTTTTCTTCATTGAAGGCGCCGGGGAAGGTCATGCAGACCACTCCCTCGGCAGCGACTTTAAGCGCATCTTCGACGGAAAAAACGGGGGTAGTATCGGGAACGGTATTGTCAAAGATACTGACCGTGCTGTCGACGCGTAACACAACGGGAACGCTGTTCAGCGCTTCACGATAATTCTTCAACATGCCGTACGTGACGAGCGCACAATCCAGGCCGTGTTCCACCAGAGCAGGGAGCTGATTTATCGTATTATCAATACCATTTGTTTTCGTGGAAAAATAGTAGCCATCCAGCGCTAAGGTCACGGATTTACCATCTTTTGCGAATATTCTTGAGAGACGACGTTCTTTAGACATTTATTTACTCCTGAGATAAAAAACAAAAAAAAAGCCCTCAGAGACTCGCGTCTCTGAGGGCTTTCTGTTCACATACCCTTTTGATAATGGTTCGGGAATCCAAAGCATTATCAATGCAATTTTTTAGCAAAGTGAGAAAGGTTTAACTTTTGTTTAAATTAAATCTGTTCTCTTGCGTGATTAAATAACTAACACACGCGATAACTTACTGTCCAGTTGGTGTCGTTGAAATGAGAGATTCATCACATCAATATGTTGTATGACGTGAAAAGTGCCGGGTTAAATACAGAAACCGAACCCTTAAAAAACCAGGCAATAACGCATCCTGACAAGGGGGAGAACGCCAGGCGTTTATTTCATCCGCATGAAGAACCCATCCATGCATGCTCCTGCCTGCAGGTCGTCATCCACAAACGCGCATTTATTCCCGTCCGGATGGCGTACAAAAACGTTATAGCATCGTTGTCGGCATGGCGGTCTGTCCCCCGGAATGATTTTTTCCCGCCGCCCGGGCAAATTACTCGTCCGCTTTGTGCGCCCAGGCAGGCATCGCCGTCAGGTAACGTTTTGCCCGTTTCCGTGATTCCGCTACGCCCACCTTTTGCCAGGAGTCGAGAAAAGCCGCCAGACCGGATACGGCCTCTTCCCAGGATTTCAGATTACCGTCGCTGTCGCTGCAATACGCGCAATATTTATCGCTGGCCCCTTGCGCATCGGGTGCGGACATCGGCATTCCGCAGGCCTGGCAAAACCGTTCGTGCTGTGTCATAGAGCGCTCCTCCTGTCGTTGAGTTGTCTACTAAACATACAGAATTTACGCCTGGCGTTTAGCGTTTCAGATCAATAGATCCTGCCGTAACCGTTCTGGTGGATCTTCTGCCGGGGCGTGCGGGAGGGATAACGGGCAACGTACTCCGTATCGCGCAGCTATCGCCTCCCTTATTTCTTATTGATGCAATGGTTGATCGCAGGCCGCGAGGATGGATTCATGCATCGCTTCGGAAAGTGTTGGATGCGCGAAGATCATCGACAGGAGACTTTCATCTGTGGCCTCCAGGTGACGGGCGATGCCAAACCCCTGGATCAGTTCCGTGACCTGTGCGCCAACCATATGCGCGCCCAGCAACTCGCCGGTTTCAGCATCGAAAATCGTCTTCACAAAACCCTCTGTCTCGCCGCTGGCCAGCGCCTTACCATTATTCTGCCAGGAGAACTTACCGATCCTGACGGGCCGTCCCCTGGCCAGGGCCGTCGATTCCGTCAGGCCCAGACTGGCAACCTGGGGCCGGGCATACGTGCAACCGGGCACATAGTCGCGATCAAGCGGGTGGGCGCCTTCGACACCAGCCAGTGTCTCAACGCAGAGCACGCCTTCGTGGCTGGCCTTGTGCGCCAGGCACGGCGGGCCGGCTACATCGCCGATGGCATACAGCCCGAATACGTTAGTACGACAAGCGGTGTCCGTCTTGATAAAACCGCGGTCTAACTCGACGCCCAGCGTTTCCAGCCCCAGATCTTCAATATTCGGCTGTACGCCGACCGCCAGCAGCACACGTTCGACGTCCTGAGAATATTCGGCGCCGGTGTTTTTCATGGTGCAGCGCACCCCGGTCCCGGTGAGCTGTACTTGCGTCACCAGGGTCTGGGTATGGATCTGAATACCGCGTTTTTCGAATGACTTACGCACTGCTGCAGACACCTCGGCATCTTCCACTGGCAAAATCTGCGACGCCAGCTCGACCAGCGTCACTTTACAGCCCAGATCGTTATAAAGGCTGGCGAACTCGACGCCAATCGCCCCTGAACCGATGATTAATAGCGACCTGGGCAATAGCTTAGGCCGCAGCGCTTCGAAATAGGTCCAGATATATTCGCCATCTGGCGCGATGCCTGGTAATGCGCGTGGTCGGGCGCCCGTGGCCAGGATCACGTGATCGGCCCGGTAATCGCGCGTCTCCCCCCGGGCATCCTCGACCGTTATTTGCCCCTTGCCGCGCAGCCGCGCGGTGCCATCAATGACCTGCACGCCATTTTTCTTCAACAGGTACGCCACCCCGCCGGTGAGCTGTTGCGATACGGTACGGCTAAACTGCACCAGTTTCTGCAGATCGATGTTCACCTCACCCACGCTGATGCCCAGCTGACTGGCATGGGTGATACTGTGCGCGACCTCAGCGCCATGCAACAGCGCCTTGGTTGGAATGCATCCCCAGTTCAGGCAGATGCCGCCCAGATGTTGTTTTTCCACTAATGCGGTACGAAGCCCTAGCTGGCCGGCACGGATGGCGGCCACATATCCCCCAGGACCACCGCCGATGATTAGCACATCGTATTTATCGTGCATAGCTCGTCTCCTGGATAAACAACAAGGTTGGGGTTTCCGTCAGTCGCCTGAGTTCCCGGAGAAAAGCCGCACCTGCCGCGCCATCGATAACCCGGTGATCGCAGGATAGCGATACCGTCATTTGCTGGCGCGCGACGATTTGCCCGTCGCGTACTACCGCCCGCATTTCGCCGGCGCCAATGGCGAGGATTGCGCTTTGCGGTGGATTGATGATGGCGTCAAACTGCCGGACGCCGAGCATCCCCAGATTTGACACGCTAAAGGTCCCCCCCTGGAACTCTTCCGGCTTCAGCGTGCCCGCTTTGGCCCTGGTCACCAGCGAGTGAATTTCGTTCGATATGTCGCTAATCGATTTCCGGTTCGCCGAGCGGACAATAGGGGTAATTAGCCCGGCAGGCAGCGCAACGGCCACCGAAATGTCGGCATCCGCAAAGCGGCGGATACTTTGTGTCGCTTCATCAAACTGAATGTTGACGTCAGGCACGGCCACCAGCGCCAGGGCGCAGGCCTTCACCAGCAGGTCATTAACCGAAATCTTGACGCCGGGTACTTCGCGGTTAATTTCCTGACGTAGCGCTAACAGTCGTTCCAGATCGAGATCGACGCTCAAACGGAAATGGGGAGACTGTTGCTTGGACGTTTGCAGGCGAGAGGCGATAGCCCGCCGCATACCGGACATGGGGATGCTTTCATAGGGTACCGGGGTACTCTCCTGTACCGGGCTGGTCTGCGGGTGCTCGTCGAGTAACAACGCCGCGGCCAGCACATCATCGCGACTCACCCGGCCGCGTGAACCGCTGCTTCGGCAGTCATGCAAGTTGATACCCAGCTTGCCGGCCAGACGGCGCGCCAGCGGGGTGGCCGATACCTGGCTGTCATCGGCATGCGAGCGGGGCGCTTTGCTGCGACGAACGGGGGGCGTCGGGGAGGCCAGGCGACCGCCGGCGGCAAGGATCGCGCTTTCCAGATCAGAAACAGAGATACGATCCCCGCGCCCGCTGCCGCGGACTTTTTTCAGGTCGACACCCCAGCGGGCAGAGAGTCGTAACGCATGGGGCGTGGCATTAACCTGAGTCACATCGGTCACGCCTTGCAGACTGACGGGGATGTCGGTCTGCCCAACGGGGGGCTCGGGGCTGTTGGATGGCGGCGAAACAACGGAAGGTGGCTTAGCGCCTGCCTGTGCCGCTACGTCCGGTGCGGCAGCCTCCGTGCCAGGGGCTGCGGGTTTCGCCGTAGCCAGAGTGGCAGCGAATTCGTCCAGGTCAGCATCGCTGACCGAAGCGTCAGCCGCCAGGGCCAGCACGGCGCCTACCTGAAGCGTCTCACCCTCTCGGGCGAGTATCCGACGTAACGTACCGGCAAAGGGGGCCTCCAGCACATTGACGATTTTACTGGTTTCAATCTCACAGATTTCCTGCCCTGGGGTGAAGCTGTCACCCTCCTGGATTGCCCACCGAGCGAGCAAGCCTTCTTCCATGGAAAGCCCCCACTTTGGCATTTCAAGCGTCTTGATTTCGCTCATAGGTTAATCCTCCAGCACTTGACGGACGGCGGCTTCGATACGTTCTACGCCAGGGATCCAGAGTTTTTCGAGAGCAGGGGAGAACGGGACCGGGGTGTGTGGCGGCGTCACCAGCAGAACGGGCGCTTTGAGGAAATGGAATGCCTGGGACGCAATCAGCGCCGCGACATCATGCGCAAAACCGAAGCGTGCCGCGGATTCGTCGACAATCACTACCCGCCCCGTGGACGCCACCGATTCCAGAATCCCTTCCTCATCCAGCGGCGAAATGGTCCGCGGGTCGACCACCTCGACCGAGATCCCCTCTCTGGCCAGTTTGTCCGCCACCTGATTGGCTTTATGCACCATTGCCGACAACGCAATGATGGTGACGTCATCTCCTTCGCGGGTATAGTTGGCTACACCTAGCGGGAGGGTATAGCTCTCGTCCGGTACCTCGCCCTTGAGGTCGTACAGCATTTTATGCTCGCAGAAAACCACCGGGTCGTCGTCGCGAATTGACTGGATTAACAGACCTTTGACGTCATAAGGCGTCGAGGGCACCACCACCTTCAGCCCTGGCGTGGTGGCAAAGATATTATAGGGTGACTGTGAATGCTGGGCCGCGGCGGAAAACCCCGCGCCGATCATCCCTCGCATCACCAGCGGGGCTCTGGCTTTGCCACCAAACATGTAGCGGAACTTGGCCGCCTGGTTGTACAGCGCATCGTGACTCACGCCAAAAAAATCCATGAACATCAATTCCGCGACCGGCCGCAGACCCGTCGCTGCGGCGCCCGCCGCCATACCGATGATGGCCGACTCGGTAATGGGCGTGTCGATCACCCGATCGGAGCCGAACTGCGTCCACAGCCCTTTAGTGACGCCGAGCACACCGCCAAAGGCTTCTATCTTCGCCTCTTCGGGCGCATTTCCGCCATGACCGCCACGCAAATCTTCACCGATGAGCACCACGCGTTCATCGCGTTCCATTTCCTGAGCCAGGGCTTCCTTGACCGCTTCACGATAGGTTTTAATCGCCATAGTTATCACCCTCAGTATGAGACATAAACGTCTGTCAGCAGGTCTTCCGGAGCCGGATAGGCGGCGGCGCGGGCCTTCAATACCGCATCGTTGACAAGGGCTTCTACTTCCTCGTCAATCGCCGCCAGTTCTTCCTGGGTGATATGCTGTTTGACCTTAGCGGTGAAAATCTTCAGCGGATCATGTTGTTCACGCAGGCGTTGCACTTCACCTTCCGCGCGGTATAGCGCGGGATCCCCCTCAAAATGACCGTGCCAGCGGAAGGCTTTGGCCTCAATGACGCTTGGGCCACCGCCTTCTCGCGCACGTTTGACCGCCTCTGAAGTGGCCTCATAAACGGCAAAGAAATCGGTGCCATCAACGGTCACTGCCGGCAGGCCGAAGCCAGCGGCGCGTCGGGCGATATCACGCCCACCCACGGCGTAGTCATGACCGGTCCCTTCGCCGTAACCGTTGTTCTCGAAAATAAAGACGGCCGGAAGCTGGAGCACGACGGCCATATTGATGGCTTCAAAGACCAGGCCCTGATTAGAACCCCCATCGCCCGTAAAAGAGACACCGACGTTGCCGGTTTTTAGCGTCTTTGCCGTTAGCGCGGCGCCGATGGCCAGGGGAGGGGCTCCCCCAACGATAGCGTTCGCTCCCAGCATTCCTTTCGACAGATCGGCAATATGCATCGACCCACCCTTACCGCGACATAACCCGCTGTCCTTGCCGAATATTTCGGCCATCATGCCGTGAATGTCGCACCCTTTAGCAATACAGTGGCCATGTCCACGGTGTGTTGAACCAATAAAATCTGCGCTCGTTAAATTTTCGCAGACCCCCACCGCGATGGCCTCCTCACCGGTGTAAAGGTGAATGAAGCCGGGAATATCACCGCTGGTATTTTCCTGATGCAACCGCTCTTCAAAGGTCCTGATCTCCCGCATCTTGCGGTAAGCCTGCAATAACGCCTGTTTGCTGAGCATGATTTAATTCTCCTCAATAAAGGTCACCCAGGCGGGGCCAACAGACAGGGCGGATAACCCTGGCCACACCCATGCAATGAATCTACGAGCGGTTAAAGGGAGTGCGAAGCCACCTTCATGGGGGGGTAGGTGGGGGTTTTCATGCTTGAGGTCAAACTTTCTAAATTTTGTGTAGCTATAAAGTTTGGCGGCCCCATGTCATCCCGGGGGCTGGCGTACAATTGAAAAAAAACAAAGCGAGTAGATAACCACGGATGAAGCCATCGGATTTAGAAAGTCGCCAATCACCATCACTGGTCTCCGGGCCATTGCGGCTGACGCGAGGCTTGCCGCTAATCCTGACCAAATTCGTCCCGCCTCGCTCCTCGATACAATTGCTGGAGCGCCCCCGGCTTCTTCAGCTTCTCAATCCCGTTCAGCAGTGCCGGCTGGGCGTCGTTTGCGCCGGCGCTGGATTTGGCAAAACCACGCTGTTGGCGCAATGGCATCAGCAGATGGTCGCCCAGGGGGAACGTATCGCCTGGCTGAGCCTCGATGAGGATGATGATGACGTATGGCAGTTTATTCCTTACCTGCTGCAAGCATTGCGTCCACTCTATGCTGACTGGGACGCCGATTTCTGGCGTGATATGGAAGAACAGAAGCTCTCCAGCTCCGAGCAGCTGCTGGCCGGGCTCATTAACCAGCTACACTACTGCCCGCATGACATATACCTGATTATCGACGACTTCCACGTGATTAACGATCGTGGGGTCTATGAAGCGCTGGGGTATTTACTCAAGCATGCGCCTGCCGCCTTGCATCTGATCATTGGCAGCCGTTTCCACCCGAATCTTGCGCTGAGCCAGCTGCAGGCCCAGGACCAACTGGTGGAGATCTATGATCGAGACCTGCAATTCACGCTAGAAGAAACGAAACACTATTTTAGCCGCACGGTTGCGCTACCCCTCAGCAACCACCATGCACAGCGGCTACAGTCTGCGACAGAGGGCTGGATCGCAGGGATGAAGATCGCTTCATTGTCCGCAGAATTACAGCATGATCCCGAGCATCTGTTGCGCAATATGCATGGAGGAACACGGTCCATTGCCCGCTATCTTAAAGAGGTGGTCCTGGACCCGCTGCCGGTAGAGGTGCTTGATTTCCTGGTGAAAACGTCCTTCCTCAGTCGGTTAAATGCCGAACTATGCAATGCAGTGACAGGACGAGATGACAGTCAAGCAATGCTGGCATGGATTGAGCGACACAACCTTTTTTTGTCAGCCCTTGACGAACAAGGCTACTGGTTCCGCTACCATCCTCTGTTGCAGGAAAATCTTCGGACCATGCTGCAGCAGAACAACGCTATTAACCGCAAACAGCTACATGAATTAGCCAGTCATTGGTTCGTCGAACAGAAACTGTGGTCTGAGGCGGTACGCCATGCGCTCAGCGCAGGCAAGCCGGTGCATAGCCCCGGGCAGGACGGCGCAAGCGCTCAGTCACTGGCGGAAGAAGGGGATATCGATACCCTGATCTCATGGATGCATCATTTACCGCCCAGCACCGATCCTGCGCGCATTGACCTGCAAATTAATCTGGCCTGGGCACTGGCGCATTATTTCCACTTTGATGAGTCGAGGCAGCTGCTTGATAACCTCGATCAGATGGTGCTTCATCATCGTGAGGATTTAACCCGCAGCACCTGGTGTAAATTGCGCGTTGTGCGGGCAATTTGCGAAGCCTTTGCTGAAAACATCCCGGAGAGTCTGGCTATTGTTCAGCCGTTGCTGGCCGAAGTGCCCTGCGGCGACACCTGGGTTGATGGTCTGATATGCAATATTCTCAGCTATTGCCATGTTGTTAACCAGCGCTATCACGACGCGCTGGAGGTTCAGCAGCATATGCCCTCTACGGAAAGTCCTTTAGATAATCTGTTTGTCTCGGTTTATCGCGCGTTTATCATTGCCCAGTGCCATCTATGTCAGGGCGATCTGGGAAAAGCCGAGTGGTACGCAGAGAAAACGTTGCGCCAGGCTGAATGTTATACCGGCACCCAGTCGACCAGTGGCGCGACGCTGGCGCCGCTGTTGGCGGAGATAGCCTATGAATGTCAGAGGGGTGACTCGCCCGAGCATCTGTTAGCCGACCGGCTCGAATTCATCGACCGGTTCAGTCCACCCGACGCGCTGAGTCGTTGCTATACCTATCTCGCGCGTCAAGCCTTAGGTAGCGATATGCCCTATGAGGCCGAGCGATTGCTGGAGCATGCGCAGCGCCTTGCGGTGTCTCGCGGCTGGCAACGGCTCCAGGCCATGATGTTAGCCGAGCAGGTGAGGGTGCGACTGCAGCGCGGCAATTTCACCGGCGCAGAGCAACTGCAACGGCAGCTTGAACAAATGGCCGCCAGCTTCAGAATGGATGCCGAACATCCCTGCCAACGCGCCATCGTTATGTCTGCATCCCTTAGCCGCAGCCGGCTTCTTCTCGCCAGAGGCCAGGCGCCGCAAGCCTGCATTTTACTGGCTGAGATGGTCTCCGATCAGGAAAGCCGGGGGGACAGGTTAACCGCAGCGCGTCTGCGTACGCTCTGGTCATTAGCCTTGTGGAACAGCGGCGAAACTGCCGCTGCGCGCATGACATTTCAACCAGTGCTGCAGCTGGCTGAACAACAGCATCTCAAGGGCCTCTTTCTTGACGCTGGCGATACCTTGCAACCTTTGCTTATCGGTATGAATGATTTCTCTTCGGCTTGTACAGAGGAAGGGGGAGTGCAAGGTCCCTGGGCAGACAAGCGCGCGCCTGCGGACAGAACACCGTTTAATAGTGGAAGCCCCGATATTCATGGGGAACTCAGCGAGCGAGAGTTGCAGATATTACAGCTGATCGCTGAAGGTCAGATGAACAAAGAAATCGCCCGCTCCCTCGCTATTTCTGCCGAGACGGTCAAGTGGCACATCAAAAACATCTACGCGAAGCTTAAAGTGAATAGCCGCACTCAAGCGATGAGCCGGGCGCTGGAGATGAAATTACTGGATTAACGGTTTGAACAGGGGGGCTTGGATAGGAAATCTTAATAAGACGAGCCACTTTCTTAACGGGGCTATGAGCTATGGATAATTGAGGTACTGCTGAGCACATGGGAGCTATCTCTGAACAATGATGGCAGTTTTGATGCCCTGGCTCATCGATAAGGACATTGAGGTTAGGGGGGCGACGCCAAGGGAAAGTCATCCCAGAGAGGCTTTAGGGGAGTGTTTTCTTTAACGTTTTAATTGAGGTGGTGCCGATAATAGGAACATACTCATACCACAACCACATGAATTTAAAATGCTTATTGGTGTTTTATTTTTAAGATACCCCAAAAGTACCCCCAAACATGCTTCTAAGATTAAATTCCAATAGCAATTTTCAAAGTTGAAGAATCGAAAAAGATGAGCAATGGCCGTTAGGCCACTTGCGAGCTAGTGCTCCCGTAGATGTAGATTGTCAAAGTAATAACTTTGTGAAAATCAGTCATCGTCTTCAGGCCCGGTTTCTCGGTGGCCATCGCAGAAACTACAGCCAGTCATTCCGCTAAACTCATCAACACTAGTACTGTGATAAGTACAATATTCACACTGCTCAACATTTTCGAAAATTCCAAAACAGTAAGTGCATAGGTATTTTTCTCCGAACTCACAGACAGTATCGTTCTGCTCACACTCTGAACATCCTGCGGAGACAGATAAAGTGCCATATTCATCCGGTAAAAAACTACTCGTATCAAAAAGCTCATAACGAGATGCGGTATGTTGGCACTTACTACATTCAAAGTCCGATTCTTCCCAAGCCTTCAGTATTTGATTTTCATCGCATTCAGGGCATGAAAATTCAACCAATCTGTCCTGTGTAGTACTACATACAAGACAGGAAGATGACTTAAACGAATACTCTTCAAATTCAAACGTGGTTTTAAGAGGTGCAGCAACTTTCTTGCATAAATGACATTCAATAACTCGGCCGCCCTTACTGACATGTTCCTCTAATATTTTCTTAACCTCCTGAAATTTAATATCTGCATAATAACTGTTATTTATGAGTAATTGAGTTTCTTGACTTGCAAGATAATGACCCAATGCTCCTTCAAAGAGAGATTTCCAATCTTCACGCATCAACCGATTCAGGGCGAACCAAGCATCAGCCTGCGCAATCAGTAGCTTCTCCTTGGCTTGGTCATTTAATGCATCGTGATAAAAATGAACAACTCGATTTCTATGCTGCCTAATTATATCAAATGATGACACAGTGGAAGCATGTAGAGGTTTCTCGAGAACATCCCTCAACCGGTCACATGTCTCTGAAAAATTTATTGACTGGAAATCACCAGTAAGATATTTCGAACGTATGATTTTTTTTCCGCTACAAACAAGCGACCAATGTTCATGTGCAAGCGGAACTTTGAGTAACAATTCTACAGCCGTCCAAAAACTAACAATAGAATGTGTTGGAAACGTTGTGAATTCGGTCTAAGCCTTTTTTAAAAAATCCATTCCATTATCAAGTAGACCTCTAACTTCCGGTGAAAGCTCAAGCACTTCTGCTTTAAATGATCGAATAGTCATTAATTTGGCCTTGTGAAAAATTTAATTCCTAATAAAAGACAACGACACATAGTTACTCGTCCAACCTAATATCACTTAATATAAAAACAAAATGCTAACTAACGTCACTTACGCTATTCATCCTTGTTATAACGATTAAAATATTCGTTTTCTTTGTCACTGAATTTATCATCAGCATTCAGCAACTTGAGTAAAACTTCTTTCTCTGCATTTTTCTTTCGTCTTATGATTATTGCCGTTTTCAATTCAGAAAGTGATATATCAAAATCACGTAAGGAAATAAATGATAATACTGCTATGAATAACAATGCTATCGTCAGTGATGCTAAGTATCTTGCATATTCAACATCATCCTTAAACACCTGAAGTAGAAAAATAACTCCAGCACTAAAAACGTAAAATAGCATCCAATATCCAATCTTTCTCATAAAGACTGAAATACTTCTACTTAACCTGTCAGTTTGAACCGAATTCAACCCTTCACTTTCAAGAAGCTTTTCAAATTTTGACTTTAGACTCCAGGCGTAGGTAACCAAAGGTGTCAAAACTCCCCCGCCTATAATCAAATGTAACCAACCACTTAAGTTATTTATCCTTTCAGGCTCAGAAAAATAATAAAATGAGCCTGAAAAGATAATTATGGTCAGTATAAACCTGAAAACATTATTCAGCTTCAGCATCTAATTCGCCTAACCGGATTTGTTCAACTAACCATTCTCTAATCTTCATATACATCTCTTCTGGATCTGCTATTCCATTAATAAACTTAAGTTTAATTTTCTTAGAAATAACTAAACTATCACCTTTGATTTTCCCCACCTTATCAAGTGTTAATTCAACATCATCAGGATGGCTATGCCTTAATGCTTGGCTGATATTATTAATTATTGCTTGGGAGGTTTTTTTGGCTTTGTAATTATAGCTTATTTCCACCGAAACGTTAATATTACCTTTATCAATAGCATCACCTGAGAAGACATCATCTGTAAGCCCATAGTTTTCGCGCTCTCTATCAGTAAAAAGAACTTTAATGATATCCAGCCCCAACCCCTTCGGAGTTACTTTAACATGATTTGTTTTTATTGCTTCTGATGTTATCGTTTCTCTGGCGTTCTCAACAGGCATATTACTAAGCGTATCTACCAAAGGCGTACCGATTCTAACCCTCTTGGTATTATTATTCATTATTTTGTCTCTTTGCTGCTTTGGTAACTCAGCATTGAGCATTACAGAACCTTGGGTAATTACCCCTGCTTTTTTTAATAACCACGTAATGTATTTTTCCAACTCTCGAGTTCTTAGAACTGGTGACTGAATTACCACCACATGGTTTCTAAGAAATGCCATGTGCATTATTGAATCAAGAAATTCACGTCTTTTACCATCTACAGAAACCGGCGGCGCTATTTGGTCTATTGATAAGAAAGAAGCGCTTTCATCAATAGTTATAATACTTTTATTTGCGCCATCACTATAGCGAACTAATTCATTGAATAATATACTCCATCTCTCTATTTTATTATTCAAAAATTGCCTTGCCTGTTGAATATCACCATCTTCGCCATCATGGCTGTCAACACTTACAGTCTGGTAACGGTCTTTAACCGCAGAAAGACGATTCAGCGCAACCGCAATCATCTCTTGTAAGGTTTGATCCACATTCTCGCCGATGACTTTTGCAATACGATAATGAAGAGTTTTGTCCTTGTACTCAACCACCGGCTCTTTGATTGCTGTAATTTTTTGAGACATTGAGAAAATCCTTGTTTTTTTCTAAAGAAATTACTACAAACATGGAAAATCACAACCTTTCTAGTGCTATTAATCCTTATAAACGTTACAACGATAGCAACTTAAGGAAGCAACTGTAACTTAGAGCGCCTACAGCCAAAAATCCCCGCTGGCGGTGCCGGTGAGTGACAAGTTTTGCAGATGCATCCAACGAGATGAACCTGAAGTTTTCTAAAGCGATAGCGGTTGACACTTTACCCCTAGTTTTCCCCAGTAAGACATAACAAACCATAACAGGCTGACACCTGCCCAGCTTCGCATCAGGACTAACAAAAGCTAACCGCCGGGCTCAACAAATCTCAACGCAAGCCCTTTACACTTCCGCTGCAAAAGCTGTTCGCGGGCGTCAGGATCCGTTAGGTTGGGTTGATACTTTTCCCTGTTTCTCGCGAAAAAGTGTCAAGTTTGAGGGGCTGGGGGTTTACAGTTTTTCACCGTCCAGCAGATAGAGCGCCCTTAATTCTCCTCCCGTTTCGCTTCCATAGGATCGATACCCCCAGCGATACCCCTTTTGGCTTCTTCACGTTTTGCCCGAGCATCGGCCAATGTGGCATCAGGATACACGCCAAGCGCTAACAGCTTCTCTTTGCCGGCTACACGATACTTGAGCCGCCAGTATTTGCCGCCATTAGGTTTGAGCAAGAGATACAGACCACCACTATCAGCCAGCTTGTAAGACTTCTTTTAGGCTTGGCGGCGTCTACCTGATGGGCGTTAAGTTTCACTTGTGGGGAAACTCCTTTAGGCCGAACAGCAAACACCGCCATAAGCCCCTCAAACGAATGTAGCTTTCAGGTAACTTTAGTAGACGTAGAAATAATAAAAGGGGCGGTAAAACGCAGATTATGAGTGGGTTTAGTGAGCTTTAGTAGCCTTGGGGAGACGTTAGAATGGTGCCGATAATAGGAGTCGAACCTACGACCTTCGCATTACGAATGCGCTGCTCTACCAACTGAGCTATATCGGCCCTGCAAGAGGTGTTCACGAGCGTGAATCACGAGGCAAAAGGTTAGAACTTAGCGGGCGATGCGTCAATAGCCAGTGGAATCAACTGCCTATTTTTGCATCGCCCGTTCTCATTTACGCACGAATGGTATCGTCGCCGAAACCAATCCACTTATAGGTGGTTAACGCTTCCAGCCCCATCGGGCCGCGGGCGTGCAGCTTCTGGGTGCTGACCGCCACCTCCGCGCCGAGGCCGAACTGGCCGCCGTCGGTGAAGCGCGTGGAGGCGTTCACGTAGACCGCGGAAGAGTCCACTTCATTGATAAAGCGGTTGGCGTTACGCAGGGTCCGGGTCAGGATGGCGTCGGAGTGCTGGGTGCCATGCTCGCGGATATGGGCGATAGCCTCATCCATATCAGCCACCACCTTGACGTTCAGATCCAGCGACAGATACTCGTCGTCATACTGCTCCGCTTTCACCGGCTCGACCTTCGCAGGGCCGTTCTGCAGCGCGGGGAGGGCGGAAGGGGCGGCGTGCAGGGTGACGCCGCTCTCGGCCATCTGCTTGCTTAACGCCGGCAGGAAGGTGTCGGCGATGTTACGGTGCACCAGCAGCGTTTCCACGGTATTGCAGGTGCTCGGCCGCTGGGTCTTGGCGTTGACGATGATCTTCAGCGCAGGGGTGATCTCGGCGGTTTCATCAACGAAGATATGGCACACGCCAATCCCGCCGGTGATCACCGGGATCGTTGACTGCTCGCGGCACAGCTTGTGCAGGCCCGCGCCGCCGCGGGGGATCAGCATATCGATGTATTTATCCATCTTCAGCATTTCCCCCACCAGCGCGCGATCCGGGCTCTCGATAGCCTGTACCGCGGCGGGCGGCAGACCGCACTCCTGCAGCGCCTGCTGGATCACCTTCACCGTGGCGGCGTTGGTGCGCCAGGTCTCTTTCCCGCCGCGCAGGATCGCTGCGTTGCCGGTTTTCAGGCACAGGGAGGCGACGTCGACCGTCACGTTGGGACGCGCTTCATATATCACGCCAATCACCCCCAGCGGGACGCGGCGACGTTCAATACGCAGACCGCTGTCCAGCAGCCCGCCGTCGATCACCTGGCCGACCGGGTCGGCCAGATTGCACACCTGGCGCACATCGTTGGCGATGCCGCTCAGACGCGCCGGGGTCAGCGCGAGGCGATCAAGCATCGCTTCACTCAGGCCATTGGCGCGAGCTTCGGCTAAATCTTCCGCGTTGGCGCGCAGAATATCGTCGGTCTGCGCTTCCAGATAATCGGCGATCTTTTCCAGTACCTGGTTCTTTTCCCGGCTGGAGAGTAACGCCAGCTGCCAGGAGGCCGCTTTGGCGGCAATGCCCATTTGTTCCAGCATTTTCAGCTCCTTAACGGATGATCATATCATCGCGGTGGACGGCCACCGGGCCGTATTCATAGCCCAGAATGGCATCGATTTGCTGCGAGTGCTGGCCGGCGATAAGGCGCAGCGCATCGCTGTTGTAGCGGCTAACGCCGTGAGCGATATCGCGCCCTTCGCTATTGCGGATGCGGATCACTTCGCCGCGGGAGAAGTTGCCGCTGACGATTTTGATGCCTTTTGGCAACAGCGAACTGCCTCTTTCGAGGATCGCCTGGGTCGCGCCCGCATCGACGGTCAGTTCACCGGCCGGCGGCGCGCCGAAGATCCAGCGCTTACGGTTCTCCAGCGGAGACTCCTGCGCGTGGAAGCAGGTGCCCACCGGCAGGCCTTCCATCGCGTGGCCGATGACGTCCGGACGGTTGCCGGCGGCGATGATGGTATCAATCCCCGCGCGGCAGGCGACGTCCGCGGCCTGCAGCTTGGTGCCCATGCCGCCGGTGCCGAGTCCGGAGACGCTGTCGCCGGCGATGGCGCGCAGCGCGTCGTCGATGCCGTAGACGTCTTTAATCAGCTCCGCCTGCGGGTTGCTGCGCGGGTCGGCGGTGAACAGGCCAGGCTGGTCGGTTAACAGCAGCAGCTTATCCGCCCCGGCGAGGATCGCGGCCAGCGCGGAGAGATTGTCGTTATCGCCCACTTTGATTTCCGCGGTGGCGACGGCGTCATTTTCGTTAATGACCGGGACGATGCTGTTATCCAGCAGGGCGCGCAGGGTGTCGCGGGCGTTGAGGAACCGTTCTCTGTCTTCCATGTCGGCGCGGGTCAGCAGCATCTGGCCAACGTGAATGCCATAGATAGAAAACAGCTGTTCCCACAGCTGGATCAGACGGCTTTGTCCCACCGCCGCCAGCAGCTGCTTGGAGGCGATGGTGGCGGGCAGTTCCGGGTAACCAAGGTGCTCGCGCCCGGCGGCAATGGCCCCGGAGGTCACGATGACAATACGGTGTCCCATGGCGTGCAGCTGTGCGCACTGGCGCACGAGCTCGACGATATGGGCGCGGTTCAGGCGACGGGACCCGCCTGTTAAAACACTGGTGCCCAGTTTTACCACCAGCGTCTGGCTTTCACTCATGATTCTCTGCCGTTCAAAAGGAATATCGATATCGAGCTGATGTTGTAGCAGGAGTCGGCCCGCTTGCCAACACCCGGGGCGGCGGGCGCGCCATTTTATTGCGCGGGATCGGGCATTCTGGAGAGGGAGTATGACAAAAATATGTCAGATACATTTAAATACGCTTTTTTATAAAAAGTTCCACCTTGTCATAAATATTTAATCTCCCGGCGTTAAAAAACCTCCTGTTTTTGATGGGCGAGCGCCCGCAATTGAATAGCGCGTATAAATAAATCACCAGGACTGAATAATGAAAAAGAGTACTCTGGCATTAATGATGATGGGCTTTGTGGCTTCAACGGCGACGCAGGCAGCGGAAGTTTATAATAAGAACGCGAACAAGCTGGATGTGTACGGCAAGATCAAAGCCATGCATTACTTCAGCGACTATGACAGCAAGGATGGCGATCAGACCTACGTGCGTTTCGGTATTAAAGGCGAAACGCAGATTAACGAAGACCTGACCGGCTATGGCCGTTGGGAATCTGAATTCTCCGGTAACAAAACCGAGAGCGACTCCAGCCAGAAGACTCGTCTGGCGTTTGCCGGGCTGAAGCTGAAGAACTACGGCTCCTTCGACTACGGTCGTAACCTTGGCGCCCTGTACGACGTGGAAGCCTGGACCGATATGTTCCCGGAATTCGGCGGCGATTCCTCTGCTCAGACCGATAACTTTATGACCAAGCGCGCCAGCGGTCTGGCGACCTACCGTAACACCGACTTCTTCGGTCTGGTGGATGGCCTGGATATGACCCTGCAGTACCAGGGTAAAAACGAAGGTCGTGAAGCGAAGAAACAGAACGGCGACGGCGTTGGGACCTCGTTAAGCTATGACTTCGGCGGCAGCGACTTCGCCGTCAGCGCGGCCTACACCAGCTCCGACCGTACCAACGATCAGAACCTGCTGGCTCGCGGTCAGGGTTCGAAAGCGGAAGCCTGGGCGACCGGCCTGAAATATGACGCCAACAACATCTATCTGGCGACCATGTACTCTGAAACCCGTAAGATGACCCCGATCAGCGGCGGCTTTGCCAACAAAGCGCAGAACTTTGAAGCGGTGGCGCAGTATCAGTTCGACTTCGGTCTGCGTCCGTCCCTCGGCTATGTGCTGTCGAAAGGGAAGGATATCGAAGGGGTGGGGAGTGAAGATCTGGTTAACTACATTGACGTGGGCCTGACCTACTACTTCAACAAAAACATGAACGCCTTCGTGGATTACAAAATCAACCAGCTGAAAAGCGATAACAAACTCGGCATCAACGATGACGACATCGTCGCGCTGGGCATGACCTACCAGTTCTGATCTACTTCAGAACTATCCGCCGCAGCCCTGGCTGCGGCTTTTTTTTAGCGGCGGTTCTTCGCCAGATGCAGGGTGTCGCTGTTCATGGTGATCTGCGCGTTATACTCCTTCGGCAGACGGCGCGCCTGATAGAACGCCGACTCCCAGTAAGGGTTGTCCAGCGAAGAGCGCATCACGCCCTGGCTGCTCGAAGCGTGAAGGAAATTATGATCGGTATCGTAAAAGCCAACGTGCATGCCGGCCCGGGTGCGGAAGAAAACCAGATCGCCGGGACGTAAATCGCGCTTATTGACCCGCACGCCCATGTGCAACAGCTCGCGGGTGGTGATCCGCTCCATCGGCAGGTTAAAGCGATCCTTCAGCGTGCGCCAGACGAAACCCGAGCAGTCGACGCCGCTTTGTTCAGTCCCGCCCCATTCATAGGGGGTTCCCTGCCAGGTGTGCATCTGATCATGCAGGGCCGCCACCACCGGGATCAGATCGTCCGATCCGCTATCAATGGTCATATCCGCATGAGATTTTGTGTGTTTTGCCTGTTTCGGTGAGGAGGAGCATCCTGCCAACAACAAAAAAGGAATTAACAAGAGAGCATGCTTCAGTTTTGGCTTCATATCGTTATTTTCGAAGTAGCAAGCAGACTGCTTTGTTTTATAGCCGATTAAAAAGAACGGCTAAATAAGCTGATGCCGCCTTTACGTTTATTTACGATTAAAAATAAACAACGATGGAATGGATCAGCCATAAAGGGCAGTTGTCACTTCGCAACAGCCTGTGCCAGGATTCTGTCATCAACATCTCACGAGGCATTCCATGACGCATAACGCCATCGCCGCCGAGACTTTACCCGACGCCGCTTTCGACGCGGGGTGGATGACGTCTGCGCCTCATTATTGCTTCGCCACGCTCTGCCCACCGCCTCCCCCTCCAGACCGGGTTGTTTTCGGCGCTTAACGCCGTCTTTCCAGGCGCTTACCTGCCGGTATGACGCTTGATACCTTGTGTTTGACGTTCGGGAGCATGCTATGCACGTTCGCTATTCTCTGCTCGCCTCGCAGGCGACAACGGCCACCTTTGTGCTGCTGTGGGGCAGCGCGGCCATTTTCACCCGCTGGGGACTGGACAACGCCTCGCCGATGGCGCTGCTGGTCTTTCGTTTTCTGGTTGCCCTGGCAGCGCTGGCGCCGCTGGCCATCGCCCGTCGACGCTGGCTGCCCGCGCCGGGCACTCGCCTGCAGACAGCGGCCACCGGCCTGATGCTGATTGGCGGCTATTCGGTCTGTTACTTCGAGGCGATGGTCAACGGCGTGACGCCGGGGCTTATCGCCACCATCATGGGGATCCAGCCCATCCTTACGCTTTGCGTGGTGGAGCGCCGCCTGCAGGGGCGGCGGCTGCTGGGGCTGCTGATTGCCCTGGCGGGGCTGGTGCTGCTGGTGTGGCGCAGCCTGGCGGCGTCGCCGATGGCGATGACAGGGATCCTGTTTGCGCTGGCGGCTCTGCTGCTGATGACCTTTGGCGCGCTGTGGCAAAAGCGCAGCCGCCAGTCGCCGGCGGATGTCCTGCCGCTGCAGTATGCCGTTAGTCTGGGGCTGTGCCTGTTGATCGCCCCGGTCAGCGGCTTCCGGTTTACCGTTAACGCCGGGTTGATTATTCCGGTGCTGTTTCTCGGGCTGCTGATTTCGGTGGTCGCCCAACTGCTGCTGTACCGTCTGCTGAGCGCGGGGAATATCGTCAATGTCACCAGCCTCTTTTATCTGGTGCCAGCGATCACGGCGCTGCTGGATTATCTGCTGCTGGGCAATCGTCTGCCGGCGGCGGCGATGGTCGGTATGGTGGCGATCGTCGGCGGGATTGTGCTGGTGTTCCGCACCGGCAAGGTCCGCGCCGGCTGACGGCGAGCCGGGCGCGGTGGCGTCCGGTTCATTTTCCTGTCATCTTTTTTACGCATGCTCCCGGCAGCTTATTTTGACCAGTAAGGGAAGGTACCATGGGCAACACGCTGACGATTTTCGATCTCGATAACACCCTGATACAGGGCGATAGCAGTACGATCTGGAGCCAGTTTATGGTTCGCGAAGGGCTCGCGACGCAGAAGGGGTATCTTGCCCGCGAGGCGCGGCTGATGGCGGATTATGACCGGGGAGAGATGAATATCGCCGATTATGTGGCCCTGATCCAGGCGCCGCTGGCCGGAATACCGAAATCGGACGTAGACGCGCTGGTGGCCCGCTGCGTGCGCGAGGCGATCCTGCCCCGGGTCTATCCCCAGGCGTGGGAACTCATTCGTCGTCTGCGGGCCGAGGGGGAGCAGATGCTGATTATCTCCGCCTCGGTTAGTCTGCTGGTGCAGGCGGTGGCCGCCGCGCTGGAGATTGAGCAGGCGCTGGGCATTGACGTGGCGATGGTCGACGGCGGCTACAGCGGGGAGATTGCCGGGATCCCCAGCTATCAGCAGGGAAAGGTGGCGCGTCTGGCGCAGTGGCGCGAGGCGCATCCGCAGTATGACGGCGAGGTGACTTTTTACACCGATTCCATTAACGATCTGCCGCTGTGCCTGCATGCGGATCGCGTGCGGCTGGTCAATCCCTGTCCGCAGCTGCAGGCGGCCGGTGCCGGATATGGCTGGCCGGTGCTGAGCTGGCGGCTGGAATAGCAGACCGGATAAATGCTTCTGCGGGTTCAGTCGTTGTCGGCTGGGCAAGGCGTGAGCCGCTATCCGGCATAAAGGGGGCTTCGTACTGGCGGTCGTTGCCCGGCGGCGCTGCGCTTGCGCGGGCCTACAGACTGAGCTGGCGGCTGGAATAGCGGAGCGGATAAATGTTTCTGCGGGTTCAGTCGTTGTAGGCCGGATAAGGCGTGAGCCGCTATCCGGCATAAAGGCGGCTTCGTGCCGGCGGTCGTTGCCCGGCGGCGCTGCGCTTGCGCGGGCCTACAGACTGAGCTGGCGGCTGGAATAGCGGAGCGGATAAATGTTTCTGCGGGTTCAGTCGTTGTAGGCCGGATAAGGCGTGAGCCGCCATCCGGCATAAAGGCGGCTTCGTGCCGGCGGTCATTGCCCGGCGGCGCTGCGCTTGCACGGGCCTACGGGGTGTGAGCCTGTGAGAGGAACTTGTAGGCCGGGTAAGGCGCAG
>NZ_JBEAJA010000049.1:0-68199 GCF_040064755.1 Klebsiella sp. GB_Kp056 | reverse complement strand
CGTAAGGACACTAACACCTGAAGCTAGCGCGTCTACCAATTCCGCCACCTTCGCATACCATCGACACTATGAAAGTATCGTTACCACGGAGGCGCATTCTAGTGGTTTTCGGCGACACGTCAATAGTTAATTATGCAGGTTGTATCGATTGCTGCAAAAATGGGCGGATTTGCCCGCAGGAAGCGCCAGCGGTACCAGAAACGGGCCGCCGGCGTGAGAAGGCGACTATTTTTTCGCCTGACGGGTCATGATGGTGCGATAGACCTTAAAACGTCCGGTCTGGGCGATCACCTCATGGAAGCCGAACGTCTCATCCAGCACCTGCGGATACGGCAGGAAGG
Organism: Klebsiella sp. GB_Kp056; assembly: GCF_040064755.1. Lineage (NCBI taxonomy): Bacteria > Pseudomonadati > Pseudomonadota > Gammaproteobacteria > Enterobacterales > Enterobacteriaceae > Klebsiella > Klebsiella sp. GB_Kp056. The sequence goes on along the minus strand of NZ_JBEAJA010000049.1, from coordinate 67,858 downwards.
CGTTGGCGACAATGCGCAGCTCGCCGCCGCTGTTCAGATGGCGAACCGCGCCGCGGATCAGCGCCTGGGTGGCTTCGAGGCTGGTCTGCAGCCCGTCATGGAATGGCGGGTTGGAGATGATCATGTCGAAGCGACCATTGACCTCGGAGAAGACGTTGCTGGCAAACACATCGCCAGCCAGGCCGTTGGCGGCAAGCGTCGCGCGGCTGGCTTCGACCGCAGGGGCGCTGACGTCGCACAGGGTCAGGCGCACTTTCGGCGAATGGCTGGCCAGCGCGGCGGCCAGCACGCCTGCGCCGCAGCCGACGTCCAGCACTTTCCCTTTGGTATGCGGCTCGAGGGTGGAGAGCAGCAGCTGGCTGCCGACGTCCAGCCCGTCGCGGCTAAAGACGCCTGGCAGGGTTTTAATCGTCAGATTATCCAGTGTGTATTCGCCCCAGAAGGCATCGGCGTTGAAGGCGGGCTGCTTTTCCAGTCGGCCATGATAGAGGCCACAGCGGCGGGCGCTATCCACTTTGTTTAATGGCGCGTATTCAGCCAGCATCTGCTCCGCGCTGCGGACGCCGCTGCGGTTTTCACCGACGACGAAAATGTCGCTTCCCACCGGCAGCAGAGAGAGCAGGTTCATCAGCTGGAACTGTGCCTCTGGTTTATTCTTTGGCCAGTAGTAGATCAGGGTGTCGCATTCGGCGACGTCAGCGGCCTCAGCCACTAAGCTAAAACGGACGGTGTCTCCCATCTGGCGGTTGAGAACCTGCCAGTGGTGGAACTGTTGGGTGTGGGCGCGGCTGGCCGCGGTATCCAGACGCGCAGGCAGGTCATCCTGCAGGTCACCGGCAAACAGAACGCGGGCGGACTCGAAATCATCACTGTGGCGCAGCAAGACTTCACTTGCCGGGGTAAAAGCGGACATGAAACACTCCTTCATTAAGACTGGCGCCGATTATAGTAGTTTGTTGGCGCAGATACGACGGATTTGCTATATTGCGCGCTTGTTTAACAGGAGTGTTTCGCTATGACATCCCGACGAGACTGGCAACTACAGCAGCTGGGCATTACCCAGTGGTCGCTGCGCCGACCGGGGGCGTTGCAGGGCGAAATCGCTATCTCGCTTCCTGAACATATTCGTCTGGTGATGGTGGCGGAAACCCCGCCGTCGCTGACAGAGCCGCTGATTGGCGACGTATTGCGCGCGCTGGCCGTGACGCCAGATCAGGTCCTGCAGCTGACCCCGGAGCGGGTGGCGATGCTGCCGCAGGACAGCCGCTGCAACAGCTGGCGGTTGGGCACAGAGGCGTCGCTGCCGCTGGCGGGCGCCCAGGTGTCCACCCCCGCTTTTGATGAACTCCAGACCAGCGCGCCGGCTCGCAGGGCGCTCTGGCAACAAATCTGCGCACATGAACACGATTTCTACCCTCAGCACGGCTGATTTAACCCGAGCCTGGCAAATCGAAACCCGCGCCCACGCTTTCCCGTGGAGCGAACAGACCCTGGCCAGTAACCAGGGGGAACGCTATCGCAACTATCAGCTGTCGGTGGATGGCGAAATGGCGGCGTTCGCCATTACGCAAGTGGTGCTGGATGAGGCGACGTTGTTCAATATCGCGGTCGATCCCGCTTACCAGCGCCGTGGCCTGGGGCGAGCGCTGCTGGAACACGTCATTGATGAAGTCGAAAGGCTCGGCGTCGTCACGCTATGGCTGGAGGTGCGCGCCTCCAACGTTGCCGCTATCTCGCTGTATGAAAGCTTAGGCTTCAATGAGGCGACGATTCGCCGCAACTACTACCCGACGGCCGACGGGCGCGAAGACGCCATTATTATGGCTCTGCCAATCAGTATGTAAGACAAGGTGATACGATGAAATGGGACTGGATTTTCTTTGATGCCGATGAAACGCTGTTTACGTTTGATTCTTTCAGCGGCTTGCAGCGGATGTTTCTCGACTACAGCGTGACCTTTACCGCCGAAGATTTTCAGGACTATCAGGCCGTGAATAAGCCGCTATGGGTGGATTACCAGAACGGCGCCATCACCTCGCTGCAGCTGCAGCACCAGCGCTTTGACAGCTGGGCGGAACGTTTGAATGTGCCGCCGGGGGAACTCAACGACGCGTTTATGAATGCGATGGCGGAAATCTGTGCGCCGCTGCCGGGCGCGGTCTCTCTGCTCAACGCGCTGCAGGGCAAGGTCAAGATGGGCATCATTACCAACGGCTTTACCTCGCTGCAGCAGACTCGTCTGGAGCGGACCGGTTTACGCGATCACTTTGATTTGCTGATTATTTCTGAAGAAGTGGGCGTCGCCAAACCGGACGCGCGCATTTTCGATTACGCGCTGGCGCAGGCGGGTAACCCACCGCGCTCGCGGGTGCTGATGGTCGGCGATACCGCCGAGTCGGATATTCGCGGCGGCGTGAATGCCGGACTGGCGACCTGCTGGCTCAATGCGCATCAGCGCGAGCTGCCGGCGGACCTCGAGCCGGACTGGACGGTGACCTCGTTAAGCGAACTGGAGCAGCTCCTGTGTAAACACTGATTGCCTCCCCCCCGTTGATGGGTAAAATAGCCGCAATTTTTCGTATTCCACATGCGTGGCTCATGGCCGCGTTTACTTAGAAGATTAATTATGACGTTGTCTCCTTATCTGCAAGAGGTGGCCAAACGCCGCACTTTTGCCATTATTTCTCACCCGGATGCCGGTAAGACCACCATCACCGAAAAGGTGCTGCTGTTCGGACAGGCGATTCAGACCGCCGGTACCGTAAAAGGTCGTGGCTCCAGCCAGCACGCGAAATCCGACTGGATGGAAATGGAAAAGCAGCGTGGTATCTCGATCACCACCTCGGTGATGCAGTTCCCCTATCATGACTGTCTGGTGAACCTGCTGGATACCCCGGGGCACGAAGACTTCTCGGAAGATACCTACCGTACCCTGACAGCGGTGGACTGCTGCCTGATGGTGATTGACGCGGCAAAAGGCGTCGAAGATCGGACCCGTAAGCTGATGGAAGTCACCCGTCTGCGCGATACGCCGATCCTCACCTTTATGAACAAACTCGACCGTGATATCCGCGATCCGATGGAGCTGCTGGATGAAGTGGAGAACGAGCTGAAAATCGGCTGCGCGCCGATTACCTGGCCTATCGGCTGCGGTAAGCTGTTCAAGGGCGTCTATCATCTCTACAAAGATGAAACCTACCTGTATCAGACCGGTAAAGGCCATACCATCCAGGAAGTGCGCATCGTGAAGGGGCTCAACAACCCGGATCTCGACGCGGCGGTGGGGGAAGATCTGGCGCAGCAGCTGCGCGACGAGCTGGAGCTGGTGCAGGGCGCGTCGAACGAGTTCGATAAAGATCTGTTCCTGGCCGGGGAAATCACCCCGGTGTTCTTCGGGACCGCGTTAGGTAACTTCGGCGTTGACCATATGCTGGATGGCCTGGTGGAGTGGGCGCCGGCGCCGATGCCGCGTAACACCGACACCCGTGAAGTCACCGCGACGGAAGAGAAGTTCACCGGCTTCGTGTTTAAAATTCAGGCCAATATGGACCCGAAACACCGCGACCGCGTGGCTTTCATGCGCGTGGTGTCAGGTAAATATGAGAAAGGCATGAAGTTGCGTCAGGTGCGCATCGGTAAAGACGTGGTGATCTCCGACGCGCTGACCTTTATGGCCGGCGACCGTTCGCACGTTGAAGAAGCCTATCCTGGGGATATCATCGGCCTGCATAACCACGGCACCATTCAGATTGGCGATACCTTCACCCAGGGCGAGATGATGAAGTTCACCGGTATTCCGAACTTCGCACCGGAACTGTTCCGTCGTATTCGCCTGAAGGATCCGCTGAAGCAGAAACAGCTGCTGAAAGGGCTGGTTCAGCTCTCTGAAGAGGGCGCGGTGCAGGTCTTCCGTCCGATCGCCAATAACGATCTGATCGTCGGCGCCGTGGGTGTGCTGCAGTTTGACGTCGTCGTGGCGCGCCTGAAAAGCGAATACAACGTGGAAGCGATTTACGAATCGGTCAACGTGGCCACCGCGCGCTGGGTTGAATCCACTGACGTGAAGAAATTCGAAGAGTTCAAACGTAAAAACGAAGTTCAGCTGGCGCTGGATGGCGGCGATAACCTGACCTACATCGCCCCGACGATGGTCAACCTGAACCTGACGCAGGAGCGTTATCCTGACGTGGTGTTCCGCAAAACGCGCGAGCACTAATCCCTGACGAAGCGCGGCGCAGGCCGCGCTTTTTTCTTCTTCCGCCCGCGCTTCCCTCCTTCTGGAAAGTTCTTAAAACGCCGCTAATTCGTCTGTTTTTTATCCATATCCTCCGCAACCCCTTCGCCTGTCTACTATATTTAATTCGTGTTTTTAAAAATGCTGGCGTAATTCACTGCGATAAGACGCCAGCGCTGGTGAAAAAACGAGGACATCACGATGACCAGACTAAAGAATGCCAATATGTTGCTGGCGCTCTTCTTAGGCTTAGCCGCGTTGAACGCCTCGGCAGAGACGGAAAAAACAACGGTAGACAGTGCGAAGTCAGCTGCCAGCAATGCGGGAGAGGCGGTAGACAATTCGATTAATAAAGTCGGCGATTTTATGGACGACAGCACTATTACCGCACGGGTAAAGGCGGCGCTGATCGACCATAAAGATATTAACTCCGGCGATATTTCGGTGAAAACGGAAAACAAAGTGGTCACCCTCAGCGGCGACGTCACCAGTGCTGAACAGAAAAGTCAGGCGCTGAGCGTGGCAAAAGCGGTCGAAGGCGTCTCTCAGGTCAACGACAAGCTGACGGTGAAGCACAAATCGTCGAGTGAGACGGCGACGCTGAAAGGCTATGCCGGGGACACCGCTATTACCAGCGAAGTGAAGGCTAAGCTGCTGGCGGATGACATTGTCCCTTCGCGCAATGTGAAAGTCGAAACTAACGCCGGCGCAGTGCATCTGACCGGTACGGTGGCTTCCGCGGCGCAGGCTGAGCGCGCCGCAGAGATTGCGAAAGCGGTTTCCGGTGTGAAAAGCGTCCGCAACGATCTTAGCGTGAAGTAAATCGAGTTATTAACAAAAGTGTTGTCTGGCCAAGGTTGCCGAACGAATAGCAGCACCCACTGAGCGATGAGCTTTCCAGAAAGGGTGCGCAAACCGCTGTTCACCGTCCATTATGGTAAGGAGAAAAGTATGTTTCGATGGGGAATTATTTTTCTGGTCATTGCATTAATTGCTGCGGCCCTGGGCTTTGGTGGTCTGGCGGGTACTGCCGCTGGCGCCGCGAAAATCGTCTTTGTCGTCGGGATTATCCTGTTCCTGGTGAGCCTGTTTACAGGACGCAGACGTCCGTAGAGGGACAACAATCCGGGCGATGCTGAAGCCTGAGCGTTTTTACTGACACGTCGTCTTACACAAAGCCAGTCCTGCGGACTGGCTTTCGCGGTTTAAGCGATGGGCAAATTGCGTTACCTTGTCAGGAGAAGACTAATCGAACAGGAAAGCAGGGTGGGGCAACGCATTCCCGTTACGCTGGGCAATATCGCCCCGCTGGCGGTTAAACCCTTCCGACCAGGCAAGCTGGCGCTGGTGTGTGAAGGCGGGGGACAGCGAGGGATTTTCACCGCCGGGGTTCTGGACGAATTCATGCGCGCCGGATTTAACCCCTTTGACCTGATGCTGGGGACCTCCGCGGGGGCGCAAAACCTCTCCGCTTACATGTGTAATCAGCAAGGCTATGCCCGCAAAGTCATCACACGCTACACCACCTCACGCCAGTTTTTTGATCCGATGCGCTTTGTGCGCGGCGGCAACCTTATCGATCTCGACTGGCTGGTGGAGGCCACCTCGCAGCAGATGCCGCTGGCCATGAACTATGCCGAAACGCAGTTCGCGCTGGGCAAAGAGCTGTGGATGTGCGCCTGTCGCGGCGACGATTACTCCGCCAGCTATTTTTCACCGACGCCGCAAACCTGGCTGGATCTGATCCGCGCCTCCAGCGCCATCCCCGGTTTTTACCGCAGCGGCGTGTTGCTTGACGGCGTTAGCTACCTTGACGGCGGCGTCAGCGATGCGATCCCGGTACAGGAGGCGGCCCGCCGCGGCGCTCAGACCATCGTGGTGATCCGCACTGTCCCTTCGCAGATGTTTTACACCCCGGAGTGGTTTAAGCGGATGGAGCGCTGGCTGGGGGAGAGCAGCCTGCAGCCGCTGGTCAATCTGGTGCATCATCACGAAACCACCTATCGCGCCATCCAGCAGTTCATCGAAAAACCGCCCGGCAAACTGCGGATCTTCGAAATCTATCCCCAGCGGCCGCTGCGCAGCATGGCGCTTGGCAGCCGACTGCCGGCGCTGCTGGAGGACTACAAAACCGGACGCCAGTGCGGCCGTTATTTCCTGGCCACCGTGGGTAAACTGCTGGCCGACCGGCCGCCGCTGTTGCGCCACGCGCCGCGTATCGCCCGGCCTGCGCCGGTGGTGGTGCCGCCGGTGCCGGTGGCCAATGAAGCGCCGCAGGCGACCATCATCGCTGCGCCGCAGGCCAATGACGCAAGCTTTAATCATGAGGATCTGGCGTGACGCACCGTTTTATCGATACCCACTGCCACTTCGATTTTCCCCCCTTCGCGGAAGATGAGGTCGCCAGCCTGGCGCGTGCGGCGCAGGCCGGCGTCGGGCGAATTATCGTTCCGGCCATCTCCGCTGAGCGTTTTAGCCGCGTGCTGGCGCTGGCGGCGCAGCACGAGGCGCTGTATGCCGCGCTGGGCCTGCATCCGATTGTCATCGAGCAGCACACCGATGAGGGGCTGGCGCAACTGGAGGCGTCGCTGGCGCAGCGCCCGCCAAAACTGGTGGCGGTGGGGGAGATTGGTCTCGATCTCTATCGCGACGAGCCGCAGTTCGATCGTCAGCAGGCGCTGCTGGAAGCGCAGCTGCGTCTGGCGAAGCGTTACGATCTGCCGGTGATCCTCCACTCCCGACGCACCCACGATAAGCTGGCGATGCTGCTGAAAAAACATGCCCTGCCGCGTACCGGGGTGGTACATGGCTTCGCCGGCAGCCTGCAGCAGGCCGAGCGTTTCGTACAGCTTGGCTATAAGATCGGCGTTGGCGGCACCATTACCTATCCCCGCGCCAGTAAAACCCGCGAGGTGATGGCGCGTCTGCCGCTTTCAGCCCTGCTGCTGGAGACCGATGCCCCGGATATGCCGCTCAATGGCTTCCAGGGACAGCCCAATCGCCCGGAGCAAGCTGCGCGGGTATTTGACGCCCTGTGCGAACTGCGGTCGGAGCCGCCGGCAGCCATAGCCGAAGGGATAATGCGCAACACGCTCGCCTTGTTTTCCCTGCCCTCCGCCACTGTATGGTGATCGAATTCTCATAATTGTTCATCCATATCATTGATTTGCGTAAAATGTGTGAAGCCTGGCAGGCAGGATAGTTTCATGCCGATATAATCACGCCGTTAGTGCTGGACTATCAAAACACAGGGAATTTGTATGCAAATCCTCATGGGACTTATCGGCATGGTGGCGCTGTTGGCCATTGCTGTGCTGCTCTCCAATAATCGAAAAGCCATTAACCTGCGTACTGTGCTCGGCGCCTGGATAATCCAGGTGGGTATCGGCGCGTTGATATTGTATGTACCGGCCGGGCGCTCGGCGCTGTTAGCGATGTCGAACGGCGTCGCCCGCGTAATTGCCTATGGCAATGAAGGGATCGGTTTCATCTTCGGCGGGCTGGTCTCCGATAAAATGTTCGAGGTGTTTGGCGGCGGCGGCTTTGTCTTTGCCCTGCGCGTGCTGCCGGTGATCGTCTTCTTCTCGTCGCTGATTGCCGTGCTTTACTACCTGGGCATTATGCAGCTGGTCATTCGCATTCTCGGCGGCGCGCTGCGGGCGGTACTGAAGACCTCGCGTACCGAATCGCTGTCGGCCACGGCGAACATCTTCGTTGGTCAGACCGAAGCGCCGCTGGTGGTGCGTCCTTATATCGCCACTATGACCCGCTCGGAGCTGTTTGCGGTCATGTGCGGCGGCCTGGCCTCGGTGGCAGGTTCCGTGCTGGCGGGCTATGCGCAGATGGGCGTTCCGCTGGAGTACCTGATTGCCGCGTCGTTTATGGCGGCGCCGGGTGGACTGCTGTTTGCCAAAATTATCGTACCGGAAACGGAAAAGCCGGACGATAACCCGGCTCATGACCGCCAGAGCGCAGACGCGGATAAACCGGCCAACGTGCTGGACGCCGCCGCCTCCGGCGCCGCGTCTGGTATGCAGCTGGCGCTCAACGTCGGCGCGATGCTGCTGGCGTTTATCGCGCTGATCGCCCTGCTGAACGGCATTCTGTCCGGCGTCGGCGGCTGGTTTAACCATCCGGAGCTGTCGCTGCAGATGATCCTCGGCTGGGTCTTCTCACCGCTGGCGTGGGTGATCGGCGTGCCGTGGCACGAAGCGACGGTAGCGGGGTCGTTTATCGGCCAGAAGCTGATCATTAACGAGTTCGTGGCCTATATGAACTTTGGCGAGTATCTGAAGGCGGACGCCGAGGTGGCGGCGGCCGGGCTGCAGGTTATTTCAGATCACACCAAAGCCATTATCTCTTTCGCGCTGTGCGGATTCGCTAACCTGTCATCGATCGCCATCCTGATTGGCGGCCTCGGGGGGATGGCGCCCAACCGGCGTCAGGATATCGCCCAGCTTGGGCTGCGTGCCGTGGCGGCGGGGACGCTGTCTAACCTGATGAGCGCCACCATCGCCGGGGTTTTCCTCGCCCTCTAAGCCAGTTCCCTCAACCAGCGGCCGTCGCGTCGCTGGTTTTATTGAATTTGTGAAAATTCCATCATTTCTGGCTTTCAGAAAAATAGCTTATATTTCAAAATATAATAATTTTATCACCGGCTGGGTGAGCAAAATGTGCGCCACGGTGTCGAGAGTCTCTGTCATTGTGTGTTAGAATTATCACATCCTCATTGGGTGCGGAGTTTCGATTATGCTTAAGAGGGGCGTGAGGATAATTGCCGCGCTATGTGCTGATGTTTTGTGATTAAAGTCACATTACAGTAATGCAAATTAGTAAGTAGTTTTCATTAACTGTGATGAATGTCGAAGTGTAGCAGCGGGTGAATGTTACAATAGTAACAGACTCGCAAGGTGAACAAACTATTGAACCGGCACTGCGCCGGCGGAGTATGAAATGACTGATTTAAAAGCAAGCAGCCTGCGCGCGTTAAAACTGATGGACCTGACCACCCTGAACGACGACGACACCAATGAGAAGGTGATTGCCCTGTGTCATCAGGCGAAAACCCCGGTGGGTAACACCGCGGCGGTCTGCATCTATCCGCGCTTCATCCCGATTGCCCGTAAGACGCTGAACGAGCAGGGAACGCCGGAGATCCGCATCGCTACGGTCACCAACTTCCCGCACGGTAATGACGATATCGACATTGCGCTGGCGGAAACCCGCGCGGCGATCGCTTACGGCGCCGATGAAGTGGACGTGGTGTTCCCGTACCGCGCGCTGATTGCCGGTAACGAGCAGGTCGGCTTCGAGCTGGTGAAAGCCTGTAAAGAGGCCTGCGCGGCGGCCAACGTGCTGCTGAAAGTGATCATCGAAACCGGTGAGCTGAAAGAAGAAGCGCTGATCCGTAAAGCGTCTGAAATCTCTATCAAAGCCGGGGCCGATTTCATCAAAACCTCGACCGGTAAAGTGCCGGTGAATGCTACGCCGGAAAGCGCGCGCATCATGATGGAAGTCATCCGCGATATGGGCGTTGAGAAAACCGTTGGCTTCAAACCGGCGGGCGGCGTGCGCAGCGCGGAAGATGCGCAGCAGTTCCTGGCGATCGCCGATGAGCTGTTTGGCGCCGACTGGGCCGATGCCCGTCACTACCGCTTTGGTGCCTCCAGCCTGCTGGCCAGCCTGTTGAAAGCCCTGGGTCACGGCGACGGCAAGAGCGCCAGCAGCTACTGATTGTCAGACATTGCCGGATGACGCTTCGCTTATCCGGCCTACAGGATCGTAGGGCGGGTAAGCGTAGCGCCACCCGCCACCATTCACCCGATTCCTCATGGGGGTTACCGTGTTTCTCGCACAAGAAATTATTCGTAAAAAACGTGATGGTCAGGCATTAAGCGATGAAGAGATCCGCTTTTTCATCAACGGCATCCGCGACAATACTATCTCAGAAGGGCAGATCGCCGCGCTGGCGATGACCATCTTCTTCCACGATATGTCTATGCCGGAGCGCGTTTCGCTGACCATGGCGATGCGGGATTCCGGTACCGTTCTGGACTGGAAAAGCCTCAACCTTAACGGCCCGATCGTCGATAAACACTCCACCGGCGGCGTCGGGGATGTCACTTCGCTGATGCTGGGGCCGATGGTGGCCGCCTGCGGCGGTTATGTGCCGATGATTTCCGGCCGCGGACTCGGCCATACCGGCGGTACCCTGGATAAACTGGAAGCGATCCCGGGCTTTGATATCTTCCCGGACGACAACCGCTTCCGCGAGATTATTAAAGATGTCGGCGTGGCGATTATCGGGCAGACCAGCTCCCTCGCTCCGGCGGACAAACGTTTCTATGCCACCCGCGATATTACCGCGACGGTGGACTCCATTCCGCTGATCACCGCCTCGATCCTTGCCAAGAAGCTGGCGGAAGGGCTGGATGCGCTGGTGATGGACGTCAAAGTCGGCAGCGGCGCGTTTATGCCGACTTATGAACTTTCCGCCGCGCTGGCGGAAGCGATCGTCGGGGTCGCCAACGGCGCCGGCGTGCGCACCACCGCGCTGCTGACCGATATGAACCAGGTGCTGGCTTCCAGCGCCGGGAACGCCGTTGAAGTTCGCGAAGCGGTCCAGTTCCTGACCGGCGAATACCGCAACCCGCGTCTGTTCGACGTGACGATGGCGCTGTGTGTAGAGATGCTGATTTCCGGCAAGCTGGCGGCGGACGATGCCGACGCGCGCGCGAAGCTGCAGGCGGTACTGGATAACGGTAAAGCGGCGGAAGTCTTTGGCCGTATGGTCGCGGCGCAGAAAGGACCGAGCGACTTTGTCGAGAATTATGATCATTATCTGCCGACGGCGATGCTGAGCAAAGCAGTCTATGCTGATACCGAAGGTTTTGTCAGCGCGATGGATACTCGCGCGCTGGGTATGGCAGTGGTTTCTATGGGCGGCGGCCGCCGTCAGGCTTCAGACACCATTGACTATAGCGTTGGCTTTACCGAGATGGCGCGTCTGGGTGACCGCGTGGACGGACAGCGTCCGCTGGCGGTGATCCATGCCAAAGACGAGAACAGCTGGCAGGAGGCCGCGAAAGCGGTCAAAGCGGCCATTAAACTGGACGATAAAGCTCCGGAAATTACACCGACAGTCTATCGCCGTATCACCGAATAGCGATATACTGATCTGATCGCTTTTTTGCAGCGCAAGATGTATGGAGAACAAGATGAAACGTGCATTTATCATGGTGCTGGACTCCTTTGGGATTGGCGCAACGGAAGACGCAGACCGCTTTGGCGACGTCGGCGCCGATACCCTGGGCCACATTGCGGAAGCCTGCGCCAAAGGCGAGGCTGACCACGGCCGCAAAGGCCCGCTGAATTTACCGAACCTGACCCGTCTGGGGCTGGTGAAAGCGCATGAAGGCTCTACCGGTAAAATTGCCGCCGGAATGAATGGCAATGCCGAAGTGATTGGCGCCTGGGCCTGGGCGCATGAACTCTCTTCTGGTAAAGATACGCCGTCCGGCCACTGGGAAATCGCCGGCGTGCCGGTGCTGTTTGACTGGGGCTACTTCAGCGATCATGAAAACAGCTTCCCGCAGGAGCTGCTGGATAAGCTAGTGAAACGCGCCAACCTGCCGGGCTACCTCGGCAACTGCCACTCTTCCGGGACGGTGATCCTCGATCAGCTCGGCGAAGAGCATATGAAAACCGGGAAACCGATTTTCTATACCTCCGCTGACTCCGTGTTCCAGATCGCCTGTCACGAAGAGACCTTTGGCCTCGACAAGCTGTATGAGCTGTGCGAAATCGCCCGTGAAGAGCTGACCGAAGGCGGCTACAACATTGGCCGCGTCATCGCTCGTCCGTTTATCGGCGATAAAGCCGGTAACTTCCAGCGTACCGGCAACCGTCACGATCTGGCGGTCGAACCGCCGGCGCCGACCGTGCTGCAGAAGCTGGTTGACGAGAAGAACGGCCACGTGGTGTCTGTCGGTAAGATAGCGGACATCTACGCAAACTGCGGCATCACCAAAAAAGTGAAAGCCACCGGTCTGGACGCGCTGTTCGACGCGACCATCAAAGAGATGAAGGAAGCCGGCGACGAGACTATCGTCTTCACCAACTTCGTCGACTTTGACTCCTCTTGGGGTCACCGTCGCGATGTCGCCGGCTACGCGGCGGGTCTGGAACTGTTCGACCGCCGTCTGCCGGAGCTGATGGAGCTGGTAGGGGAAGACGACATCCTGATCCTCACCGCCGACCACGGCTGCGACCCGACCTGGACCGGTACCGACCACACCCGCGAGCATATTCCGGTGCTGGTGTACGGCCCGAAAGTGAAACCAGGATCGTTAGGCCACCGCGAAACTTTCGCGGACATCGGCCAGACGTTGGCGACATACTTTGGTACCTCGCCAATGGCGTACGGTAAAAACATGCTGTGATGCAATTGCCCGGTGGCGCTCAGCGATCCGGGCCTACGGTTTTGTCGGCCGGGTCAGGCGTAGCCGCCGCCCGGCAAAAACAACAATGTAAAAGGAACTGAAGATGGCAACTCCTCACATTAACGCAGAAATGGGCGATTTCGCCGACGTAGTCTTGATGCCGGGCGACCCGCTGCGCGCCAAGCACATTGCAGAAACCTTTCTCGAAGACGTGCGTGAAGTGAACAACGTGCGCGGCATGCTGGGCTTCACCGGCACCTATAAAGGCCGCAAAATCTCCGTCATGGGCCACGGGATGGGTATTCCGTCCTGCTCTATCTACACCAAAGAGCTGATCACCGATTTCGGCGTCAAGAAAATCATCCGCGTCGGCTCCTGCGGCGCGGTGCGCGAAGACGTCAAACTGCGCGACGTGGTGATCGGTATGGGCGCCTGCACCGACTCCAAAGTGAACCGTCTGCGTTTTAAAGACCACGACTTCGCGGCGATTGCCGATTTCGGCATGGTGCGTAACGCGGTAGACGCGGCGAAAGCGCTGGGCGTTGACGCGCGCGTCGGCAACATCTTCTCTGCAGACCTGTTCTATACCCCGGACCCGTCCATGTTCGACGTGATGGAAAAATACGGCATCCTGGGCGTGGAAATGGAAGCGGCGGGTATCTACGGCGTGGCGGCGGAATTCGGGGCGAAAGCGCTGACCATCTGCACCGTGTCTGACCATATTCGTACCCACGAGCAGACCACTGCCGCAGAGCGTCAGACCACGTTCAACGACATGATTAAAATCGCGCTGGAATCCGTGCTGCTGGGCGATAAAGAGTAAAAGCTGTTGTGCCGGGCGGCGGCTTCGCCTGACCCGGCCTGCGGTTTTCCAGGCCCGCTAAGCGCTACGCCAGCGGGCTTTTTTTAGCGTACCGCGCCGGCAATCCACACCGACAGCGCTTTGAGTTCCGCTTCCTGCTCCGGGAAGTCCTCCATTAGCGCCTCACACTGCTGCTGCAAAACCTCAGCCCGATACTGACAGCCGATTAAGCGTTCCGCCAGCGCCTCCAGCGGCGCCGGATTCAGGCTATCGGTAAAGGCCTGCGCGCGGGTGATATGGCCCTTCTCAACGTCAAAATGCAGCTCGACGCCGCCCCAGGGGAAGCGCTCGTCCAGCAGGTGGGAAAAGGCAGGCGCCTGGCCGAAGTTCCACTCCCAGCTGCTCTGGCGAGCGAAAGTGTCGGCAAAGTTCGGCAGGTCCGGCGTGTTGTCCGGGGAGATCACCTCGGCGTCTACCCGTTCGCCGTAATGGCTGAAGAACGCCTCCTGGATCGCCTCGCAAACTTGCTGATGGGTAATGCCCGGCAGCAGCTCAACCAGGTTCGCCACCCGCCCGCGCACCGAGGTAATGCCTTTAGCCTGCAGCTTTTTCTGGTCCGGGTTGAGGTAGTTGGCGAGACGGCTTAGATCGGCGTTGAGCAGCAGGGTGCCGTGGTGAAAACCGCGGTCCATGGTTTCACGATAGGCGGAGCCGGAGACTTTGCGGTCGCCGCTGTCGGTTTTGACCACCAGATCGTTGCGCCCGGAGGCGTCGGCGGTTACGCCAAGTGAATTGAGCGCCGCCAGCACAATAGCGGTGGAGACAGTTTTGTCGTACTCCGGTTTGCCTGCCATAAAGGTAAAGCAGGTATTGCCGAGGTCGTGGAATACCGCGCCGCCGCCGCTGCTGCGACGGGCCAGCCGCACATGATCTTCCTCCATGCGGCGGGTATTACACTCCTTCCACGGGTTCTGCGCGCGGCCGATGACCACGGTATCGGCATTGCGCCACAGGAACAGCACCCGCTGGGTGGCGGGCATCTGGCGGAAAATGCACTCCTCGACCGCCAGGTTGAACCACGGATCGTAAGAGTCAGAAAGCAGGAGGCGCAGTGTGGACATTATAGATTTCCTTTCTTTTCATCGTCTTCATCCTCAACCGGCTTGTTGGCGGTGAGCAGGAAGGGCGATTGCTGCCAGCGGGTGCGTTTGCCCTGCAGCAGCGTGCGGGTCAGTACCACGCCGATGGCCAGGGACAGCAACAGCATCAGGCGTAAGATATTGGTGGTATTATCCACCTGCTTCGCCTCGGTCGCCAGCGTATGGGTATCGAGGGTCAGACGCAGGTAGCCCAGCGGACCGTTTTTTCCCGGCACCGGCTCGACAATCTGCTGGTTGAAGTAGCCGCCGGCTTTCTTACCATCCAGCGCCAGCCGGTCGCGAACCTCGACGCTTTCGCCAGAGCGCGCCACCAGGTCGCCCTGGTCGTCATATACCCCGGCGTCCAGTACGCGGCTGTTGTGGGTGAGCTGCGTCAACAGCTGATTGATGCGCTTTTCGTCCGGCGTCTCGCTGCGCATCAGCGGCGCAAGATTCAGCACCACCTGCTGCGCCAGCGTGCGGGCCAGCTCTTCCAGCTGCGGATTGCGTTGTTTCTGACTGTTCTGACTGAACCACGAGGCGCCCTGCATCAGCGCGACGAGCAGGGCGAGACAGATAAGGACAATGACCGCACGATGCAGCCGGAATTTCAGTTTTGCGCGAACCATATTCCACCTTTGAAAATTTGCAGCTTAATGTTGCCAGAAGCGCTGGTTACAAGGTAGCCTCATGCGTTATTTTCCTCGCCTGAATGAAGAGATGTGGAGCCGTAATGCCTAACAGTTTGACCTGGTGCGACCTGCCTGAAGACGTTTCCCTGTGGCCTGGGTTGCCGCTTTCCCTGAGCGGTGACGAGGTCATGCCGCTGGATTATCACGCCGGGCGCAGCGGCTGGCTGCTGTACGGGCGTGGGCTGGATAAACGCCGTCTGACGGACTGGCAGCGTGAGCTGGGCGCCGCGTTAGTGATCGTCGCCTCCTGGGTGGTCGAGGATTACCAGGTGATCCGCCTGGCCGGTTCGCTGACCCCCCGTGCGACGCGGCTGGCGCATGAGGCGGGGCTGGACGTCGCGCCATTGGGTAAAATCCCTCATCTGCGCACCCCGGGACTGCTGGTGATGGATATGGACTCCACGGCGATCCAGATCGAATGCATCGATGAGATCGCGAAACTGGCCGGCACCGGCGAGCTGGTGTCGGAAGTGACCGAGCGGGCGATGCGCGGGGAGCTGGACTTCACCGCCAGCCTGCGCCAGCGCGTGGCGACGCTGAAAGACGCTGATGCCAGCATTCTGCTGCAGGTTCGCGACGCGCTGCCGCTGATGCCGGGCCTGGCGCAGCTGGTGCTCAAGCTGGAAACGCTGGGCTGGAAGGTGGCGATCGCCTCCGGCGGCTTCACCTTCTTCGCCGAGTATCTGCGCGATAAGCTGCATCTCGACGCGGTGTTCGCCAACGAACTGGAGATCCGCGACGGCAAGCTCACCGGCAACGTGCTCGGCGATATCGTCGATGCCAAATACAAAGCCAATACGCTGCGCAAGCTGGCGGAAAAGTATGCGATCCCAACGGCGCAGACCGTGGCCATCGGCGATGGCGCCAACGACCTGCCGATGATTAAGGCTGCCGGGCTTGGCATCGCGTATCATGCTAAGCCTAAAGTGAATGAACAGGCGGAAGTGACTATCCGCCACGCTGACCTGATGGGGGTATTCTGTATTCTCTCGGGCAGCATGAACCAAAAGTAAGAGGTAAACGTGGCGAAAGCTCCAAAACGCGCATTTGTCTGTAATGAATGTGGTGCGGATTACCCGCGCTGGCAGGGGCAGTGCAGCGCCTGCCATGCCTGGAATACCATCACCGAGATGCGCATCGCCGCGTCGCCGCAGGTGGCGAGAAACGAGCGTTTGTCAGGCTACGCCGGTCACGCCGGCGTCTCGAAGGTGCAGAAGCTGTCAGACATCAGCCTGGAGGCGCTGCCGCGTTTCTCCACCGGGTTTAAAGAGTTCGACCGCGTACTCGGCGGCGGCGTGGTGCCGGGCAGCGCGATCCTGATTGGCGGTAACCCCGGCGCGGGGAAATCGACGCTGCTGCTGCAGACGTTGTGCAAGCTGGCGGAAGGGATGAAAACCCTGTACGTCACCGGGGAGGAGTCCCTTCAGCAGGTGGCGATGCGCGCCCATCGCCTTGGGCTGCCGACGGCGAACCTGAACATGCTGTCGGAAACCAGCATTGAGCAGATCTGTCAGATTGCCGAGGAAGAAAAACCGCAGCTGATGGTGATCGACTCTATCCAGGTGATGCATATGGCCGACGTTCAGTCGTCGCCGGGCAGCGTCGCCCAGGTACGTGAAACGGCGGCCTACCTGACGCGCTTTGCCAAAACACGCGGCGTGGCGATCGTCATGGTCGGCCACGTCACCAAAGACGGTTCGCTGGCCGGCCCGAAGGTGCTGGAGCACTGTATTGACTGCTCGGTGCTGCTGGACGGCGATGCCGACTCCCGCTTCCGCACTCTGCGCAGCCACAAAAACCGCTTTGGCGCGGTGAACGAGCTGGGCGTCTTCGCTATGACCGAGCAGGGGCTGCGCGAAGTGAGCAACCCATCCGCTATCTTCCTCAGCCGGGGAGATGAAATCACCTCCGGCAGCTCGGTGATGGTGGTCTGGGAAGGGACCCGCCCGCTGCTGGTGGAGATCCAGGCGCTGGTGGATCACTCGATGATGTCCAACCCGCGCCGCGTGGCGGTGGGGCTGGAACAGAACCGTCTGGCGATCCTGCTGGCGGTGCTGCATCGCCACGGCGGCCTGCAGATGGCCGATCAGGACGTTTTCGTCAACGTGGTCGGTGGGGTGAAGGTCACGGAAACCAGCGCCGATCTGGCGCTGCTGCTGGCGATGGTCTCCAGCTTGCGCGATCGCCCGCTGCCGCAGGACCTGGTGGTCTTTGGCGAAGTGGGGTTGGCTGGCGAAATTCGCCCGGTGCCGAGCGGACAGGAGCGTATCTCCGAAGCGGCGAAGCATGGCTTCCGCCGCGCCATCGTCCCGGCGGCCAATGTGCCGAAAAAAGTGCCGGAAGGCATGCAAATCTTTGGTGTGAAAAAGCTTTCAGACGCGCTAAGCGTTTTTGACGACTTATAATAAGTTAAAAGGAGATTAGCGATGTCGTCATTTGACTATTTAAAAAGCGCCATAAAGCAGAAAGGCTGTACCCTGCAGCAGGTGGCGGAAGCCAGCGGGATGACCAAAGGGTATCTCAGCCAACTGTTGAATGCCAAAATCAAAAGCCCGAGCGCGCAGAAGCTAGAAGCGCTGCATCGTTTCCTCGGGCTGGAGTTTCCCCGCCGACAGAAAAGCGTCGGCGTGGTGTTTGGTAAATTTTACCCGCTGCATACCGGGCACATCTATTTGATTCAACGCGCCTGTAGCCAGGTCGATGAGCTGCATATCATCATGGGCTATGACGACACTCGCGACCGCGAGCTGTTTGAAGAGAGCGCCATGTCACAGCAGCCGACGGTGCCTGACCGCCTGCGCTGGCTGCTACAAACCTTTAAATATCAGAAGAATATTCGCATCCATGCCTTCAATGAAGAGGGGATGGAACCCTATCCGCACGGCTGGGATGTGTGGAGTCATGGGATCCGCGCTTTTATGAGCGAAAAAGGGATCGAGCCGAACCGGATCTATACCTCGGAAGAGGCCGATGCGCCGCAGTACCTTGAGCATCTGGGGATCGAGACGGTGCTTATCGATCCTAAGCGGACCTTTATGAATATTAGCGGCGGCCAGATCCGCGAGAACCCGTTCCGTTACTGGGAATATATTCCGACGGAAGTGAAACCGTTCTTTGTGCGGACGGTGGCGATCCTCGGCGGCGAGTCGAGCGGGAAATCAACGCTGGTCAATAAGCTTGCCAATATCTTCAATACCACCAGCGCCTGGGAATATGGCCGGGATTATGTCTTTTCGCATCTCGGCGGCGATGAGATGGCGCTCCAGTATTCGGATTACGATAAAATAGCCCTCGGGCATGCCCAGTATATTGATTTCGCAGTGAAATATGCCAACAAGGTGGCGTTTATCGATACCGACTTCGTCAGCACTCAGGCGTTCTGCCTGAAGTACGAGGGGCGAGAGCACCCGTTCGTGCAGGCGCTGATTGATGAATACCGCTTCGATCTGGTGATCCTGCTGGAGAACAATACCCCGTGGGTGGCCGATGGGTTACGCAGCCTTGGGAGTTCGGTGGATCGTAAAGAGTTTCAGTCGCTGCTGGTGTCGCTGCTGAAAGAGAATGAGATCGAGTTCGTCCATGTTAAGGAGTCGGACTACGATACGCGCTTCCTGCGCTGCGTCGAGCTGGTGAAGCAGCTGATGGGGGAGCAGGGGTAGATCCTCTGCGGGCTGATGCCCTCACCCCGGCCCTCTCCCGGTGGGAGAGGGAGCAAACATTAAAAAAGGCAACTTGCGTTGCCTTTTTGCATTTTATTTTGAGATACGTTTGTACTTGATTCGCTTCGGCTCCAGCGCGTCGGCGCCGAGGGTGCGTTTCTTGTACTCTTCGTACTCGGTAAAGTTACCTTCAAAGAACTCCACCTTACCTTCATCCTGGTAATCCAGAATGTGGGTGGCGATACGGTCAAGGAACCAACGGTCGTGCGAGATAACCATCGCGCAGCCCGGGAACTCCAGCAGGGCGTTTTCCAGCGCGCGCAGGGTTTCGATATCCAGGTCGTTGGTCGGTTCATCGAGCAGCAGTACGTTACCGCCAACCTGCAGCAGCTTCGCCAGGTGCAGACGACCGCGTTCACCGCCGGACAGTTCGCCAACGCGTTTGCCCTGGTCTACGCCTTTGAAGTTAAAGCGGCCCACGTAGGCGCGGCTCGGCATCTCGGTGTTGCCGATCTTCATGATATCCAGGCCACCGGAGACCTCTTCCCACACGGTCTTGCTGTTGTCCATCGCGTCGCGGAACTGATCGACGGAGGCCAGCTTAACGGTTTCGCCTAGGGTGATGGTGCCGGAATCTGGCTGTTCCTGGCCGGACATCATGCGGAACAGCGTTGATTTACCCGCGCCGTTCGGGCCGATGATGCCGACGATAGCGCCCTTCGGTACCGAGAAGCTCAGATCGTCGATCAGCACGCGGTCGCCGTAGGATTTACGCAAGTTGCTGACTTCCAGAACTTTATCGCCCAGACGCGCGCCTGGCGGAATGAACAGTTCGTTGGTCTCGTTACGTTTCTGGTATTCAACGTTGTTGAGCTCTTCAAAGCGCGCCAGACGGGCTTTGCCCTTGGACTGACGGCCTTTCGCGCCCTGGCGAACCCACTCGAGCTCTTTCTCGATGGATTTGCGACGCGCGGCTTCCTGAGAGGCTTCCTGCGCCAGACGCTGATCTTTCTGCTCCAGCCAGGAGGAGTAGTTGCCTTCCCACGGAATACCTTCGCCGCGGTCAAGTTCGAGGATCCAACCGGCGACGTTATCGAGGAAGTAACGGTCGTGGGTAATTGCCACCACGGTGCCTTCGAAGTCGTGCAGGAAGCGTTCCAGCCAGGCGACGGACTCGGCGTCCAGGTGGTTGGTCGGTTCGTCGAGCAGCAGCATGTCTGGTTTTTCCAGCAGCAGGCGGCACAGCGCGACGCGGCGGCGTTCACCACCGGAAAGATTGGCGATTTTCGCATCCCAGTCCGGCAGGCGCAGGGCGTCGGCCGCGCGCTCCAGCTGTACGTTCAGATTGTGGCCGTCGTGCGCCTGGATAATCTCTTCGAACTTACCTTGCTGTGCGGCAAGCTTATCGAAGTCTGCATCCGGCTCGGCGTATTTGGCATAGACTTCGTCCAGACCCTTCAGCGCGTTAACCACTTCGGCGACCGCTTCTTCAACGGACTCGCGCACGGTGTGCTCCGGGTTGAGCTGCGGCTCCTGCGGCAGGTAGCCGATTTTAATGCCAGGCTGTGGACGCGCTTCACCTTCGATCTCGGTGTCGATACCGGCCATGATGCGCAGCAGGGTAGATTTACCGGCGCCGTTCAGACCGAGCACACCGATTTTTGCGCCAGGGAAAAAGCTGAGGGAGATATTTTTCAAAATATGACGTTTCGGCGGAACCACTTTGCCGACACGATGCATGGTATAAACGAATTGAGCCACGTTGGACTTCGCCTCTTTCTATTTTGATAGATAGTTCAAAGCCGAAGTGTAGCCTTTTTCGCGCGCTAATCCCAGCGAGGCGACAGGATTCACAGAAGCGTAAAAAAATGTTCAGGACATGGCGCGTTTAGCGTTGTCTGATTAGCATAAGTAAAGCCGCCTGCCGAACCGGCAGGGGCTTTTAAGCGGCACGATGCTGCGAAAATGCACCTGAAAGAGGAAGAGCTTGTGGAAAAAGCCAAAAAAATGGCGTGGCATCTTTTGGCTGCCAGCGTTGGTCTGTTGGCGTTGAGTCAGCTGGCGCATGCGGATTCACTGGATGAACAGCGCAGCCGCTACGCACAAATTAAGCAGGCGTGGGATAACCGGCAGATGGATGTGGTTGACCAGCTGATGCCCACGTTAAGCACCTATCCCCTGTATCCCTATTTGCAGTACCGGCAGATTACCGACGATCTGATGAACCAGCCGGCGCTGGTGGTGAAAAACTTTATTGACGCCAACCCGACGCTGCCCCCCGCGCGTTCATTACGTTCGCGCTTCGTGAATGAACTGGCCCGGCGCAGCGACTGGCGCGGCTTGCTGGCGTTTAGTCCCGATAAGCCGACCAGCACCGAGGCGCAGTGCAACTACTACTACGCCAAACTGAGCGTGGGGCAGTCGCAGGAGGCCTGGAGCGGAGCGAAAGACCTCTGGCTGACGGGCAAGAACCAGCCCGGCGCCTGTGAACCGCTGTTCAGCGCCTGGCGCGACTCCGGCCAGCAGGATCCGCTGGCTTATCTCGAACGGATCCGCCTGGCGATGAAGGCCGGCAATATCGGGCTGGTGAAATCGCTGGCCCAGCAGATGCCCGCCAACTACCAGAGCATCGCCAGCGCCGTGGTCGCTCTGGCTAACGATCCTAACAGCGTCCTGACCTTTGCCCGCACCACCGGGGCGACGGACTTTACCCGCCAGATGGCCGCCGTCGCCTTCGCCAGCGTCGCCCGTCAGGATGTGGAAAATGCCCGTTTGATGATCCCTTCGCTGGTGCAGGCCCAGCAGCTCAATGAGGATCAGACCCAGGAGCTACGCGATATTGTCGCCTGGCGCCTGATGGGGAACGATGTGACCGAAGAGCAGGCCATCTGGCGCGACGATGCGATTATGCGATCGCAGTCCACGCCGCTGGTGGAGCGGCGGGTGCGGATGGCGCTGGGGACGGGCGATCGCCATGGCCTGAATACCTGGCTGGCGCGCCTGCCGATGGAGGCGAAAGAGAAAGACGAATGGCGCTACTGGCAGGCGGATCTGTTGCTGGAGCGCGGCAGGGACGAGGAGGCGCAGGCGATCCTCCGGTCGTTGATGCAGCAGCGCGGTTTCTACCCGATGGTCGCCGCACAGCGTCTCGGCGAGGAGTATACCTTCCGCATCGATAAAGCGACTGGCACGCTCGATCCGGCGCTGGCTTCCGGTCCGGAGATGGCCCGGGTACGCGAGCTGATGTACTGGAATATGGATAACACCGCGCGCACCGAATGGGCGAATCTGGTCACCAGCCGCACGAAATCTCAGCAGGCGCAGCTGGCGCGCTATGCCTTCGATCAGCACTGGTGGGATCTGAGCGTCCAGGCGACGATCGCCGGCAAGCTGTGGGATCAGCTGGAGGAGCGCTTCCCGCTGGCCTATAACGATCTGTTTGCCCGCTATATCAGCGGTAAAGATATTCCGCAGAGCTACGCGATGGCCATTGCCCGCCAGGAGAGCGCCTGGAACCCGAAAGTGCGCTCGCCGGTCGGCGCCAGCGGGCTGATGCAGATTATGCCGGGCACCGCGACGCATACCGTCAGCATGTTCCGCATTCCCGGCTACAGCGGCCCGTCGCAGCTATTGGATCCGGAAACCAACATCAACATCGGCACCAGCTATCTGCAGTACGTTTACCAGCAGTTCGGCAATAACCGCATCTACGCCTCGGCGGCCTATAACGCCGGGCCGGGTCGGGTACGCACCTGGCAGGGGAACAGCGCCGGACGGATCGACGCCGTGGCGTTTGTCGAGAGTATTCCGTTCTCGGAAACCCGCGGCTACGTGAAGAATGTCCTCTCCTATGACGCCTACTACCGCTACTTTATGGGACAGCAGGATAAGCTCTTCAGCGATGCGGAGTGGCGGCAGCGTTACTGATCGCCGGGAAGTATGTTATGCTTTGTACTCGTTGAAGAGTACATTCGACGGGCAGCGTAAGCTGCCCGTCTCAATATGGTGGCGCGATATGACCCAACAATCTCCCTATTCCGCGGCCGTTGCCGAACAACGTCATCAGGAGTGGCTGCGCTTTGTGGCGCTGCTACAGCAGGCCTATGCGCAGGATCTGCATTTGCCGCTGCTGCAGCTAATGCTAACCCCTGATGAGCGCGAAGCGCTGGGAACCCGGGTGCGCATTATCGAAGAGCTGCTGCGCGGCGAGATGAGCCAGCGCGAGCTGAAAAATGAGCTCGGCGCCGGCATTGCGACCATTACCCGCGGGTCGAACAGCCTGAAGTCGGCGCCGGTTGAGCTGCGCCAGTGGCTGGAGCAGACGCTGCTGGCTAGCGATAAATAGCGTTGTGGAACGGGCTTAACGCCAGCACGACCGCCTGATGGTAAACGCTGCTGCGGGTTAATTTGCCGCCGGTGAAAACCCCAATCGCCCCCTCTTTACGACCGATCTGATCGATGCCGGTATACTGCGACATGACCGGCCCGAGGGCTTCGCCAGCGCGAACCTGCTCAAGAATAACGTCAGGCAACGGCAGCGTGGCTGAGCGCGCTTCTCCGCGCTGGCTGGCGCTTTCGATGACCACCCAGCTAAAGGTACTGCCATCGTCAATTCCGGCTTCGATGGCGACCCAGAAATCGGCATGGGGCTGGGCGAGGCGCGCATTGGCGACGCGATTTCGTGCGCCAGCGCGCGTTTCCTCGCTGCCGAAGGGCTGTTCCGGCACGCCGCTCTCGACGGATACGGACTCAATGTGGCAGGATCCTTCGCCGAAAATCTCGTCAAAAGCCTGCAGAATTGCCTGAATTTTGGCGGGATTAGTGGTCGCTGAGACAACATGGTGCATAATCAAAACAACTCAGAATAAACTAACGTCATCGCAGTATACTCTAAATCACCCCCAGGGCAGGCGGTAATGCCCGAAAGCGGTCGATAACGAGTTCAGAACGGAAAAAAAGCATGTTACAGGTATACCTTGTTCGCCACGGTGAAACGCAGTGGAACGCCGAGCGACGTATTCAGGGTCAGTCCGACAGCCCGCTGACCGCACACGGTGAGCGCCAGGCCTGGCAGGTTGGCGAGCGCGCCAGAACGCTGGGGATCACCCATATCATTACCAGCGATCTGGGACGAACCCGCCGCACAGCAGAGATTATCGCCGAAGCCTGCGGCTGCAGCGTGATCGCCGATGCGCGCCTGCGCGAGCTGGATATGGGGGTGCTGGAGAAGCGCCATATCGACTCGCTCAGCGAAGAAGAAGAGGGCTGGCGCCGCCAGCTGGTCAACGGCACGCCGGATGGTCGTATTCCTCAGGGCGAATCGATGCAGGAGCTTAGCGAACGCATGCATGCGGCGCTGGCAGCCTGTCTGGAATTACCGGCCGGTAGTCGACCGCTGCTGGTGAGTCATGGTATCGCGCTGGGCTGCCTGGTGAGCACGATTTTAGGGCTGCCGGCGTACGCAGAGCGTCGTCTGCGCCTGCGCAACTGCTCTATCTCGCGCGTCGATTATCAGCAGAGCCCGTGGCTGGCTTCCGGCTGGGTGGTGGAAACGGCGGGCGACGTCTCGCATCTTGACGCCCCCGCGATGGACGAGCTGCAGCGTTAGCGGCGGATCGGGATCAGATATTCGCAGCGCAACTGAATCGGCGTGGCCTGATCCCGGCTTTCATCTTCAGGATAGAAGCGTTCAATATCCAGCCCCTTGCGACGCGTCAGGTTCAGCATCGGCATGCAGGTGCCGTAGACCGTCAGGATGAATTCCTGCAGGCCGGTACCCAGCCCTTCATACGTAAACATGACATACTCGCCGCCCTCCAGCGTCACCGGATGGGCGTTCTGCAGGTGGCCGTTAGCCATCTCCGGCGTCAGCGCGGTGGTATAGAACACTTCCTGTTCATCGTCTTTCTCCAGGCTCGGACGCGGTTCATGCAGCCCATAGAGCACCGGGGGGATCGACGGCGAGTTGCCGAGGAAATCGCGCCAGAACTGGACCCGCATCTGGTTGCGGAAGTCGGAGATTTCCTCCAGCTTACAGGTATAGCTCTGGGTTACCCCCAGCAGTTGAGTCGTGGGCAGGGCGACAAATTCATGTTTCGGCAGGGTAAACTCGCCAAGACGCAGCGGCGGACGCATACCGAACGAGCTCCAGTCCGGCGAGCGGCGGTAGAGCGCCGGCGTCAGCGAGAACTGCTTCTTAAACGCCCGGGTGAAGGTCTGCTGGGAGTCGAAACGGTACTGCAGCGCAATATCAAGGATTGGACGGGCGGTAAGGCGTAATGCGACAGCTGATTTCGACAACCGGCGCGCGCGAATATAGGCACCGATGGCATGGCCGGTGACATCCTTAAACATTCGCTGCAAATGCCACTTGGAATAACCCGCCTTCGCCGCCACATTGTCCAGAGAAAGCGGCTGATCCAGGTGACCTTCCAGCCAGCTAAGGAGATCGCGAATAATCCCTGCTTGATCCATAAAATGTCCCCATCCTTAAACACAGGTGCCTGATATTAAAGTAGCGGATAATAGCATTTTTTGATGTTTTAGCATTCAGTGTTTTTTTTGCTTTTAAATGCGGTAGGTCCGTGGATCTGAACGAGAATTTTGTAAAGCTGTGATCTATAAACCTTTTCCGCAAAGTGCGTGATAATCACTCAGCTATATTTTTTAAGAATGGTAACAATATGAAATACAAGAAGTTTGCGATGGGCCTGCTGCTGCTGGCCGGCTGCCAGGTTGCTCAGGCGGAGCAGATTGGTTCCGTGGATACGGTCTTCAAATGGTTAGGGCCGGATCACAAAATTGTCGTCGAAGCCTTTGACGATCCGGATGTGCAGAACGTGACCTGCTATATCAGCCGGGCGAAGACCGGCGGGATCAAAGGCGGACTGGGTCTGGCGGAAGATACCTCTGACGCGGCCATCTCCTGCCAGCAGGTCGGGCCGATTGAGCTGACGGACAAAATCAAAAATGGCAAAAGCCAGGGCGACGTGGTGTTCCAGAAGCGCACCTCGCTAGTGTTTAAAAAGCTACAGGTCGTTCGCTTCTATGATGCGAAACGCAATGCGCTGGTCTACCTGACCTATTCGGATAAAGTGGTTGATGGTTCGCCGAAGAACGCCATCAGCGCCGTGCCGATTATGCCCTGGAATAAATAAACGGGAGCGCGCATGCAGCAGCCACGGATTTGGTTAGTTGAGGATGAACAGAGTATCGCCGATACCCTGGTTTATATGCTCCAGCAGGAGGGCTTCCAGGTCACCGTCTTTGACCGCGGGTTGCCCGCGCTGGAGGCGGCGGCGCATCAGGCGCCCGATGTGGCCATCCTCGACGTCGGCTTGCCGGATATCAGCGGCTTCGAGCTCTGTCGGCGCCTGCTGACGCGCTTTCCGGCGCTGCCGGTGCTGTTTCTGACGGCGCGGAGCGACGAGGTCGATAAGCTGCTGGGGCTGGAAATCGGCGCTGACGATTACATCGCCAAGCCGTTTTCGCCGCGCGAAGTCTGCGCGCGGGTGCGCAGCGTGCTGCGGCGGCTGCAAAAATTCGCCGCGCCTTCGTCGGTAGTTCGCGTCGGCGAGTTTGTGCTTGACGAGCAGGCGGCGTCGATAAGCTGGTTCGGCCAGCCGCTGAACCTGACGCGCTATGAATTTCTGCTGTTGAAAACGCTGCTTCACGCGCCCGGTCGCGTCTTCTCCCGCCAGCAGCTGATGGAGCTGGTGTGGAGCGATGCCTGGGAAAGCCTCGACCGCACCGTCGACACCCACATCAAAACCCTGCGCGCTAAACTGCGGGTCGTTAATCCTGAGGTGGCGCCAATCAATACCCATCGCGGGATGGGCTACAGCCTGGGGCGCGGCTGATGCGCATCGGCATGCGCCTGCTGCTGGGCTATTTTCTTATCGTCGCGATCGCCGCGTGGTTTGTACTGTCGATCTTTGTCCAGGAAGTGAAGCCGGGCGTGCGCCGGGCGACGGAGGGGACCCTCAACGATACCGCCACCCTGCTGGCGGCGCTGGCGCGTGAGGACCTGCTGGCGGCAAACCCGCAGCAGGGCAGGCTGGCGCAGGCCTTTCACCAGCTCAACCAGCAGCGGCTCAACGCCAATATTGGCGGAATTAAAAAGGTGCGGAATGAGTACCGCGTCTATCTGACCGATGCCCGGGGTAAGGTGGTGTTTGACTCGAGCGGAGAGGCGACAGGACAGGACTATTCACGCTGGAACGACGTCTGGCTCACCCTGCGCGGCCAGTACGGCGCGCGCAGTACGCGCAGCGATCCGCATGATGAAGCCAGCTCGGTGATGTATATCGCCGCGCCGGTGATGGATAAGGGGCGGATTATCGGCGTGCTGAGCGTCGGTAAACCCAACCTGGCGATGACGCCGGTCATTCAGCGCAGCGAGCGGAGGATCCTTTGGGCCGGCGGCGCTCTGCTGGGCATTGCCCTGTTGATTGGCTGCGGCGTCGTCTGGTGGATCAATTTCTCTATCGGCAAGCTGGTGCGCTATGCGGACTCGGTGACAGCTGACCGCCCGCTGCCGCTGCCGGAGGTCGGCAGCAGCGAACTGCGTAAGCTGGCCCAGGCGCTGGAGAGCATGCGGGTGAAGCTCGAAGGCAAAAACGCCATCGAAAACTATGTCTATGACCTGACTCACGAGCTGAAAAGTCCGCTGGCGGCCATCCGCGGTGCGGCGGAGATCCTGCGCGAAGAGCCGCCGCCTGCGGTGGCGGCGCGGTTTACTGAGAATATCCTCACGCAAAATACTCGCATGCAGCTGTTGGTGGAGCGGTTGCTCCAGCAGGCGCGACTGGAAAGCCGGCTGGAAATAAAGCCGCAGCCGGTGTCGATAGATGCGCTATACCAACGCCTGGCGGAAGAGCGCGACATCGCCCTGGCGGCGAAAGCCATCACCCTGCGCTGGCAGGAGAGTGGGATGCTGGTCAATGGCGATGGCGAACTGCTGTCCCAGGCGCTGGGCAATCTGCTCGACAACGCGATTGATTTTACCCCCCAGGGGGGCGAGATCGCCCTGGCAGTAGAGAAACGAAATGCAGAGGTGCGACTGAGCGTAACGGATAACGGATGCGGTATTCCGGAGTATGCCCTGACGCGGATCTTTGATCGGTTCTACTCGCTGCCGCGTGAAGACGACCATAAGAGCAGCGGCCTTGGGCTGGCCTTTGTTCGTGAAGTCGCGCGCCTGCATCACGGCGATATCCGTCTACACAATCGGCCCGAAGGCGGCGTGGTCGCCACGCTGAGACTTCACCGTCCCTTCACATAGCTTCAAATTCCCCCCACACAACCGCCCTATTGTGAGGCCATCACGATAGGGAGAAAGCTATGTTGAAATCACCGTTATTCTGGAAAATCACCACGTTAATAGGCTGTATTGTGCTGTTATCTCTGCCTTTGATGATAGTCAGGGAGCTCATCAATGAGCGGGCTGATTATCGCAGCGAGGTTGTGGATGCCATTGAACAGAGCACCAGCGGCCCGCAAAAACTCGCCGGGCCGCTGATCGCTATTCCGGTAACCGAGACGCTGACCCGCAGGGAGAACCAAAAAGAGGTCGAATATCAGCGGAGCTGGGAGTACTACTGGCTGCCGGAGTCGCTGGCGGTCAGCGGCAAACAGACCGTGGAGTCGAGGAGGGTGGGCATCTACAGCGGGCAGGTCTGGCATAACGCCCTGCAGATCAAGGCCACCTTCGATCCGCTGCGTCTGGCGTCATTGCGAAAAACGAATATCTCCCTGGGCCAGCCGCGGCTGGTGGTGAGCGTCGGCGATGCCCGCGGCATTGGCGCCATCCATGCCCCGGAGGTTAACGGCAGCGTATTAAGCGTGGAGCCTGGGCTGGGGATCAGCGGCGATGGGGCGGGCATCCATATGCCGATGCCTGCGCTGGCGGAGGACAACAAGTCGCTTGAGATCGCTTTTTCGCTCGATCTGAACGGGACGGGCGCATTTTCACTGGCGCCACTCGGGCGCAACAGCGAGCTGCAGCTGACCAGTAACTGGCCGCATCCCGGCTTTCTCGGCAGCTTCCTGCCAACGAAACGCGAAGTGAATGCTGCCGGCTATCGCGCCCACTGGCAAAGCAGCTGGTTCGCCAACGATATGGGCAGCTATTTCAAGGATGATATGGAGATCCCGTGGTCGCGCCTGCCGGCGTTCAGTGCCGATGTCATGTCGCTTGCCGACCAGTACCAGCTAACCGACCGGGCGACAAAATATGCCATCCTGTTAATCGGGCTGACGTTTATGGCCTTTTTCGCTTTCGAAAGCCTGACCCATCGCCCCCTGCATCCGATGCAATATGTGCTGGTGGGCTTATCGCTGGTGCTGTTTTACCTGGTGCTGCTGGCGCTTTCGGAGCACATTGGCTTTACCGCCGCCTGGCTGGCCGCCAGCCTGTCCGGCGCGGTGATGAACGGGATCTACCTCCAGGCGGTGCTCAGGGGATGGCGTAACAGCCTGCTGTTTGTCGCGGCGCTGCTGCTGCTGGACGGGGTGATGTGGTTTCTGCTGCATTCCGAGGACAGCGCGCTGCTGTTGGGTACCGGGGTGCTGGTGCTGGCGCTAAGCAGCCTGATGTTTTTGACCCGGCGAGTGGACTGGTATGCGTTATCGTTACCGAAAGGCAGTGTGCCTCCGCCGTCGTCTGCCGATGACGACAAACTGCGCCTCTGGAAAGAGTGACGGCATAAAAAAACGGCGCCCTCGGGGCGCCGTTTTCACATCATGGCTGCGGAATAAATCGCATTATTCCTGCAGATCGCCACAGAAACGGTAACCTTCACCGTGAATGGTAGCGATGATTTCCGGGGTATCCGGAGTGGATTCGAAGTGTTTACGAATCCGACGAATGGTCACGTCAACGGTACGGTCATGCGGCTTCAGCTCGCGACCGGTCATTTTCTTCAGCAGCTCGGCACGAGACTGAATTTTGCCCGGGTTTTCGCAGAAGTGCAGCATCGCGCGGAATTCACTGCGCGGCAGCTTGTACTGTTCGCCGTTCGGGCTGACCAGGGAACGGCTGTTGATATCGAGTTCCCAGCCGTTGAACTTGTAGCTTTCCACGCTGCGACGCTCTTCGCTCACGGTACCGAGGTTCATGGTACGGGAGAGCAGGTTGCGCGCGCGGATAGTCAGTTCACGCGGGTTAAACGGTTTAGTGATATAGTCGTCAGCGCCGATTTCGAGGCCAAGGATCTTATCCACTTCGTTGTCGCGACCGGTTAAGAACATCAGCGCGACGTCAGCCTGCTCGCGCAGCTCGCGCGCCAGCAGAAGACCATTTTTACCCGGCAGGTTGATATCCATGATCACCAGGTTGATATCATTTTCAGACAGGATCTGATGCATTTCCGCGCCATCGGTCGCTTCGAATACATCGTAACCTTCTGCTTCGAAAATACTTTTTAACGTGTTGCGTGTTACCAACTCGTCTTCAACGATAAGAATGTGCGGGGTCTGCATGTTTGCTACCTAAATTGCCAACTAAATCGAAACAGGAAGTACCAAAGTCCCTGACCTGCCTGCTGCATGTCGCAAATTAACATGCGCGGCGTAACATGACTAAAGTACGTAATTGCGTTCTTGATGCACTTTCCATCAACGTCAACAACATCATTAGCTTGGTCGTGGGTACTTTCCCTCTGGACCCGACGGTGTCAAAAACGGCTGACATCCTAACCATTTTAACAGCAACATAACAGGCTAAGAGAGGCCGAACACCCAATAAAACTACGCTTCGTTGACATATATCAAGTTCAATTGTAGCACGTTAACAGTCTTGTGAAATCATTGCATCGTCATGCTCTTTATAGTCACAATCTTTACCCGGCTCAACTAGTTGCGTGGATAAATTAATAAATACAGTGAATCCAATGCCTGGAACGATGCGTCAGGTGAAATTTCATTGCCCATCATATGGATAAATGGGTTCTGTTAACATACTCCTTGTCATGGCCTCCTGAGAACAGTTTAGATTTTTTTATGGGTAAGAAAACGCAATTTTAGTGATTTTTGTTGCAAATTTGTAAATTTTCACCGCGTAAAATGGGGGGCTCCGCGCCTCGACAACGCCTGAGAGAGAGAAAAAAACCGCAATGCGTTTAACGATTATTTTAGTCGGTCCTGCCCGGGCCGAGAACGTCGGCGCCGCCGCCAGGGCGATGAAAACCATGGGATTTCACGATCTGCGGATCGTGGACAGTGAAGCCCATCTGGCGCCGGCGGCACGCTGGGTGGCGCACGGCTCAGGCGACATCCTCGATGGCATCACCACCTATTCCACCCTTGCCGAGGCGCTGCACGACGTCGATTTTACCGTCGCCACCACCGCCCGCAGTCGCGCGCGGTTTCACTATTACGCTACGCCGCAGCAGCTGTTGCCGCTGCTGGAGGAGAAGGCGAACTGGATGACCCATACCGCGCTGGTATTTGGCCGTGAAGACGCCGGATTGACCAATGAGGAGCTGGCCCTGGCCGATGTGCTGACCGGCGTGCCGATGGCCGCGGATTATCCTTCGCTAAACCTCGGTCAGTCGGTGATGGTCTACTGCTATCAATTAGCATCGCTTATGCAACAACCGGCGCCCGCCGCCGCCGCGGCAGACCATCATCAGCTGCAGGCGTTGCGCCTGCGCGCCCTGGCCTTGCTTTCGCGTCTGGGCGTGGAGGATGATGCCAAACTGGCCGACTGGCTGTCGCAACGAATGGGGCTGCTGCAGCAGCGCGACACGGCAATGTTGCATCGTTTGCTGCATGATATTGAAAAAAACCTTCCAGAATAAAGCTCTGTCATATATTTTAATTATGGTTGTATGTGCTGTTTTTGTGGGAGGTGTTCCGCCGATCTGGATGTTTTTCCTTGTCGGGGTGGCGCAATACGTAAGCTCGCTGAAATGAGGTTAATTGAGAAATTCATTGACTTAAGAGGGCAGATACTTTAACCAATATAGGCAGGACACACAGACAGATAAAAATACAGAGTACACAACATCCATGAATCGCATCGGCATGATTACCACCATTATCACCACCACCATTACCACAGGTAACGGTGCGGGCTGACGCGTACAGGAAACACAGAAAAAAGCCCGCACCTGAACAGTGCGGGCTTTTTTTTTGACAAGAGATCAAGGGGTAAGAACCATGCGAGTGTTGAAGTTCGGCGGTACATCAGTGGCAAATGCGGAACGGTTTCTGCGGGTTGCCGATATTCTGGAGAGTAATGCCAGGCAGGGGCAGGTAGCGACCGTCCTGTCTGCCCCGGCGAAGATCACCAACCATCTGGTAGCGATGATTGAAAAGACCATTGGCGGCCAGGATGCCCTCCCCAATATTGCCGACGCTGAACGCATTTTTACCGAACTTCTTCAGGGCCTTGCCGACGCCCAGCCCGCTTTCCCGCTCGCCCAGCTGAAAGCCTTTGTTGAGCAGGAGTTTGCTCAGATTAAGCATGTCCTGCACGGTATCAGCCTGCTGGGTCAGTGCCCGGACAGCGTCAATGCCGCGCTGATCTGCCGAGGCGAAAAGCTCTCCATCGCCATCATGGCGGGTCTGCTGGAAGCCCGTGGTCATAAAGTCAGTGTGATTAACCCGGTGGAAAAACTGCTCGCGGTGGGCCACTATCTGGAATCCACGGTCGATATCGCCGAATCCACCCGCCGCATCGCCGCCAGCCAGATCCCGGCAGACCATATGATCCTGATGGCCGGGTTTACCGCCGGCAATGAGAAGGGCGAGCTGGTGGTGCTGGGGCGCAACGGCTCCGACTATTCGGCTGCGGTACTGGCCGCCTGCCTGCGCGCCGACTGCTGCGAAATCTGGACCGATGTCGACGGCGTGTACACTTGCGACCCGCGCCAGGTGCCGGATGCGCGTCTGCTGAAATCGATGTCTTATCAGGAGGCGATGGAGCTCTCCTACTTTGGCGCGAAAGTGCTGCACCCGCGCACCATCGCCCCTATCGCCCAGTTCCAAATCCCATGTCTGATTAAAAATACCGGCAACCCGCAGGCGCCGGGAACGCTCATCGGCGCCAGCCGCGACGAGGACGATCTGCCGGTCAAAGGCATCTCTAACCTCAACAACATGGCGATGTTCAACGTCTCCGGGCCGGGGATGAAAGGCATGGTCGGCATGGCGGCCCGCGTCTTCGCCACCATGTCCCGCGCCGGCATCTCGGTCGTGCTGATCACCCAATCCTCTTCCGAGTACAGCATCAGTTTCTGCGTGCCGCAGAGCGACTGTGCGCGTGCTAAACGGGCGATGGAAGATGAGTTTTATCTCGAGCTGAAAGAGGGGCTGCTGGAGCCGCTGGCCATTATGGAGCGTCTGGCTATTATCTCGGTGGTGGGCGACGGAATGCGCACTCTGCGCGGTATCTCGGCAAAGTTTTTTGCCGCGCTGGCCCGCGCCAATATCAATATCGTGGCGATTGCCCAGGGTTCATCCGAGCGCTCCATTTCGGTGGTGGTCAGCAATGACGACGCCACCACCGGCGTGCGCGTGACCCATCAGATGCTGTTCAACACCGACCAGGTGATCGAAGTGTTCGTCATTGGCGTCGGCGGCGTCGGCGGCGCGCTGCTGGAGCAAATCAAACGCCAGCAGAGTTGGCTGAAGAGCAAACATATCGATCTGCGCGTTTGCGGCGTGGCCAACTCTCAGGCGCTGCTGACCAGCGTGCATGGTCTGAATCTGGAAAACTGGAGTGAGTCGCTGGCGGAGGCGAAAGAACCCTTTAATCTTGGCCGCCTGATCCGCCTGGTAAAAGAGTACCACCTGCTGAATCCGGTGATCGTCGACTGTACCTCCAGCCAGGCGGTCGCCGATCAGTACGCCGACTTCCTGCGCGAAGGTTTCCATGTGGTCACGCCGAATAAAAAGGCCAATACCTCTTCGCTGGATTACTATCATCAGCTGCGCCACGCCGCGAGCAGCTCGCGCCGCAAGTTCCTCTATGACACTAACGTTGGCGCTGGCCTGCCGGTGATTGAGAACCTGCAGAACCTGCTCAACGCCGGCGATGAACTGCGCCATTTCTCCGGGATCCTCTCCGGCTCACTGTCGTTTATTTTCGGCAAGCTGGATGAGGGCGTGAGTTTCTCGGCGGCGACGGCGATGGCCCGTGAGATGGGGTATACCGAGCCGGATCCGCGCGACGATTTATCCGGGGTGGATGTCGCGCGTAAGCTGCTGATTCTGGCCCGTGAGACCGGACGTGAACTGGAGCTGTCGGACATTATCGTCGAGTCGGCGCTGCCGGCGGACTTCGACGCCAGCGGTGATGTTGAGACCTTTATGGCCCGCCTGCCGTCGCTGGATGATGCGTTCGCCTCGCGGATCGCTAAGGCGCGCGATGAAGGTAAAGTCTTGCGCTATGTCGGTAATATCGAAGAGGATGGTACCTGCCGGGTGAAAATTGCCGCCGTTGACGGCAACGATCCGCTGTTCAAAGTCAAAAATGGCGAGAACGCGCTGGCCTTTTACAGCCACTATTATCAGCCATTGCCGCTGGTGCTGCGCGGCTATGGTGCCGGGAACGACGTCACGGCGGCCGGTGTTTTCGCCGACCTGCTGCGCACCCTTTCCTGGAAGTTAGGAGTTTAAGATGGTCAAAGTATATGCCCCGGCTTCCAGTGCCAATATGAGCGTCGGGTTTGATGTGTTGGGCGCGGCGGTCACGCCGGTCGATGGCACGCTGCTGGGCGACAACGTTACTGTCGAAGCGGCGGAGCAATTCAGCCTGCAGAATCTGGGACGCTTCGCCAGCAAACTGCCGACGGCGCCGCAGGAGAACATTGTTTACCAGTGCTGGGAAAGCTTTTGCCGGGAGATCGGTAAAACGGTGCCGGTGGCGATGACCCTGGAAAAAAACATGCCGATTGGCTCCGGGCTGGGCTCCAGCGCCTGCTCGGTGGTCGCCGCGCTGGTGGCGATGAACGAGTTTTGCGGTAAGCCGCTGAACGAGACGCGCATGCTGGCGCTGATGGGGGAGATGGAAGGGCGTATCTCCGGCAGCATTCACTACGACAACGTGGCGCCGTGCTATCTTGGCGGTATGCAGTTGATGATCGAAGAGAACGGGATTATCAGCCAGCAGGTGCCCGGGTTTGATGAGTGGCTGTGGGTGCTGGCCTATCCGGGGATTAAAGTATCCACCGCCGAAGCGCGGGCGATTCTGCCGGCGCAGTACCGCCGTCAGGATTGTATCGCCCATGGTCGCCACCTCGCGGGCTTTATTCACGCCTGCTACACCCGCCAGCCGCAGCTGGCGGCAAAATTGATGAAAGATGTGATTGCCGAACCGTACCGAACCAAACTGCTGCCGGGCTTTAGCGAAGCGCGTCAGGCGGCCATGGAGATGGGCGCCCAGGCTTGCGGCATCTCCGGCTCTGGCCCAACGCTGTTCGCGTTGTGCGATAAGCCGGACACCGCACAGCGCGTCGCCGACTGGCTTGGCGCGCACTATCTGCAGAATCAGGAAGGCTTTGTTCATATTTGCCGGCTGGACACGGCGGGCGCACGCGTAGTGGGATAACCAATGAAACTGTATAACTTAAAAGATCACAATGAGCAGGTCAGCTTTGCGCAGGCCGTTACCCAGGGACTTGGCAAGCATCAGGGCCTGTTCTTTCCGCACGATCTGCCGGAATTCAGCCTGACTGAAATCGACGACATGCTGGCGCAGGATTTTGTCACCCGCAGCGCCAAAATTTTATCCGCCTTTATCGGCGATGAGATCCCGCAGGATGTCCTGCAGCAGCGGGTCCGCGCGGCGTTTGCGTTTCCGGCGCCGGTGAGCAAGGTTCAGGAGGATGTCGGCTGTCTGGAGCTGTTCCATGGCCCCACGCTGGCGTTCAAGGATTTCGGCGGCCGCTTTATGGCGCAGATGCTGACCCACATCGCGGGCGATAAGCCGGTCACCATCCTCACGGCGACCTCTGGCGATACCGGGGCGGCGGTGGCGCATGCTTTCTACGGACTGCCGAACGTTAAGGTAGTGATCCTCTACCCGCGCGGCAAGATCAGCCCGCTGCAGGAGAAGCTGTTCTGTACTCTCGGCGGCAACATTGAAACCGTGGCGATTGACGGCGACTTCGACGCCTGCCAGGCGCTGGTGAAGCAGGCGTTTGACGATGAAGAACTGAAGGCGACGCTGGGGCTCAACTCGGCGAACTCCATTAACATCAGCCGCCTGCTGGCGCAGATCTGCTACTACTTCGAAGCGGCGGCGCAGCTGCCGCAGGAAGCCCGCAATCAGCTGGTGATTTCCGTGCCGAGCGGCAACTTCGGCGATCTGACCGCCGGTCTGCTGGCGAAGTCGCTGGGTCTGCCGATCAAACGCTTTATCGCCGCCACCAATGCCAACGACACCGTTCCGCGCTATCTGCAGGGCGGCGAGTGGGCGCCAAAAGCCACCCAGGCGACGCTGTCCAACGCCATGGACGTCAGCCAGCCGAACAACTGGCCGCGTGTCGAAGAGCTGTTCCGCCGTAAAATCTGGCGTCTCAGCGAGCTGGGCTATGCCGCGGTCGATGATGAGACCACCAAAGCGGCAATGCGCGAGCTGAAGGCCATCGGCTACATCTCTGAGCCGCACGCGGCGATTGCCTGGCGCGCGCTGCGCGATCAGCTGCAGCCGGGAGAGTACGGTCTGTTCCTCGGCACCGCCCATCCGGCGAAGTTCAAAGAGAGCGTGGAGGAGATCCTGCAGGAGACCCTGCCGCTGCCGAAAGAGCTGGCCGACCGCGCCGACCTGCCGCTGCTGTCTCACAACCTGCCGGCGGATTTCGCCGCGCTGCGTAAGCTGATGATGGGCTAAATCCTTACCGTCCCCCTGTTGCGTCGAACGCCGTAGGGGGACCGTTTACTTACTGCTCGTGGCGTTTAAACACCAGTTCGCCTTTCTCCGACGCCTCCGCATCAAAGAAATAGCCTTCGCTATTAAAGGATTTCAGCTGTTCCGGCTGGGTTAAGCGGTTTTCAATAATGTAGCGACTCATCAGGCCACGGGCCTTCTTGGCATAGAAGCTGATCACTTTGAATTTGCCGTTCTTCTCATCGAGGAATACCGGCTTGATCAGCTGGCCCTGCAATTTTTGCGTTTTCACCGATTTAAAATATTCATCGGAAGCCAGGTTGATGACGATATCGTCGCCCTGAGCCTGCAGCGCCTGATTCAGCTTCTCGGTAATGGTCTCGCCCCAGAACTGGTACAGATCTTTGCCGCGGGGGTTTTCCAGACGGATCCCCATCTCAAGGCGGTAGGGCTGCATCAGGTCCAGCGGACGCAGCACGCCATACAGGCCGGAGAGCATGCGCAGGTGTCGCTGGGCGAAGTCAAAGTCGTCCTCGGTGAGCGTCTCTGCCTGCAGGCCGGTGTAGACATCGCCCTTAAAGGCGAGGATCGCCTGGCGGGCATTTTGCGGCGTAAAGTCAGGGTGCCAGTCGTGGAAACGGGTGGCGTTCAGATCCGCCAGCTTGTCGCTGATGCTCATCAGCTTGCCGATTTGCGGCGCGGTCAGCTGACGGGCGATGCTGATAAGCTGTTGAGAATACTCGAGGAGTTCGGGCTGGGTATAGCGAGTCGTTGCCAGCGGGCTTTGATAATCGAGTGTTTTAGCAGGTGAAATCAGAATCAGCATATCCAGTCCTTGCAGGTAATTTCGACGAATTTTAACAAAAAAAGTGCATGGTGGGATCGATAGCTGCGATTGCCGCGCTATTCGCGCGGCAGTTCATTCCACGCGCCCGGGGCCAGCTGTTGGTGAATCTCAGGATAGCGCGACGCATCGAAAGTGGGCTGAATGCCCAGCTGGCGCTGACGCAGATAATCACTGGCGATAATCCGCACCGTCGGGGAGAGCAGCAGGATGGCCGTCAGGTTGGTCATCGCCATCAGCGCCATAATGATATCCGCGCTCTGCCAGACGACCGGCAGGCTAACCACGGTTCCCAGCAGCACCATCAGGACGGTAAGTATCCGCAGCGCCCAGATATAGCGCGGCTTATCCAGACGCAGAAAGACCAGATTATTTTCCGCGTACAGGTAGTTGGCGACGATAGAGCTAAAGGCGAACAGCAGCACGATGAAAGCGATAAAACCCGCCCCCCAGCCCCCGACCAGCATGCTCATCGCGTGCTGCAGGGCCTGGATGCCGTTGAGCGTATACTCATTGTCGGGGTGGGGCGCCAGCATGACGATAATCGCGCTGGCGGTACAGATGACGATGGTATCGATAAACACGCCAATCATCTGCACGATACCCTGCGCCGCCGGGTGCGGCGGCCAGGAGGCGGCGGCTGCGGCGGCGTTAGGCGAAGAGCCCATTCCTGCTTCATTGGAGAACATGCCGCGCTGAAAGCCGCTGGTCAGCGCCTGGCTGATGGTGTAGCCCACCGCGCCGGCGGCGGCTTCCTGCCAGCCGAAGGCGCAGCGAAAGATGGTGGCGAAAATCGTCGGCAGGGCGGTGATATGCCACAGGCCGATAAGCAGGCTGGTGGCGATCCACAGCAGCGCCATGATGGGGACGATCCACTGCATCAGGCGCGCCACGCCGCGTAAACCACGGCGGATGGCCAGCAGAACGACAACGGCCAGCACGCCGCCGCTGACTGCCGCCGGCAGATCGAACGCATAGCGCAGGGCATGGGCCACGGAGTTGGCCTGTACGGTATTGAAGATAAAGCCATAGGCCAGCAGCAGGAGGATCGAAAACAGAACGCCCATCCAGCGCATGCCGAGCCCGCGCGCCATATACCAGGCCGGACCGCCGCGAAACTGCCCGCGGCTATCGCGCTCTTTATACAGCTGGGCAAGGGAACATTCGGCGAAGCTGCTGGCCATGCCGAGCAGGGCGGAGACCCACATCCAGAATACGGCTCCGGGCCCGCCGGCGGCGATAGCCAGCGTGACGCCGGCAAGATTGCCGCTGCCGACTCGCGCAGCAAGGCTGGTACAGAGCGCCTGAAAGGAGGTTAAACCGCCCGGCTGTGGGTGCAGGCTTTTTTTCAGGCTGCGGCCAAATTTGCGCACGTAACGGAACTGAATACCCCGGGTTTGCCAGCTAAACCAGATACCGGCGCCCAGTAGCAGATAAATCATCACTGAGCCCCAGAGTATTTCATTGATAAATGAGAGAAAATCAGGCATTAAACATCCTCTTGTCCATGCCTGCACGCCAGTGTAAGCGTTACCAATTAAGTGACAATCCTTGCGCTTTCAGCAAATTAATCTGCATAGTTTATCACACTCTGCGCTCTTCTCTCGTCGGCGGTTGCGCTGACCCGGCAGCGTGTTATCATCTGGGCAGACCGGTTACATCCCCTTAACTGCTGTTTAAGAGAAATATATCATGACGGATAAATTAACTTCTCTGCGTCAGTACACCACTGTCGTCGCTGACACCGGAGATATTGCGGCAATGAAGCTGTATCAGCCTCAGGATGCCACCACCAACCCTTCCCTGATCCTCGGCGCGGCTCAGATCCCTGAGTACCGTAAGCTGATTGACGACGCTGTGGCCTGGGCTCGTAGCCAGAGCAGCGATCGCGCGCAGCAGATCCTCGATGCTTCCGACAAGCTGGCGGTGAACATCGGTCTCGAAATTCTGAAACTGATCCCGGGCCGTATCTCCACCGAAGTGGATGCGCGTCTCTCCTACGACACCGAAGCGTCTATCGCTAAAGCCAAGCGCATCATCAAGCTGTATAACGACGCGGGCATCAGCAACGATCGTATTCTGATTAAGCTGGCTTCCACCTGGCAGGGCATTCGCGCCGCTGAACAGCTGGAAAAAGAGGGCATCAACTGCAACCTGACGCTGCTGTTCTCCTTCGCTCAGGCTCGCGCTTGCGCCGAAGCGGGCGTCTTCCTGATTTCGCCGTTCGTTGGCCGTATCCTCGACTGGTACAAAGCCAACACCGATAAGAAAGAGTACGCGCCGGCAGAAGATCCGGGCGTGGTTTCCGTCAGCGAAATCTACGAGTACTACAAGCAGCACGGTTATGAAACCGTGGTGATGGGCGCCAGCTTCCGTAACGTTGGCGAAATTCTGGAACTGGCTGGCTGTGACCGCCTGACCATCGCCCCGGCGCTGCTGAAAGAGCTGTCCGAAAGCGAAGGCGCCGTTGAGCGTAAACTGGTGTATACCGGTGAAGTGAAAGCGCGTCCGGAGCGTATTACCGAATCTGAGTTCCTGTGGCAGCATAACCAGGATCCGATGGCGGTAGACAAACTGGCGGAAGGTATCCGTAAGTTTGCGATCGACCAGGAAAAACTGGAAAAAATGATCGGCGAACTGCTGTAATCCCGCAGGTGGCCGACGCCCGTCGGCCACATTACACTGTCTGTCCCGCCAGCAGCAGTGTATCATTTCGTTTAACGCCACAGTTTGAACGGAATAACCATGAATACCTTACGAATCGGCTTAGTTTCCATTTCCGATCGCGCCTCCAGCGGCGTCTATCAGGACAAAGGCATCCCGGCACTGGAAGAGTGGCTGGCGCGTGCCCTTACCACCCCTTTTGAACTGCAGACTCGCCTGATTCCGGATGAGCAGGTCATTATTGAGCAAACGCTGTGCGAACTGGTTGACGAGATGGGGTGCCATCTGGTGCTGACCACCGGCGGCACCGGCCCGGCGCGTCGCGATGTGACGCCCGACGCCACGCTGGCGGTTGCCGATCGCGAGATGCCGGGCTTTGGCGAGCAAATGCGCCAGGTTAGCCTACACTTTGTGCCGACGGCGATCCTTTCCCGGCAGGTCGGGGTGATCCGCAAGCAGGCGCTGATCCTCAATCTTCCCGGACAACCGAAAGCGATTCAGGAGACCCTGGAAGGGGTGAAAGATGCTGACGGCAACGTGCTGGTGCACGGTATTTTCGCAAGTGTACCTTATTGTGTACAGTTGCTGGAGGGGCCTTATGTGGAAACCGATGGCCGTGTGGTAGAAGCATTTCGTCCCAAAAGTGCCCGACGCGAAACTTTATCCTGAATTTGATGCATTTGTGACATAACATGCATCGCTGATGGTGTGCCGTTTTATTTACGATATAGTGCTGTTTACTTTACACACTATAAAATACGCTGCACGCCTCAGGATGAAATCGCGTTATGTCATATGCAAACCGACCGCTCAACCGCCAGGATTATAAAACGCTGACGCTGGCCGCCCTTGGCGGCGCGCTGGAGTTTTATGACTTTATCATCTTCGTTTTCTTCGCCGCCGTCGTCGGCGAGCTCTTCTTCCCCGCGGATATTCCGGAATGGCTTCGCCAGGTACAGACCTTTGGCATTTTCGCCGCCGGTTACCTGGCGCGTCCGCTGGGGGGGATCATCATGGCCCATTTTGGCGATCTGGTTGGCCGCAAGAAAATGTTTACCCTCAGCATCCTGCTGATGGCGCTGCCGACCCTGGCGATTGGTCTGTTGCCGACCTACAGCTCGGTGGGCATCGTCGCGCCGCTGCTGTTGCTGTTGATGCGTATTCTGCAGGGGGCGGCGATCGGCGGCGAGGTGCCTGGCGCCTGGGTGTTTGTCGCCGAGCATGTTCCGGAAAAACGCATTGGTATCGCCTGCGGCACGCTGACGGCCGGCCTGACCGTAGGCATCCTGCTGGGATCGGTGGTAGCGACGCTTATCAACACCAGCCTGACGCCGCAGGGGATCCACGACGGCGGCTGGCGGATCCCCTTCCTGCTGGGAGGCGTATTTGGTCTGGTGGCGATGTATCTGCGCCGCTGGCTGCAGGAGACGCCGATTTTTCTTGAGATGCAGCAGCGCAAAGCGCTGGCGCAGGAGCTGCCGGTAAAAGCGGTCGTCCTCAAGCACCAGAAGGCGGTGGCGGTCTCTATGCTGCTGACCTGGCTGCTGTCGGCAGGCGTGGTGGTGGTGAT
The DNA here is from genome assembly GCF_040064755.1 of Klebsiella sp. GB_Kp056. NCBI lineage: Bacteria > Pseudomonadati > Pseudomonadota > Gammaproteobacteria > Enterobacterales > Enterobacteriaceae > Klebsiella > Klebsiella sp. GB_Kp056. Next base: position 25,977 of record NZ_JBEAJA010000049.1, on the reverse strand, counting down.
CCTGATGTCGCCGGTCTGGCTGCAGAAACACTATGGCTTCGCCCCGGCGATAACCCTGCAGGCCAACAGCATCGCCACGATTATGTTGTGCATCGGCTGTCTGCTCGCCGGGCTGGCGGCGGACCGCTTCGGCGCCAGCCGCACCTTTATCGTCGGCAGCCTGCTGCTGGCGGTTGCCAGCTGGGCGTTTTACCACCTGTCTGGCGCCAGCCCGCAGCGGCTGTTTCTGCTCTACGGCACGGTGGGACTCTGTGTGGGCGTGGTGGGGGCGGTGCCTTATGTTATGGTGCGGGCCTTCCCGGCGGAAGTGCGCTTCACCGGCATCTCCTTTTCCTACAATCTGTCGTACGCGATTTTTGGCGGCCTGACGCCAATTGCCGTCACGATGCTGATGGGGGTGTCGCCGATGGCCCCGGCCTGGTATGTGCTGGCCTTGTCGCTGATGGGGCTGGGATTAGGTATCTGGCTGCGTCAGGGGCTGACGGCGGCGAGGTTGCCGGAAGGGGAGCTGCAGCGCTAAGCAGGTTTGCCGATGATGACCAGCCGCCGCCCTGTTACAGGGCGGCGGCGGAAGATTAACGCGGTTCGCCGATCGGCAGCACGGTGCGGCCGAACTGCTCGTTCAGCACTTCGCCCATCGCCAGGTAAATGGCGCTGGCGCCGCAAACCAGGCCGATCCAGCCGGCAACTTTCACGATGCCTTCGTTATCCAGCAGATGACCAATCGCCAGCAGCGCAAACAGCACCGTCAGGCTCAGGAACACGAACTGCAGCATGCGTACGGCTTTCAGCGTACCGAAGAACATGAACAACGTAAAAATACCCCACAGGCCGAGATACATGCCGAGGAAGTGCGCGTTCGGCGCATCAGCCAGGCCCATTTTCGGCATCAGGAGAATAGCAACCAGCGTCAGCCAGAAGCTGCCGTAGGAGGTAAAAGCGGTCAAGCCAAAGGTGTTGCCTTTTTTGTATTCCAGCAGGCCGGCAAAAATTTGCGCAATGCCGCCGTAAAAAATGCCCATCGCCAGGATAGCTACATCGAATGCGAACAGGCCGCTATTCGCCAGGTTAAGCAGAATAGTGGTCATGCCGAAGCCCATAAGGCCCAGCGGTGCCGGATTAGCCAACTTAGTGTTGCCCATAATTCCTCAAAATTATCATTAAAAGGGAAGCATTACCCCGCGACTTGGCGGCGGGGCGCGGCATAATAATGAGGCGCGGAAAGGCTGTCTATGATCTGGCGGGGTATTTTTCACCAATTTCAGTTGCGCCCGACGACGAGTGGAGCATTTGTCGTAAACAGGCAATATGCAGAACCGCGGGGATGGTGACCCGATAAGCGCTGCCGCTTACCGCTTTCACGCTGTTCAGCGCGGCGCCAAGCGGCCCCCCCAGCCCGGCGCCGCGTACCAGGCCATGGCCGATGACGCTCACGGCGGCGTGCGTGCGCAGAATGGCGGTTAACCGCTCATCGAGTAGCAGGGCAACGCCTTCACTCAGCTTGCGGCGCCTCAACAGATGGGGCAGCAGGCTTTCCAGCTCATGACTCCGGCACTCCACCGCGGCGAGAAACTGCGTTTTTTGTTCCTCATCCAGCTTATTCCAGCTGTGCTGCAGAAAATGCGTCAACAACTGTTGCTCGATCTGCGGCGTCGTCATCTGTTTATCGACCTTCGCCTTTAGCCTTTTACACACATCCAGCAGGATGGCGCGATAAAATTTGCCATGGCGGCGCAGCGTATTGGCGATGCTGTCGCCGCCGAAATGCTGTAGCTCGCCGGCGATCAACTGCCAGTTGCGGCGATAGCGCTCCGGGTGGCCCTCCATAGACAGAAAGGTCTCGTTGCGCAGCAGCGTACTGGAGAGACGGGGTTTGCCATTTTCCCCGTGGGTCAGAATACGGGTAAACGCTTCCAGATGCGCCTCGCTGCACTCAGGCAGAAAGGCGAGATCGTCATCATCCAGATAGTTAATATGCATAACGTTTTCTCTCGGGCAGGGGACGACGTTAGTCGTCGCCGATAATTTTCAGTGAGGCCATATCTGAGGAGTTGACCGTGTGGCCGGAGAAGGCGATTTTTTTCACACAGCGCTTGTTGTCGTTATCGCTGTTGAGGGAGATCCAGCCGGTGGTGTGGCCCTCTTTGATCCCGGCGGGCACGTTCAGGGTGTGGCTGGCGCCGTGGCTGGCCTTAAAGTAGACCGTTGCTCCGGAGAGCTGAATATCGCCGCGTTCGGCGCTGAGCTGAAGACGTTTGACCACCCGGCAGACGGGGAGCTTCAGCGTCAGATCGTTGGTCTCATTGCGCGGCATGGCTATCACGCCGAGGATCTTATGGTCGTTGGCGGCCGCCGAGGTAATAACTGACACGCTAAGGATAAGCCCCGCTGAAAGCCGGAATAGTGATTTCATTAATCTGTCCCCTGAATAAGTAAAGTGCGAGGGCGGGGATCTTATCACTGCGAAAACGGGGCTTTTAGCGCACAAGTATTGCGTTTTATGTCAATGATATTATGAATATATTCGGTTTTTTTATTCGTTACTTGTATGGGTGTTTCGCCATCTTTTTTGCCGCCCGGCAACATCGTTTGCTAAGCCATCGACGGCAGCGGGCGAGGGCGTCGGCTGGCCTCCGACAAAAAATTTTTCTGCTTGCCCCTTGATGCCGGGGTGGGCGACCCCATCTTGTAGTCAACCGCAGTGAAGAACCTGAAAAAAAATGATGTCTGGGCAGTTGAAACCGCACGTTTCGCCCTTATTACAGGTTCACAACCACATGTTGATCGAATTTTTAGTGGAGACGTTTAGATGGGTAAAATTATTGGTATCGACCTGGGTACTACCAACTCTTGTGTAGCGATTATGGATGGCACTACTGCACGCGTGCTGGAGAACGCCGAAGGCGATCGCACCACGCCTTCTATCATTGCCTATACCCAGGATGGTGAAACTCTGGTTGGTCAGCCGGCTAAACGTCAGGCAGTGACAAACCCGCAAAACACCCTGTTTGCGATTAAACGCCTGATTGGCCGCCGCTTCCAGGACGAAGAAGTTCAGCGTGACGTTTCTATCATGCCATACAAAATTGTTGCCGCAGACAATGGCGACGCATGGCTGGATGTGAAGGGCACCAAAACTGCACCGCCGCAGATCTCTGCTGAAGTGCTGAAAAAAATGAAGAAAACGGCTGAAGATTACCTGGGTGAACCGGTAACTGAAGCGGTTATCACCGTACCGGCTTACTTCAACGATGCGCAGCGTCAGGCAACTAAAGATGCTGGCCGTATCGCCGGTCTGGAAGTCAAACGTATCATCAACGAACCGACCGCGGCCGCGCTGGCGTACGGTCTGGATAAAGAAGTGGGCAACCGCACGATCGCGGTTTACGACCTCGGTGGTGGTACTTTCGATATCTCTATTATCGAAATCGACGAAGTTGATGGCGAAAAAACCTTCGAAGTACTGGCGACCAACGGTGATACCCACCTGGGCGGCGAAGACTTCGATACCCGTCTGATCAACTACCTCGTTGATGAATTTAAGAAAGATCAGGGCATTGACCTGCGCAACGACCCGCTGGCGATGCAGCGCCTGAAAGAAGCCGCTGAGAAAGCGAAGATTGAACTGTCTTCTGCTCAGCAGACCGACGTTAACCTGCCGTACATCACGGCAGACGCGACCGGTCCGAAACACATGAACATCAAAGTGACGCGTGCGAAACTGGAAAGCCTGGTAGAAGACCTGGTTAACCGTTCCATCGAGCCGCTGAAAGTAGCCCTGCAGGATGCCGGTCTGTCCGTTTCCGATATCAACGACGTCATCCTCGTTGGTGGTCAGACTCGTATGCCGATGGTGCAGAAGAAAGTGGCCGAGTTCTTTGGTAAAGAACCGCGTAAAGACGTTAACCCGGACGAAGCCGTGGCGATCGGCGCTGCCGTTCAGGGCGGTGTACTGACCGGTGATGTGAAAGACGTTCTGCTGCTCGACGTGACCCCGCTGTCGCTGGGTATCGAAACCATGGGCGGCGTGATGACTGCGCTGATCAGCAAAAACACCACTATCCCGACCAAGCACAGCCAGGTGTTCTCTACCGCTGAAGACAACCAGTCCGCGGTTACCATCCATGTGCTGCAGGGTGAGCGTAAACGCGCGTCTGATAACAAATCTCTGGGTCAGTTCAACCTGGATGGTATTAACCCGGCGCCGCGTGGCATGCCGCAGATCGAAGTGACCTTTGACATCGATGCTGACGGTATCCTGCACGTCTCCGCGAAAGACAAAAACAGCGGTAAAGAGCAGAAGATCACCATCAAAGCGTCTTCCGGTCTGAATGAAGAAGAAATTCAGAAAATGGTTCGCGAAGCGGAAGCTAACGCCGAATCTGACCGTAAGTTCGAAGAGCTGGTACAGACCCGTAACCAGGGCGACCATCTGCTGCACAGCACTCGCAAGCAGGTTGAAGAAGCAGGCGATAAACTGCCGGCTGACGACAAAACTGCCATCGAGTCTGCGCTGACCGCGCTGGAAACTTCGCTGAAAGGTGAAGACAAAGCGGACATCGAAGCGAAAATGCAGGCGCTGGCGCAGGTTTCCCAGAAGCTGATGGAAATCGCCCAGCAGCAGCATGCGCAGCAGCAGGCGGGTTCCGCTGACGCTCAGGCGAGCAACGCGAAAGACGACGATGTTGTCGACGCTGAGTTCGAAGAAGTGAAAGATAAAAAATAATCGCCCTTTGAACGGGTAAAACACTGGCACGGGCGAAGAGGTTTCCTCTCCGCCCGTGCACGCATGTTAAGGGGCTGAAAAACACCGATGGCAAAGCAAGATTACTACGAGATTTTAGGCGTCTCCAAAACAGCGGAAGAGCGTGAAATCAAAAAGGCTTATAAGCGCCTGGCCATGAAGTATCACCCGGACCGCAACCAGGGTGATAAAGAGGCCGAAGCCAAATTTAAAGAAATCAAAGAAGCGTATGAAATCCTGACTGATGCCCAGAAGCGTGCGGCCTACGATCAGTACGGCCATGCGGCCTTTGAGCAGGGCGGCATGGGCGGCGGCGGCGGTTTTGGCGGCGGTGCGGACTTCAGCGATATCTTTGGCGATGTTTTCGGCGATATCTTTGGCGGCGGACGTGGCCGGCAGCGCGCGGCGCGTGGCGCCGATCTCCGTTACAACATGGAGCTGACGCTGGAAGAAGCGGTTCGTGGCGTCACCAAAGAGATCCGTATTCCGACGCTGGAAGAGTGCGACGTCTGCCACGGCAGCGGCGCCAAAGCAGGCAGCAAACCGCAGACCTGTCCGACCTGTCATGGCGCGGGCCAGGTACAGATGCGTCAGGGTTTCTTTGCAGTACAGCAGACCTGTCCGCACTGTCAGGGACGCGGTACGCTGATTAAAGATCCGTGCAATAAATGTCATGGTCACGGCCGCGTTGAGAAGACCAAAACCCTGTCGGTTAAAATCCCGGCGGGCGTGGATACCGGCGACCGGATCCGTCTGGCGGGCGAAGGCGAAGCCGGCGAGCATGGCGCACCGGCAGGGGATCTGTACGTTCAGGTTCAGGTGAAGCAGCACGCTATCTTTGAGCGTGAAGGTAATAACCTGTACTGCGAAGTGCCGATCAACTTCACCATGGCTGCGCTGGGCGGTGAGATTGAGGTCCCGACGCTCGACGGTCGCGTCAACCTGAAAATTCCGGGTGAAACCCAGACCGGCAAGCTGTTTCGGATGCGTGGGAAAGGCGTGAAATCCGTTCGCGGCGGCGCGCAGGGCGATCTGCTGTGCCGGGTGGTGGTGGAGACGCCGGTGGGGCTGAACGAGAAGCAGAAGCAGCTGCTGAAGGAGCTGCAGGAAAGCTTCGGCGGCCCGACCGGGGAAAACAACAGCCCGCGTTCGAAAAGCTTCTTTGACGGTGTGAAGAAGTTTTTTGATGATTTGACTCGTTAATCATTTCCGTCATTGCTGATAAAATGCCTGAGATTGAGAAATCTCAGGCTTTTTTATTTCTTCTTGATGCACCCATTAATTTAACTCTTTGATTCAGAATGTTTATTTGATTGAATCAGGAGTATTAACAGCGTTCTTCCCATTGATTTATTTTTCCCTCATGGCATAACCTACATGCATTTAATATATGTGCAGTTAATCTCAATAGGGCTTTATTATTTATTATATGAATAATTGATGGTCTGGTCATTTCGATGTTGCTGGGGCATTATGTCTTAATCATCCAGGATAAAGCCCGAACGTTTCATCTGTGGTTGCCCAAATGGGTATTGTCGGACGTCGCTCAAATCAATAACGTCCTTGCGCGCCAGTTATGACAAAAATAGGTAACAGACAAGTGCGTTATGATCGTGCCGGATATTTATAAATAATAACTTACCCTCACTAAAACAACATATTTTGACACATGCCTGATAATACCCATCGTCCCTTTTGATATGAGATTTTCATCACTATTTTGATGGTGTGTTTCGCTAACAATAAGCGCCGCAGAAAAGTAGTGTATGTCTATGGACGAATTATAACTTTGGGAAATACTTTCAATGCCTCGGATAAAAAATACGCTATTGGCTTGTACGATACTTGCAGCATCCTTGGGCTTTAGTCACTCCGTACAAGCATCTTTGGACTACCAATATTCTTTTGGATCGATTAATGCAGGTTATGCTGACTGGAACAGCGGCTTTGTCGATGTAGGTCGTGGTGAGGTCTGGAAAGCCACAGCTGATTTTGGCGTCAATTTTAAAGAAGCTGAATTCTATTCTTTTTTTGAAAGTAATGTACTCAACCATTCTGTCGCGGGGCGTAACCATACGGTTTCAGCGATGACGCATGTTCGCCTTTTTGGCTCTGATTATACGCTCTTTGGCAAGATTTATGGCCAGTGGGAAAATACGTGGGGGGATGATCTGGACATGTTTTATGGTCTTGGTTATCTGGGATGGTCCGGGAAATGGGGATTCTTTAAACCTTACCTCGGACTCCACAATGAGTCGGGTGATTATGTTTCACCAAAATATGGGCAAACAAGCGGCTGGAACGGGTATGTGCTGGGCTGGACGGCAGCTTATAACTTCACACTGTTTGACGAGAAATTTGTTCTGTCAGACTGGAATGAAATTGAATTTGAGCGAAATGATGCCTACGCGGAACAGCAACACGGTGATTATGGCATTAATGGCGGTTTAACGCTGGCCTGGAAGTTTTATCCTCGCTGGAAGGCAACGGTAACCTGGCGTTATTTTAAAAACAAATTAGGTTATGACGGCTTTGGCGATCAAATGATTTATATGGTTGGGTATGAATTTTAAAAAATGTCAAAGGAGTTAAAATGAAAAGAACAGTTGTTGCCAGTATGATTGGGCTGGCGCTATGTGCCGGGAGCGCGCTGTCAACAGCACATGCCGCAACAGAAAAGCGCCCTAATTTGGTTATTATTCTGGCTGATGATTTAGGGTATGGCGATCTTGCAACTTATGGACATCCCATTGTCAAAACCCCGAATATCGACAAACTGGCGCAGGAAGGGGTGAAATTCACCGATTATTATGCGCCTGCGCCGCTGTGCTCTCCCTCCCGTGCGGGCCTGTTAACCGGTCGTATGCCATTTCGCACCGGTATTCGCTCATGGATCCCGGAAGGCAAAGATGTTGCATTAGGGCGTAATGAACTGACCATCGCCAATCTGTTGAAACAGCAGGGCTATGACACGGCGATGATGGGCAAACTGCACCTGAATGCAGGTGGAGATCGTACCGATCAACCCCAGGCAAAAGATATGGGGTTTGATTACAGTCTGGTGAATCCGGCGGGATTTGTCACGGATTCCACGCTGGATAATGCCAAAGAGCGTCCTCGCTACGGGGTGGTGCATCCGACAGGATGGCTACGCAATGGGCAACGAATTGGTCGCGCAGATAAAATGAGCGGTGAATTTGTCAGCTCTGAAGTGGTGAACTGGCTGGATAATAAGAAAGATGATAAGCCGTTCTTCTTATATGTCGCGTTTACTGAGGTGCACAGCCCGCTGGCTTCGCCGAAGAAATATCTCGATATGTACTCGCAATATATGAGCGCGTACCAAAAACAGCATCCAGACCTGTTTTATGGCGACTGGGCTGATAAACCGTGGCGTGGCACGGGGGAGTACTACGCGAACATCAGTTACATGGATGCTCAGGTCGGTAAAGTGCTGGATAAAATTAAGGCAATGGGCGAAGAAGACAACACCATCGTGATTTTCACCAGTGACAATGGCCCGGTAACGCGTGAGGCGCGTAAGGTGTATGAGCTGAACCTGGCGGGTGAGACCGATGGTTTGCGTGGCCGTAAAGATAATCTGTGGGAAGGCGGCATCCGCGTTCCGGCGATTATTAAATATGGCAAACATCTGCCGCAGGGGATGGTGACGGATACGCCGGTTTCCGGTCTTGACTGGATGCCGACGCTGGCGAAGATGATGGATTTTACACTCCCGAACGATCGCACGTACGATGGCCAGTCTTTGGTTCCGCTGCTGGAACAGAAGCCGCTGGAGCGTAATAAGCCGTTGATCTTCGGCGTTGATATGCCATTCCAGGACGATCCAACCGATGAGTGGGCGATCAGGGATGGCGACTGGAAGATGATCATCGATCGTGCAAATAAACCGAAGTATCTCTACAACCTGAAGACCGACCGTTACGAAACGCTCAATCAGATTGGCAAACGGCCGGATATTGAGAAACAACTGTACGATAAGTTCCTGAAGTATAAAGCAGACATCGATAACGATTCGTTAATGAAAGCCCGTGGCGATAAGCCGACGCCGGTCACCTGGGGCTAACCGAATAACCATAAAACCGTAGTATGCCACTTAGGGCGATGCCCGCCTGATTCGGTGTTTAAACTGAATCAGGTTCTTTTTATTGGGATGGATATAGCGATCATGCGAAGAAAGAGCTGTCAGGTCATGATTAAACCGACAGGTTCAGTATGCAATCTTGATTGTAAGTACTGCTTCTATCTGGAAAAGGAAAAGCTCTACCCGGAGCGAAAGCGCAACTACAGAATGTCAGACGAGATGCTGGAACGCTTCATTAAACAACATATTGCCGCGCAAGAGGTTGATGAGGTGATTTTTGCCTGGCAGGGCGGAGAACCGACGTTGATGGGGCTGCCTTTTTATCGCCGGGCGATCGAACTCCAGCAGCGTTATGCTGCGGGAAAAACGATTGTGAATACCTTCCAGACGAACGGCATTTTGATCGACGACCAATGGTCTGAGTTTTTTCGGGCCAATCAATTCCTGGTCGGTATTTCCATTGACGGTGATGCAGCCTTGCATGACGAATGGCGCGTTACGCGCTCGGGAAATCCGACGCATGCGAAAGTTGAACAGGCCATACAATGTCTGAACCGCCACGGCGTTGAATTTAATACGCTGACGGTTGTTAATCAGAGCAATATGCGCCATCCGCTTCAGGTATATCGCTATCTGAAGAGCATCGGCAGCCGTTATATGCAATTTATCCCTTTGGTGGAAAGAAGCAGCGAAAAGAGCGGCCTTGGGCTGGCGCACCCTGAGGACAGGCAAACAAAAATGATGCCGTGGTCGGTTGATCCGCTACAGTTTGGCCATTTTCTTAACGCTATTTTTGATGTATGGGTCCGCGAAGACATTGGCGACATAGGCATACAGATGTTTGAACAGACGCTTGCCGCCTGGTGTGGGTTGCCTCCCCAGGTATGCGTATTCGCGCCAACCTGCGGCAGCGCGTTTGCGATGGAGATGAACGGCGACGTTTATAACTGCGATCATTTTGTTTATCCGCAGTACAGGCTGGGAAATATTCAGGATACAACGCTACATGCGATGAATAATAGCGCGCAAAACCAGCAGTTTGGTGATGATAAAAGCCACTCAATGGCGCAGGAGTGTCGCTCTTGTCAGTGGCAATTTGCCTGCTACGGCGGCTGCCCCAAGCACCGCTTCTTGCAATCCGCGACGGGCGAGAGAAACCACAACTATTTGTGCGCAGGCTATAAAGCGTTTTTCTCTCATAGCGCAGTGATCATGAGTGCGATGAAAACACTCCATGAGAATGGTTTTTCACCGGCAGAAATAAAATCAATATTTGTTTGAAAATCATACCGTCACAGGGAGTTAATCATGTTTTCTCAGGTTAATGTCGATAGCTGCAAAACGCCAGGCTGCAAAAATCTGGGCGTGCTGAACAGCCCGGATTACCAGAACCAGGGGAAAAATGTGTTATGCAGGGCATGTGGTTTTCATTTTCCTGTGATTTCGGCAAGATCGCTGAATCTTTTTCGCCAGTCGGTAAATCGGGTATGGAAAGGGTTGATAAAATCCTGCCCAGGATGCGGCAGCGTCTCACTAAAAAAGTATGGCTTTTCCGCGCAGGGAGAGCCACGCGTCTGCTGCCAGCAGTGCCATAAAACATTTCTTTATCCCGTCAGATATAAAACCGATCCGCGCCAGGATTATCTTGCCGCACTCATCCAGGATGGGGCTTCGCTGGCGGATATCCGATCCGCCCTTGCGTTAGACAGTACCGGACTAAGCCGTGAATTACAGAAGTTATCCCGCAGGGCAAATCAGGCGGAACGCGAGTTTGCCTTTCCCGCTTTCGACATTACCCTCAGTACCCGCGCTTTTCGGGTTAAATTTAACGGCGGTGACAATTTTCTGTATGTGCTGGTCACCGCCGAGGAGACTACCGGTCGGATTATATCCATAACAACCAATTATTCACTCCAGCCCGTTGAAACGGAGTATCAATACCACTCTTATTACGAAGAGCGCCTGCCGCCCGGTACGCTGGTACATCTTGTGCAACGGAAAGAAGCGATAACGATGCGGCGCGCAACGCTTTTTGATGTGGATTACGGACCGGCTGCGTTATACAAAAACGATCCGGGAATGCTGGTCAAACCCGTATTGCCGGCTTATCGCCATTTTGAATTAGTCAAAACACTGACAGATGCACGCTCCCTCAATATTCAACACTACATCGATCAGGAATGTTTTATATTAGGTGGCTGCCTGATGGCGAATTTGCAGCAGGTTCAACAGGGGCGATGCCATATCTCATTTGTCAGAGAGCGAGGCATGACGCCGCCGCTGCATGATATCCCGCCGCGCCTGTTTATGGGCGGAGGGAACCGCAACAATGTCTGGCGGACCTTCTCTACACGGGACTATGCGATGGCGGTTTGTAACCTAACCGGCAATAAAAAAACGGCCAATCTGCGGCACGCCACGTTAAATGGCGCGACGAAATTTATTCAATACCTGCACGCGCATCCTTTTTTGCCGCAGCTAAATCGCCTGTCTCCGGCGAACGTGACCGTGACGCTGGATTGTCTGAAATATGAATATAATAAAAGACAGAAAATGTGGGACGATCTGCGCGATTAATTCTGCTTTCGTCAACGCCTGGCCTTTCGCTGCCCAGTCTATCATTGTCTTATCCCTCCTCTTTAGCTCGTAAAAATCGAGTATTAGCGCAACTTAAATCTGATTTTTTCGAGTTATCAGTCTGTGTATTATACTTTTATCGAGTTATTCACCAACAGGATGAAAGTAAAAGTGAAACATCTGCAACGATTCTTCAGTAGCGATGCTTCCGGCGGCATTGTCTTAATCATCGCCGCGGCGCTGGCGATGGTCATGGCCAATACCAGCGTGACCAGCGGTCTGTATCACTCCTTCCTTGATACGCCTGTACAGCTGCGGGTGGGGGCGCTGGAGATCAACAAGAATATGCTGCTATGGATCAATGATGCCCTGATGGCGGTTTTCTTCTTGCTGATTGGCCTGGAGGTCAAACGCGAGCTGATTCAGGGCTCGCTGGCGAGTCGCCGTCAGGCGGTCTTTCCGGTGATTGCCGCGCTCGGCGGGATGATCGTCCCGGCGCTGGTCTATCTGGCCTTTAACGCTCAGGATCCTGTCGCCAGAGAGGGTTGGGCGATCCCGGCGGCGACGGATATTGCCTTTGCCCTCGGCGTGCTGGCGCTGTTAGGCAGCCGCGTCCCGACGGCGCTGAAGATTTTCCTGATGGCGCTGGCGATTATTGATGACCTTGGGGCTATCGTGATTATCGCGCTGTTCTATACCCACGACCTGTCAATGCTCTCGCTGGGCGTGGCGGCGGCGGCGATTGCGGTGCTGGTGGTTCTGAATCTGAGCGGCGTGCGACGCACCGGGATCTATATTCTGGTCGGTGCGGTGCTGTGGACCGCGGTGCTGAAGTCCGGCGTTCACGCGACGCTTGCCGGGGTCATCGTCGGCTTTATGATCCCGCTCCAGGAGAAGCAGGATCAGTCACCGGCTAAAGTGCTTGAGCATGTCCTGCATCCGTGGGTGGCGTTTATGATCCTGCCGCTATTTGCCTTCGCCAACGCGGGCGTCTCGCTGCGGGGGGTTACGCTTGATGGACTGACGTCGCTGCTGCCCCTGGGTATCATGGCCGGCCTGTTTATCGGTAAGCCGCTGGGGATCAGCCTGTTCTGCTGGCTGGCCCTGAAGCTGAAGTGGGCCTCGCTACCGGAGGGGACCACCTGCCGGCAGATTATGGCGGTGGGCATTCTGTGCGGGATTGGCTTTACGATGTCGATTTTTATCGCCACGCTTGCCTTCGGCAATGTCGATCCCGCGTTAATTAACTGGGCCAAGCTTGGCATCTTAATTGGATCGGTGGTATCAGCTGTTACCGGCTACCTCATACTGCGTCAGCGCGTAACGGATACTCGCCTCGCGGTATAACCTTTCTGCAGGAGGGCCTGCCAGGCTCTCCTGGACATTATCAGGGAGAGAAGCATGTCACATATCAACTACAACCATCTGTACTACTTCTGGCACGTCTATAAAGAAGGGTCTGTCGTGGGCGCGGCGGAGGCGCTGTTTCTGACGCCGCAAACCATTACCGGGCAGATCAAAGCGCTGGAGGAGCGTCTGCAGGGAAAGTTATTTAAGCGCAAGGGAAGAGGGCTGGAGCCGAGCGAGCTCGGGGAGCTGGTCTTTCGCTACGCCGACCGGATGTTTACCCTGAGCCAGGAGATGCTCGACATCGTCAACTACCGCAAAGAGTCGAATCTGCTGTTTGACGTCGGCGTGGCCGATGCGCTATCGAAACGGCTGGTCAGCGGCGTACTGGATGCCGCCGTTGTCGAAAGCGAGCAGATCCATCTGCGCTGTTTTGAATCCACCCATGAGCTGCTGCTGGAGCAACTGAGCCAGCATAAGCTCGATATGATTATCTCTGACTGCCCGATCGACTCGACGCAGCAGGAAGGGCTGTTTTCGGTGAAGATTGGCGAGTGCAGCGTCAGCTTCTGGTGCATGAACCCGGCGCCAATGAAGCCGTTCCCGGCCTGTCTTGAAGAGCGACGGCTGCTGATCCCTGGTCGACGCTCGATGCTGGGACGTAAGCTGCTGAACTGGATTAACGTGCAGGGGCTGAAGGTGGAGATCCTCGGCGAGTTTGACGACGCGGCGCTCATGAAAGCCTTCGGCGCCGCGCATAATGCGATTTTTGTCGCGCCGACGCTCTACGCGCATGATTTCTACCATGATGAATCGATTGTCGAAATTGGCCGCATGGATAGCGTGATGGAGGAGTATCACGCCATTTTCGCCGAACGGATGATTCAGCATCCGGCGGTACAGCGCATCTGCAATCGCGATTATTCGTCGCTGTTTACTGAACCCAGATAGCCGGAAAGCGTGGGCTGGCGTGGCTCAGGTCGCGCCAGGACGGGAAAGATGACAGGCATAAAAAAACCCGCTTTCGCGGGTTTTTTCACAAAGCGACAACAAGCAGCGATTAAGCCAGTTTGTTGATCTGAGCGGTCAGGTTAGCCTTATGACGCGCAGCTTTGTTTTTGTGGATCAGACCTTTAGCAGCCTGACGGTCCACGATCGGTTGCATTTCGTTAAATGCTTTTTGTGCAGCAGCTTTGTCGCCAGCTTCGATAGCTGCGTATACTTTCTTGATGAAAGTACGCATCATAGAGCGACGGCTAGCGTTGTGCTTGCGAGCCTTTTCAGACTGAACGGCGCGCTTCTTAGCTGATTTGATATTAGCCAAGGTCCAACTCCCAAATGTGTTCTATATGGACAATTCAAAGGCCGAGGAATATGCCCGTTTAGCCTTCTTTTGTCAATGGATTTGTGCAAATAAGCGCCGTTTAACACCACAGCGCTTCATTACGTAGTGATGGCGCAAGATTCTACCAGCTTGTTGCAGGCGAATACAGCTTTTCCACCATAAAAATCGCCTGAGGCGGGCGGTTTTCCCGCTGACTCGCGCTGAGTGAATGAATTCCTGAGAACTTTCGTTGCCGAGGAGCAATCGCTGGTTAACGTTGACAGTTGTACAAGGTATACTCGGACGATTTTCACTGTTTTGAGCCAGACATGAAGCTGATACGCGGCATACATAATCTCAGTCAGGCCCCGCACGGGTGCGTGCTGACCATTGGCAATTTTGACGGCGTGCATCGTGGGCATCAGGCGCTGCTGCAGCGCTTGCGCGAAGAGGGCCGCCAGCGCGGTTTACCGGTGGTAGTGATGATTTTCGAACCCCAGCCGCTCGAGCTCTTTGCCGCCGATAAAGCCCCGGCGCGGTTGACCCGCCTGCGTGAAAAGCTGAGCCATCTGGCTGAAAGCGGGGTCGACTATGTGCTGTGCGTTCGCTTCGACCGCCGGTTCGCCGCGCTGACGGCGCAGGATTTTATCAGCGAACTGCTGGTGCGCCGCCTGGGCGTGCAGTTCCTTGCCGTCGGTGACGATTTCCGCTTTGGCGCTGGTCGCCAGGGGGATTTCTTGTTATTACAAAAGGCGGGGGCGGAATACGGCTTCGACGTCACCAGCACCCAAACCTTCTGCGAAGGCGGGGTGCGGATCAGCAGCACGGCGGTGCGTCAGGCGCTGGCCGATGACGATCTCCTGCTGGCGGAGACGCTGCTCGGCCATCCGTTTAGCATTTCCGGACGCGTCGTGCATGGCGACGAACTGGGCCGTACCATAGGTTTTCCGACGGCGAACTTACCGCTGCGTCGTCAGGTTTCCCCGGTTAAAGGGGTCTATGCGGTAGAAGTGACAGGGCTGGGCGACAAGCCGATCGCCGGCGTCGCCAATATTGGCACCCGTCCAACGGTAGCGGGCGTGCGTCAGCAGCTCGAAGTGCATCTGTTGGACGTTGTAATGGACCTCTACGGTCGCCATATCAATGTAGTACTGCGTAAAAAGATACGTAATGAGCAGCGGTTTGCGTCGCTCGACGAGCTGAAGGCGCAAATCGCACGTGATGAGTTAACGGCCCGCGAATTATTTGGGCTGACCAGCCAGGCCTGAGCCACTGGTGTTTATCAAACCGAAATACGGAACCGAGAATCTGATGAGTGACTATAAATCGACCCTGAATTTGCCGGAAACAGGGTTCCCTATGCGTGGCGACCTCGCCAAACGCGAACCGGGAATGCTGGCGCGTTGGACCGATGATGACCTGTACGGCATCATTCGTGCAGCCAAAAAAGGCAAAAAAACCTTCATTCTGCATGATGGCCCTCCTTATGCGAATGGCAGTATTCATATTGGTCACTCGGTTAACAAGATTCTGAAAGACATTATCGTTAAGTCCAAAGGACTGACGGGCTATGACTCGCCTTACGTTCCGGGCTGGGACTGCCACGGTCTGCCGATCGAGCTGAAAGTAGAGCAGGAATACGGCAAGCCGGGCGAGAAGTTCACCGCCGCAGAATTCCGCGCCAAGTGCCGCGAATATGCCGCTCTGCAGATCGAGGGTCAGCGTAAAGATTTCATCCGTCTCGGCGTGCTGGGCGACTGGTCGCATCCGTATCTGACCATGGACTTCAAAACCGAAGCCAACATCATTCGCGCGCTGGGTAAAATCATCGGCAACGGCCACCTGCATAAAGGCGCCAAGCCGGTGCACTGGTGCGTAGACTGCCGTTCCGCGCTGGCGGAAGCGGAAGTGGAGTATTACGACAAGACTTCTCCATCCATCGACGTGGCGTTCCACGCGGTAGATAAAGCCGCGGTGCTGGCGAAATTCGGCGTCGCCGACGTCAACGGCCCGGTGTCGCTGGTTATCTGGACCACCACCCCGTGGACCCTGCCGGCTAACCGCGCCATCTCCCTGTCGCCAGAGTTCGACTATGCGCTGGTGCAGGTGGACGGCCAGGCGCTGATCCTGGCGAAAGACCTCGTTGAGAGCGTGATGAAGCGCGTTGGCGCGGCCGATTACACCATCCTGGCGGCGGTGAACGGCGCCGAGCTTGAACTGATGCGTTTCCAGCACCCGTTCCTCGATTTCGACGTGCCGGCGATCCTTGGCGACCACGTGACGCTGGATGCCGGTACCGGTGCGGTGCATACCGCCGGCGGCCATGGTCCGGACGACTACACGATCAGCCAGAAATACGGTCTGGAAATCGCTAACCCGGTTGGCCCGGACGGGGCTTATCTGCCAGGCACCTATCCGTCTCTGGACGGTATCAACGTCTTCAAAGCCAACGATATCATCGTTGAGATGCTGCGTGAGCGCGGCGCGCTGCTGCATGTGGAAAAAATGCAGCACAGCTATCCGTGCTGCTGGCGCCACAAGTCGCCAATCATCTTCCGCGCCACCCCGCAGTGGTTCGTGAGCATGGATCAGAAAGGTCTGCGCGCGCAGTCGCTGAAAGAGATCAAAGGCGTGCAGTGGATCCCGGACTGGGGCCAGGCGCGTATCGAATCGATGGTCGCCAACCGTCCTGACTGGTGCATCTCCCGTCAGCGTACCTGGGGCGTGCCGATGTCGCTGTTCGTGCATAAAGAAACTCACGAACTGCACCCGCGTACCCTTGAGCTGATGGAAGAAGTCGCGAAGCGTGTTGAAGTCGACGGCATCCAGGCGTGGTGGGATCTCGATTCCCGCGACATCCTTGGCGATGACGCTGACAGCTACGAGAAAGTGCCGGATACCCTCGACGTCTGGTTTGACTCCGGGTCGACCCACTCTTCCGTGGTTGACGTGCGTCCGGAATTCGCCGGTCACGCCGCCGATATGTATCTGGAAGGCTCCGACCAGCATCGCGGCTGGTTCATGTCCTCTCTGATGATTTCCACGGCGATGAAAGGCAAAGCGCCATATCGTCAGGTACTGACCCACGGCTTCACCGTCGATGGTCAGGGCCGCAAAATGTCCAAGTCTATCGGCAACACCGTTAGCCCGCAGGACGTGATGAACAAGCTGGGCGCCGATATCCTGCGCCTGTGGGTGGCTTCCACCGACTACACTGGCGAAATGGCGGTTTCTGACGAGATCCTCAAACGCGCCGCGGACAGCTATCGTCGTATCCGTAACACCGCGCGCTTCCTGCTGGCCAACCTGAACGGTTTCGATCCGGCAAAAGACATGGTCAAACCGGAAGAGATGGTGGTGCTGGATCGCTGGGCGGTCGGCTGCGCGCAGGCGGCACAGGAAGATATCCTGAAAGCCTACGAATCCTACGACTTCCACGAAGTGGTGCAGCGCCTGATGCGCTTCTGCTCCATTGAGATGGGCTCGTTCTACCTCGACATCATCAAAGACCGTCAGTACACCGCCAGGGCGGACAGCGTGGCGCGTCGCAGTTGCCAGACCGCGCTGTTCCACATCGTGGAAGCGCTGGTGCGCTGGATGGCGCCGATCATGTCCTTCACCGCGGACGAAATCTGGGGTTACCTGCCGGGCGAGCGTGAGAAATACGTCTTTACCGGCGAATGGTATCAAGGTCTCTTCGGTCTGGCCGACAACGAAGCGATGAATGACGGCTTCTGGGATGAGCTGCTGAAAGTCCGCGGCGAAGTCAACAAAGTGATCGAACAGGCGCGTGCGGATAAGAAAGTCGGCGGCTCGCTGGAAGCCTCGGTGACGCTGTATGCTGATGCCGATCTGGCCGCTAAGCTCAACGCGCTGGGCGATGAATTGCGATTTGTCCTGTTGACCTCCGGGGCGAACGTCGCAGACTATGCGAGCGCGCCTGCTGATGCCCAGCAGAGCGAACTGCTCAAAGGGCTGAAAGTCGCATTGAGCAAAGCTGAAGGTGAGAAATGCCCGCGCTGCTGGCATTACACCACCGATATCGGCAAGGTGGCGGAACACGCGGAAATCTGCGGACGCTGTGTGAGCAACGTCGCCGGTGACGGCGAGCAACGTAAATTCGCCTGATGAGTAAATCGATTTGTTCAACGGGGCTACGCTGGCTGTGGGTGGTCGTAGCCGTGCTGATTATCGATCTGGGCAGCAAATTCCTGATCCTCCAGAACTTCGCTCTGGGGGAGACGGTTCCGCTGTTCCCGTCGCTTAATCTGCATTATGCCCGCAACTATGGCGCGGCCTTTAGCTTCCTCGCCGACAGCGGCGGCTGGCAGCGCTGGTTCTTTTCCGGGATCGCCATCGGCATTTGCGTGGTGCTGACGGTGCTGATGTACCGTTCGAAGGCGACGCAAAAGCTGAACAATATAGCCTACGCCCTGATTATCGGCGGCGCGCTGGGCAACTTGTTCGATCGCCTGTGGCACGGCTTTGTGGTCGATATGATCGACTTCTACGTCGGCGACTGGCACTTCGCCACTTTCAACCTCGCCGATAGCGCTATCTGCATCGGCGCGGCGATGATTGTGCTGGAAGGCTTCCTGCCGAAACCGACCGCAAAAGAGCAGGCGTAAATGTTAATGCCGGGTGGCGCCACGCCAGCCCGGCCTACAGAATGTGTGGTCTCCCGTCGCCCGGTAAGCGTAGCGCCTCCGGGCAACAGGTGACCGAAAACAAGCGAGCAATTTGCATGTCTAAATCCGTACAGAGCAACAGCGCGGTTCTCGTTCACTTCACGCTGAAGCTGGACGATGGATCCACCGCCGAGTCCACCCGTAACAATGGCAAACCGGCGCTGTTTCGCCTCGGCGACACCTCCCTGTCTGAGGGGCTGGAGCAACAGCTTCTTGGTCTGAAAGAGGGCGAGAAAAAGGCCTTTTCGCTGGAGCCTGACGCCGCATTTGGCGTCCCGAGCCCGGACCTGATTCAGTATTTCTCTCGCCGCGAGTTTATCGACGCCGGCGAGCCGGAGATCGGCGCGATTATGCTCTTTACCGCAATGGATGGCAGCGAAATGCCTGGCGTGATCCGTGAAGTGAACGGCGATTCCATCACCGTCGACTTCAACCATCCGCTGGCCGGGCGCACCGTTCATTTTGATATTGAAGTGCTGGAGATCGATCCGGCGCTGGAGGATTAACATGCAGATCCTGTTGGCTAACCCGCGCGGCTTTTGCGCTGGCGTTGACCGCGCTATCAGCATTGTAGAAAACGCGCTGACGCTGTACGGCGCGCCGATCTATGTTCGTCATGAAGTGGTGCATAACCGCTATGTGGTGGATAGCCTGCGCAAGCGCGGCGCCATTTTTATCGAACAGATCAGCGAAGTACCGGATGGCGCGATCCTGATCTTCTCCGCTCACGGCGTATCGCAGGCGGTACGGAATGAAGCGAAGAGCCGCGATCTGACGGTGTTCGACGCCACCTGTCCGCTGGTGACGAAAGTGCATATGGAAGTCGCCCGCGCCAGCCGCCGTGGCGAAGAGTCGATTCTGATCGGCCATGCCGGGCACCCGGAAGTCGAAGGCACGATGGGGCAGTACAATAACCCGCAAGGGGGCATGTACCTGGTCGAGTCGCCGGAAGACGTTCTCAAGCTGGAAGTCAAAAACGACGCCCGGCTGTCGTTTATGACCCAGACCACCCTCTCAGTGGATGATACCTCGGATGTGATTGACGCGCTGCGCGCGCGTTTCCCGAAAATCGTCGGCCCGCGCAAAGACGACATTTGCTATGCCACCACTAACCGTCAGGAAGCGGTGCGCGCGCTGGCGGAGCAGGCTGACGTGGTGCTGGTGGTTGGTTCGAAAAACTCCTCCAACTCAAACCGCCTCGCCGAACTGGCGCAGCGGATGGGTAAGGCGGCTTACCTGATTGACGATGCCTCCGATATTCAGGAAGCGTGGGTCAAGGATGCGGCCTGCGTCGGCGTGACGGCGGGCGCGTCGGCGCCGGATATTCTGGTGCAGAACGTCATTACCCGCCTGCAGGAGCTGGGCGGCGGCGAAGCCGTACCGCTGGAAGGCCGGGAAGAGAATATCGTCTTTGAAGTGCCGAAAGAGCTGCGTGTGGATGTCCGTGAAGTAGAGTAAGTTCTTTCCGTCAGCAGTATGAGAAGATGCCAGACTTAACGTCTGGCATTTTTTTTAGGGAGAAACCATGCGCTTACCGATCATTCTTGATACAGACCCGGGCATCGACGATGCTGCCGCTATTGCCGCGGCGCTGTTCGCCCCTGAGCTGGATCTGCAGCTGATGACCACCGTGGCGGGCAATGTCTCGGTGGAGAAGACGACCCGTAACGCGCTGCAGCTGCTGCACTTCTGGCATGCCGATGTGCCGCTGGCGCAGGGCGCCTCGATGCCGCTGGTGCGTCCTCTGCGCGATGCCGCCTCGGTGCATGGCGAATCCGGTATGGAAGGGTATGACTTTGTTGAGCATCACCGGCAACCGCTGGCGAAGCCGGCCTTCCAGGCGATCCGCGATGCGCTGATGCATGCTGCCGAGCCGATCACTCTGGTGGCGATTGGCCCATTGACCAATATTGCGCTGCTGCTGACTCAGTATCCCGAATGCGTGTTCAACATTCGCCGGCTGGTGATCATGGGCGGCTCGGCGGGCCGGGGCAACTTTACGCCGAATGCCGAATTCAATATTGCCATCGATCCGGAAGCCGCCGCGAAAGTCTTCCACAGCGGGCTGGAGATTATCATGTGCGGGCTGGACGTCACCAATCGGGCGCTGCTGACGGCGGATTATCTGGCGACCCTGCCGACGCTGAATCAGACCGGTAAAATGCTCCATGCGCTGTTTAGCCACTATCGCAGCGGCAGCATGAGTAGTGGTCTGAGAATGCACGATCTCTGCGCTATCGCATGGCTGGTCCGCCCGGAACTGTTCACCCTACAGCCGTGTTTTGTGGCGGTGGAGACGCAGGGAACCTGGACCGCCGGCGCCACGGTGGTGGATATCGAAGGGCGACTGGGCCAGCCGGCCAATGCCCAGGTGGCGCTGGATATCGATGTCGAAGGGTTTCAGCGCTGGGCGGCGGAGGTGATCGCCCTGGCGCCGTGATACTCACCCAATCTTCAAGGAGAGAAGTGATGACCTATGGACAGGCGTATTTAAGCGGCTGGAAAGAGACCTTTAATTTTAGCGGCCGGGCCAGCCGACAGCAGTTCTGGACGTTTTTTCTTATCAATCTACTGATCGCCAGCGCGCCGCTGGCCGTCTGGTGGCTGGCAACCAGCTTTAACCCTCAATACGGCATCCTCAGTTTTGTTGTTATTCCCTTTGCTGCGCTGTGGTTGCTGCTGATGACTCTCCCTCTGCTGGCGATCGGCTGCCGGCGGATGCATGATATCGGCCGCTCCGGGCTCTGGTTCGTGCTGGGGGTTATCATTCCGTGGTTTGCGGTTATTTCGCTGGCGCTATGCTGCCTGCGTTCAGCGTCGGCACCGTCTCGCTGAGATAATCAATCATCGCCCGCATTCTGGCGGGCATATGCTTATCTCCCGCCCAGAGCAGCCACAGATCGCCAGAGTAGCTGCTGATAAATTCCCATTCGGGCAGCACCTGCACGATGTCGCCATTCGCCAGCGCCTCGCGGGCGGTGAACAGCGGCAGGCTGCCGATCCCTAAATGCTGCCTGACCGCGTCGAGGCGCACGGCGGTATGGTTGGCGGCGTACCGCCCGTATGTTTGCACCGTTTCGGTTTTCCCTTCCCGACGGAACTTCCAGCGCGCGTCGGCGGGCGTTTCGCCAAGGCTGATGCAGCTGTGCGCGCGCAGTTCCTGCGGCGTGCGCGGCATACCGTGGCGCTGTAAATAGACCTCAGTGGCGCAGATAACGTGCTTGACTGGCATCAACGGTTTGCCATGCAGACCGGGCGAGGGGGTATCGGTGATGCGTAACGCCAGATCGATACCGTCATCGATAAAATCCAGAGGGCGATCTTCCAGCCGCAGGCAGACGTCAACCTGCGGGTAACGCTGAAAAAACGCCATCATCAGCGGATGGATCACGAAGCGGCCGACGGCTTTCGGCACGCTGAGCGTCAGCTTTCCCTGGGCGACCGTTTGGCGACTGCCGGCGGAATCCATCGCCTGTCGCGCCGCTTCCAGCATCTGCTGGGCATGCTGATACACCGTTTCCCCGGCATCGCTCAGACGCAGCTTGCGGGTGGTACGCTGCAGCAGTTTGCAGCCCATCTCTCGCTCCAGCCGCGACACGCTGCGGCTAACGGCGGAAGGGGTAATGCCGCTCTGGCGGGCGACGGCGGAGAAGCTGCCCTGGTCGACGATCTGGACGAAAAGGGCAAGGTCGGGCAGGAGGCTGAGATTCATTTGTGCTCCCGGAGCAAGAGTGCATTGGCTGGTGATAGGATTATCGCTGTCGGTATTAATAATATACTGGGCGGACAGAGAGGAGAATCACTATGACTGAACGGGTTTATTACACCAGCGACGCTACCGATGGGCGCGCCCAGATCATCGCCTGCACCGCTGAAGCGGATGGCCGCTACGCCATCGAACTGGATCGGACGCTGTTTCACCCGCAAGGGGGCGGTCAACCGGCGGATCGCGGCTGGATAGCTGGTCAGGCCGTTGAGACGGTTATTGTGCGTGGCGACAGCGTGCTGCATATTCTGTCGCAACCGCTTCCCCTCGGTGAAGTGGAGATGAGAATAGATGCCTCCGCGAGACAACTGCATGCCCGCCTGCATTCCGCCGGCCACCTGCTTGGCCTGGCGGGCGAACAGCTTGGCTGGCAACCGGTGAAAGCGCACCACTGGCCTGGCGAAGGGCGGATCGCTTTCACCGGCGGGAACCACGCCGTGATACCCGACGCCAGCGCGCTGTTGAGCCAGGTGAAGGCATGGCAGGCGCAGGACCTCCCGCGTCAGGTGATCTTCGCTGAGGGTTTGCGCATGGTGGGGTTTGGCGAACTGCCCGCCTATCCCTGCGGTGGCACACATGTCGCCCGCCTGGCGGAGCTGGGCGACATTCTTATCAGTCAGATTAAGATGAAGAAGGGGCAGCTGGTGGTCAGCTATTCCCTGGCGTAAACGTTTCAGACCTGCTCAGGGGAGGTCTGTTTGCCGCGATAAATACGCTCCGGTCGACCAACCTTGCCGTAGCTAATTTCCGCTTCCAGAAAGTCGTTCTTCACCCCTTGTTCCAGATAACGGCGGGCGGTGGTTTTGCTGCTGCCAAGGATACGCGCCAGCGAGTCGGCGGTATGCACCACCGCCGGGTCGGCAAACAGCTGGAGTACGCGCTGAAAGGTGCTTTCATCGATCCCGCGTAGCGGTGCGCTGGCCGGTTCCGTCTGTTCCCGAGCCTGAATATTAAACAGCGCATCGACGTGGATCTGGCTGGCCTGTTCGCTGGAACGCAGCGAGCTGCGATAGCGAGCGAAGCGTTCCAGGGTGTGCTGCAGGCGCTGATAGTGCACCGGCTTAATCAGATAGTCGAACACCCCCAGGCGCAGTGCTTCGCTGATGGTATCCATATGATTATCAGCGGTAATAAAGATAATCCGCCCCTTGTAATGGGTACTGACCGCATGGCGGATCAGGTCGATACCTTTGCCGTCAGGTAAGAAATTATCCAGCAGGATCAGCTGCGGTTGATACAGTCTGAGTTGTTTCCTGGCGCTCTCGAGTTTATCCGCAATGCCAATGACGTCGAACTGGGGAAACTGTTTGATGTTATCCACCAGGATCTCCGCCAGCATAGGTTCGTCTTCAACGATAAGAGTGGTGATGCTATCCATGATGTTCATCTCGGGTCAGGGGAATATAAAGAGTAAAGATGGTGCCAAAAGGAATGTTATTTTCGACGACGATGCTGCCGCCTGCCTGTTCCACGTAGCTGCGAACCAGCCAGAGTCCGATGCCATGATCTTTGCTGACGCTGCTGGTGACGCCGCGCTCGAAGATCCGATCGCGCAGCGTCTCGTCAATGCCGCATCCCTGATCGGCGACCTCGATAATCACCTCGTGGCCGTCACTGTTGATCAGGCACTCTATCTGCCTTGAGCCCTGCGGCTGTTGCAGGCTGGCATTGTAGGCGTTATCAAGCAGATTCCCCACGATCGAGATCCATTCGTTGTGAGAAAGGGCGGTGGGTAATCTGTCGACGAAGCAGGCCGGATCGAAAATCAGCTCAAGTCCAAGCTCTTTGGCCCGGTAATATTTGCCGATCAACAGCCCGGCCAGGTGGTTGTCCTGGAAATTACGCGCGATAAAATCGATGACCTTCTGGTGACTTTCCGACTGCTGTTGGATCAGATCCAGCGCATGATCGTAGCGTTTAAGAAACAGCAGGCCGGCGATGGTGGAGATCAGATTGCGATGCTCATGCTGCACGGCGCGCAGGTTATCGGCATATTGTTGTACCTGGCTAAGCTGCAGGCTGAGGGTGTTGATATCGTCTTTACTACGAAAGCTGATCACCCAGCCCTGTGGCTCATTATTTAAGATCACCGCCATCCGGCTGGCGATCACTTTGATCTGATTGAAGGTGACGATCTCGTCTTTTTTATTGGTCTGCGGCGCATCGTAGAAGAAAGCCTCCTGCGAAATCACGCTGCTGATCCCTTTACCGATAAGCGTCGTTTCCGGTTGGCTCAGGTTGAGCAGCCGGCGGGCAGTCTGATTAATCGCGGTGATCTTGTAACGGGAGTCGATGGCGATAAGCCCTTCGAACACGGATTCAAACAATACGCTTTGCTGGATCAACAACTGCGACAGCTGTTGGGGTTCCATATTCAGCATCTGCTTTTTGATATGCAACGAGAAGCGGCGGGCGCAGTAGAGCAGGAGCAGTAACATGATCGCCATCGGGATCAGCAGCGAGCTTATCTGCAGGCTGAGCCAGTTTTCTAACTGTTCAATGGTATAGCCTACCGACACAATGCCGATCACCTTGCCGGTCTCGTCCTGAATCGGTGATTTACCGCGCAGCGAGGAACCCAGCGAGCCTTTGCGCACTGACACGTAGCTTTTCGCGTTTAATAGTGCTTCATCGCTGTCGCCGCCCTCCATCGATTTGCCGATTTCATCAGGGTTGACGTGATAGAGGCGCTGGCCGCTAGCATCACCGACGGTGATATAGGTGGCGTCGGAGAACGAACGCATGGGGTCGATAAGCGCTTTGATTCTGGCGAGGTCGCGTTTCTGAACCGCCTCGACCAGCTCCGGCATCGCCGAAATCTGCATTGCCTGAATCAGCGCCCGCTGCCCGACCTGGTAATGCAGACGCTCTTCGGTAATGTCGGTCAGATACCATGACATCGCCAGCATAACGATCGTCGAGGTGAATAAGATCAGCAGGAAGATGCGATTCTGAAACGATCGCCTGGCAAACCAGTGGGTGATTTTTCGGGTATACATAGCGCCAATAGACATTAAATGATTAGTTTCCCCGTTTCGCGGCCCGAGAACCCGCAGATGGCGCACAGAACCGCTAATTTCAGAAAAGTGATCGATGGCAAAGGGGCGTTGTTAATCCTGACCCGGAGGCGGGGCAACGGCCACGCCTCCGGGGAGGACGCCGGCCTACATCGCCAGCACGTACTTGAGCATCACCCCGGCGGCGATCGCCGAGCCGATCACCCCCGCCACGTTCGGGCCCATCGCGTGCATCAGCAGGAAGTTCTGCCCGTCCGCTTCCAGACCCACCTTGTTCGACACCCTTGCCGCCATCGGCACCGCCGACACCCCGGCTGAACCGATCAGCGGGTTGATCGGGTTCTTACTGAACCTGTTCAGCAGCTTCGCCATCAGCACCCCGGCGGCGGTCCCCACGCAGAAGGCGATC
>NZ_JBEAJA010000048.1:0-70364 GCF_040064755.1 Klebsiella sp. GB_Kp056 | reverse complement strand
AGGCACCGGATTCTGATTCCGGCATTCCGAGGTTCGAATCCTCGTACCCCAGCCAAATTAAAAAGTCGTTCAGCAATGAACGCACTGTTGCGCTAAAACCGGGATAGTGACGGTTAAATGCAACAGACAATTGGGGTATCGCCAAGCGGTAAGGCACCGGATTCTGATTCCGGCATTCCGAGGTTCGAATCCTCGTACCCCAGCCACTTCAATGCAAAAAAGCCCACCTCGGTGGGCTTTTTTGTTATTGGCGTTTTGCCATCCTGGCGCATCACTGACTGCCGGGCAGGCGCTTTCCACGACGCCCCTGCCCGCGACGCCGGTTTACAAGCCTAACGCATACTTCAGCGCCTGACGCTTCAGCGCCCCGGCGCGTTCGGCCGCCATCAGGCCAATATTGCGCAGCATCCGCACCGGCGCCAGGTCATTGCTGAATCCGGCGTAAAACAGATCCATCCCCGACTGCATAATAAAATTATCCGCCCGCCGCCGCCCCTGGTAGCGCTTGAGCACCGGCAGGCTGGCCCACTCTTCGCCGCGGCCGCGCGCTTGCGTCAGGACCTCCAGCAGGGCGTCAACATCACGATAGCCAAGGTTAACCCCCTGCCCCGCCAGCGGATGAATGGTGTGCGCCGCATCGCCCACCAGCGCCAGACCAGGCTGAACATACTGCAGCGCATGACGCCGGGTGAGCGGGAAGGCGCCGGCCGCCTGCGGCGTCACCCGCCCGAGACGCGCCGGGAAATGGCGGGCGATCTCCTGCTGGAGCTGGGGCATGGACATACCCTGCAGCTGACGGATCCGCGCCGGGGCGTCATACCACACCAGCGAGGCCCAGTTGTCGAACAGCGGCAGGAAAGCGCGCGGTCCGCTGGGGGTAAACTGCTGCCAGGTGCTGTCGCCGGGATCGTCGGCGCATTGGACGCTAATGAGCATACAGGATTGCTGATATTGCCAGGCATGCACGCCGATGCCGGCCATCTCCCGCACCTGAGAGCTGGCGCCGTCGGCGCCGATAACCAGCCGGGCGTGGATCGTCTCCCCGTCGCGTAAACGCAACGCCGTCTCCGCCTCGCCGCGCTGCATCGCCTCCAGTTCGCCGCCAACACGCAGGGTAACCCCTTCGTGCGCCGTCAGCGCTTGCCACAGGCCCCACTGCAGGACCTTGTTCTCGACCATATAGCCCAGCTCCGGCAGCTTAAGCTCGGCGGCGTCAAAGGCGACGTGGGCGCTCTCCCACTCCCAGGTCTCCAGTCGACGGTAGGCGTGGACGCGCATCGCCCGCACGGCATCCCAGACGCCAAGGCTTTTCAGCAGGCCGACCGAGGCCGCGCTGATCGCCGAGATCCGCACATCCGGGGCGGATGCTGGATCGAAAGCCGGAGGCGCCGTTTTCTCAAGCACCGTCACGGTAAATCCCTGTTGCGCCAGCCCCAACGCCAGGGCGCCGCCGACCATGCCGCCTCCCACGATGGCGACATCTGTTGCGTGAATTGTCATGGCTATTATCCTTAAAGCAGAATCCGTTAAGTTTACCGGATTTTTCGCCCTCTTGCGGTGATAACGCTCGCACTGGTCAGGGGGCGACCAAAGCATTACAATACGCGCCCTGGAATGCGAAATTCACCCTGTATATATCCCCGCGTTTTGGATATCTATTACTGAGCATGAGCAAGTCAATGACAAAAAAACTCCATATTAAAACCTGGGGCTGTCAGATGAACGAGTATGATTCATCAAAGATGGCCGATCTGCTGGATGCGACACATGGGTATCAACTGACCGAAGTGGCGGAAGAAGCAGATGTGCTGTTGCTCAATACCTGCTCAATTCGTGAGAAGGCCCAGGAAAAAGTTTTCCATCAGCTTGGCCGCTGGAAGCTGCTGAAAGAGAAGAACCCGGACCTGATTATTGGCGTTGGCGGCTGCGTAGCTTCCCAGGAAGGCGACCATATTCGTCAGCGCGCGCACTATGTCGATATTATTTTCGGGCCGCAAACCCTGCACCGCCTGCCGGAGATGATTAACTCCGTGCGCGGCAACCGCAGCCCGGTGGTTGATATCAGCTTCCCGGAAATTGAAAAATTCGATCGCCTGCCAGAACCGCGCGCCGAAGGCCCGACCGCCTTTGTCTCGATTATGGAAGGCTGCAACAAATACTGCACCTACTGCGTGGTGCCCTACACCCGCGGAGAAGAAGTCAGCCGCCCGTGCGACGATATCCTGTTTGAAATCGCCCAACTGGCGGCGCAGGGCGTGCGTGAAGTCAACCTGCTGGGCCAGAACGTGAACGCCTGGCGCGGCGAGAACTACGACGGCACTACCGGCAGCTTTGCCGATCTGCTGCGCCTGGTCGCCGCTATCGACGGCATCGACCGCATTCGCTTCACCACCAGCCACCCGATCGAATTTACCGACGATATCATCGATGTCTATCGCGATACGCCGGAGCTGGTGAGCTTCCTGCACCTGCCGGTGCAAAGCGGCTCCGACCGCGTGCTGAACCTGATGGGACGCACCCATACCGCGCTGGAGTATAAAGCGATTATTCGCAAGCTGCGTGAAGCGCGTCCGGATATTCAGATAAGCTCCGACTTTATCGTCGGCTTCCCCGGCGAAACTACGGAAGATTTCGAAAAGACAATGAAGCTTATCGCCGACGTCAATTTCGATATGAGCTACAGCTTTATCTTCTCCGCCCGTCCGGGCACCCCGGCGGCCGATATGGTAGACGACGTGCCGGATGCCGATAAGAAACAGCGTCTGTATATTCTGCAGGAGCGCATCAACCAGCAGGCGATGGCCTGGAGCCGTCGCATGCTCGGCACGGTACAGCGCATCCTGGTGGAAGGCACGTCGCGCAAGAACATCATGGAGCTTTCCGGACGTACGGAGAACAACCGGGTGGTCAACTTTGAAGGCACCCCGGACCTCGTCGGCAAGTTTGTGGATGTCGAAATTGTCGATGTTTACACCAACTCGCTGCGCGGCAAAATCGTGCGCACCGAAGCGGAGATGGGTCTGCGTATCGCTGAATCACCTGAATCAGTGATTGCCCGCACCCGTAAAGAGAACGATCTTGGCGTAGGTATCTATCAGCCGTGATCCCTTCAGGCCTGTCGGTTCCGGCAGGCCTTGTAATTCCTCTCTCCGTCCCTATATCTACAGCAATGCTTGCGCCATTTTCCTGTGACGTAAATAATTTCCTGATTAGCCGGCCACGCGCCGCGTCCGGCCACCTGCGTAAAGAGGAACAGTTTGAACATAGACACTCGTGAAATTACCCTGGAGCCAGCGGATAACGCACGCCTGTTAGCCCTGTGCGGCCCGTTTGACGACAACATCAAACAGCTGGAGCGTCGGTTAGGCATTGAGATCAACCGCCGTGACAATCACTTTAAACTGACCGGACGCGCCCTTTGCGTGCACGCCGCCGCCGATATTCTGCGCAGCCTGTATGTCGACACGGCGCCGATGCGCGGTCAGATTCAGGATATCGAACCAGAGCAGATCCATCTGGCGATCAAAGAGGCGCGCGTGCTGGAGCAGAGCGCCGAGAGCGTGCCGGAGTACGGAAAAGCCGTCAATATCAAGACCAAGCGCGGGGTGATCAAACCGCGTACGCCGAACCAGGCGCAGTACATCGCCAATATCCTCGATCACGACATCACCTTCGGCGTGGGTCCGGCAGGTACCGGGAAAACCTATCTGGCGGTGGCGGCGGCGGTCGATGCGCTGGAGCGCCAGGAGATCCGCCGCATTCTGCTGACCCGTCCGGCCGTCGAGGCGGGCGAAAAGCTCGGCTTCCTGCCCGGCGATCTGAGCCAGAAGGTCGACCCGTATCTGCGCCCGCTGTACGACGCGCTGTTCGAGATGCTCGGCTTTGAGAAGGTGGAAAAGCTGATTGAGCGTAACGTCATCGAAGTGGCTCCTCTGGCCTATATGCGCGGACGGACGCTGAATGACGCCTTTATCATTCTTGATGAAAGCCAGAACACCACCATCGAGCAGATGAAGATGTTCCTGACCCGCATCGGCTTTAACTCCAAGGCGGTGATCACCGGCGACATCACGCAGATTGACCTGCCGCGCAGCACCAAATCCGGTCTGCGCCACGCCATCGAAGTGCTGGCGGAAGTCGATGAGATCAGCTTTAACTTCTTCCATAGCGAAGACGTGGTCCGCCATCCGGTGGTCGCCCGCATCGTGAACGCCTATGAGGCATGGGAAGCCGCAGACCAGAAACGTAAAGCAGAACTGGCCGCCGAGCGCAAACGCGAAGCCCAGGAACAGGAGCAAAAATGAGTCAGGTGATCCTCGATTTACAGCTGGCCTGCGAAGAGACCAGCGGCCTGCCGGACGAAGCCCTTTTTCAACGCTGGGTCGACGCCGTCATTCCGCCGTTTCAGGAGGAGTCAGAGTTAACGATTCGTCTGGTCGACGTTGCAGAAAGCCATGAGCTGAACCTGACCTATCGCGGCAAGGATAAACCGACCAATGTCCTCTCTTTCCCGTTTGAAGCGCCGCCGGGGATTGAAATGCCGCTGCTCGGCGATCTGATCATTTGCCGTCAGGTGGTGGAGCAGGAAGCCAGCGAGCAAGGGAAGCCGCTGGAGGCGCACTGGGCGCATATGGTGGTTCACGGCAGCCTCCATCTGCTGGGCTACGATCACATCGAAGATGACGAAGCGGAAGAGATGGAAGCCCTAGAAACAGAGATAATGCTTGCTCTGGGCTATGAGGACCCGTACATTTCCGAGAAGATTGCTGAATAGCCCCCTGCCGGATGGCGGCGCTTGCGTCTCATCCGGCCGCTGTTCATGCATTTTACCCGCCTGAACCTCAGGCAACCCATGCCGTCCGGCGCTGAGTGTACGCGCGACGAGCGACATTAAATCAACATGAGAACCCAAACGACGCCATGAGCGACGACAATTCACACAGTAGTGACACAGTAAACAGCAAAAAGGGATTTTTCTCCCTGTTACTCAGCCAGCTCTTTCACGGGGAACCGAAAAACCGCGATGAACTGCTGGCGCTGATCCGTGATTCCGGGCAGAACGACCTTATCGATGAAGATACCCGTGACATGCTCGAAGGGGTAATGGATATCGCCGACCAGCGGGTCCGCGACATTATGATCCCCCGTTCACAAATGATTACCCTGAAACGCAATCAGACGCTGGACGAGTGCCTTGATGTCATCATCGAATCCGCCCACTCGCGCTTCCCGGTCATCAGTGAAGATAAAGATCACATCGAAGGGATTCTGATGGCCAAGGATCTGCTGCCGTTTATGCGCAGCGACGCCGAAGCTTTCAGCATGGAAAAAGTGTTACGGCCGGCGGTTGTCGTTCCGGAAAGCAAGCGGGTCGACCGCATGCTGAAAGAGTTTCGCTCACAGCGCTACCATATGGCGATCGTTATTGACGAATTCGGCGGCGTCTCCGGTCTGGTGACCATCGAGGATATCCTTGAGCTCATCGTCGGGGAAATTGAAGACGAGTACGACGAAGAAGAAGATATCGATTTCCGCCAGCTGAGCCGCCATACGTGGACGGTGCGCGCTCTGGCCTCTATCGAAGACTTCAATGACGCCTTCGATACGCACTTCAGCGATGAAGAAGTGGATACCATTGGCGGACTGGTAATGCAGGCCTTTGGCCACCTGCCGGCTCGCGGCGAATCTATCGACATTGATGGTTACCAATTCAAGGTAGCAATGGCAGATAGTCGTCGTATCATTCAGGTGCATGTTAAGCTGCCGGATGACGCTCCCCAGCCGAAGCTGGAAGAGTAAGCGGCGGCGCTGAAGGTCACGGCCAGCCGGGAGACAGACCGTGGGCGATCCCCGGTTGTCCCCTCCCCCGGCTGGCAAACAGCATAGCCTGTGGCAACAGGCGTTAATTAACGGGACGATTAGCCTAAATGGTATTTGCCTCTCTTCTTGAACGTCAGCGCGTACGTCTGCTGCTGGCGCTGCTATTCGGAGCCAGCGGAACGCTGGCTTTTTCACCTTATAACTTCTGGCCCGCGGCGATTATTTCGCTGGTCGGTCTGCAGGCGTTAACCCTCAACCGCCGCCCGCTGCAAAGCGCCGGCATCGGCTATTTCTGGGGGCTCGGCCTGTTCGGCACGGGTATCAACTGGGTCTATGTCAGCATCGCGCAGTTTGGCGGTATGCCGGGCCCGGTTAACGTCTTCCTCGTCGTGCTGCTGGCGGCCTATCTCTCGCTCTACACCGGCCTGTTTGCCGGCCTGCTCGCCCGTCTGTGGCCCAAAACCAGCTGGCTGCGGGTGGCGATCGCCGCTCCCGTCGTCTGGCAGATCACCGAGTTCCTGCGCGGCTGGGTGCTGACCGGTTTTCCGTGGCTGCAGTTCGGCTACAGCCAGATTGACGGCCCGCTGAAAGGCCTGGCGCCGGTAATGGGCGTCGAGGCGATCAACTTCCTGCTGATGATGGTAAGCGGCCTGCTGGCCCTGGCCCTCGTCCAGCGCAACGGGAAGCCGCTGGTCATTGCCGCGCTGCTGTTCGCCCTGCCGTTCCCGCTGCGCTATATCCAGTGGTATCAGCTGCTGCCGGCGCGTGCGACACAGGTCTCGCTGGTGCAAGGCGATATCCCGCAGGCCATGAAGTGGGACGAGAAGCAGCTGGTTAACACTCTGAAAACCTATCTGGCGCTGACCCAGCCGCATATCGGCCACTCGCAGCTGATTATCTGGCCCGAATCGGCGATCCCGGATCTCGAGATCAACCAGCAGCAGTTCCTCAGCATGATGGACGATCTGCTGCGCGCAAAAGACAGCTCGCTGATCACCGGCATCGTCGACGCGCGTCTCAATAAGCAGAACCGCTACGACACCTACAACACCATCATTACCCTCGGCAAAGATAACCCGTACCGCTACGACTCGACCAACCGCTACAACAAGAACCATCTGGTGCCGTTCGGCGAGTTTGTACCGCTGGAGTCGATTCTGCGTCCGCTGGCGCCATTCTTCGACCTGCCGATGTCCTCCTTCAGCCGCGGTCCCTACGTGCAGCCGCAGCTGATGGCGCATAACCTCAAGCTGACCGCGGCCATCTGCTACGAGATCATCCTCGGGGAACAGGTGCGGGATAACTTCCGTCCGGACACCGACTTCCTGCTGACCATCTCCAACGACGCCTGGTTCGGCAAGTCCATCGGCCCGTGGCAACACTTCCAGATGGCGCGGATGCGCGCCCTGGAGCTGGCCCGCCCGCTGCTGCGCAGCACCAACAACGGCATTACCGCCGTCATCGGCCCGCGCGGCGAGATTCAGAAGATGATCCCGCAGTTTACCCGCGAGGTGTTGACCACCACCGTGACGCCCACCAGCGGCTTGACCCCTTACGCCCGCACTGGCAACTGGCCGCTGTGGGCGCTGACGGCGCTGCTCGGCTTCGGCGCGCTGCTGATGAGCCTGCGTCAGCGTCGCCGATAAATGCTCTGCCGGCGACGCCCGTCGTCGGCTTTTTTTTCTTCCCGTCATTTGCCATCCTGGCACAGTCATTGCTTTATTTAATCGGGTAGCGCCGTCCTCTGGCCCAGTGCAACCGGGTTGCACCATAAACGATCGACGGTCGCGCTATTTTGGTGCAATGGAAGATATTTGCCTCCGATTGGTGCGGAGCGCTTCGCAAAAATAAACAATAAAACAGCAAAATCTTTACATTAAGCCAAACTAAATGCTAACAAACACATACAAATGCGGCACGTGGATGCGTGCCCCCAATAACAACACACACAATCACAATGGGTATCAATAGCGTCGGTGACGCTGCGGATAAGGAGTTGGATATGCAATTACGTAAACTGGCCACGGCAATGCTGGTAATGGGAATGACCGCTGGTCTGGCGCAGGCGGAAGATGCTGCCCCGGCGGCTGGCCAGAGCACTCTGGATAAGATCGCGAAAAATGGCGTTATCGTTGTCGGCCATCGCGAATCTTCCGTCCCTTTCTCTTACTACGATAACCAACAGAAGGTTGTAGGTTACTCTCAGGACTACTCCAACGCCATCGTCGATGCCATCAAGAAGAAGCTGAACAAACCCGATCTGCAGGTCAAACTGATCCCGGTTACCTCGCAGAATCGTATCCCGCTGCTGCAGAATGGCACCTTTGATTTCGAGTGCGGCTCAACCACCAACAACCTCGAGCGCCAGAAACAGGCGGCCTTCTCCGATACTATCTTCGTCGTCGGCACTCGTCTGCTGGTGAAGAAAGGCGGCCCGATCAAAGATTTCCCGGACCTGAAGGATAAGGCGGTCGTTGTCACCTCCGGGACCACCTCAGAGATCCTGCTGCATAAGCTGAACGATGAGAAAAAAATGAATATGCGCATCATCAGCGCCAAAGATCATGGCGACTCTTTCCGCACCCTGGAGAGCGGACGCGCGGTGGCCTTTATGATGGATGACGCTCTGCTGGCCGGCGAACGCGCCAAGGCGAAGAAACCGGATAACTGGGAAATCGTCGGCACCGCGCAGTCTAAAGAAGCCTATGGCTGCATGCTGCGTAAGGACGATCCGGCCTTCAAGGCGCTGGTCGATGAAACCGTTGCCCAGGCCCAGACCTCTGGCGAAGCGGCGAAGTGGTTCGATAAATGGTTCAAAAACCCGATTCCGCCAAAAAATCTTAACCTGAACTTCGAGCTGTCGGACGACATGAAAGCGCTGTTCAAATCACCTAATGACAAAGCACTGAACTAATTATAACAACCAGGGGCGGGATATCCTGCCCTCCCGATGGTTGTCACAGCACGGACAGACTATACGGCGGCTGGTCGTTCCCCAGCCGCCGCGAATACCGAAACAAGCTGGACAACCGTCTTCGAGGGTAGCAATGGCTACCCTTTTTTTTCCAGGAGTCATGTATGTCAATAGACTGGAACTGGGGGATATTCCTGCAACAGGCCCCCTTCGGCAACACTACCTACCTGGGCTGGCTGTGGAGCGGTTTTCAGATCACCGTCGCCCTCTCCATCTCGGCCTGGATCATCGCTTTTCTCGTCGGCTCGCTGTTCGGTATTTTGCGCACGGTGCCCAATCGTCTGCTCTCAGGGATTGGCACCTGCTATGTCGAACTGTTTCGCAACGTGCCGCTGATCGTGCAGTTCTTTACCTGGTACTTGGTGGTGCCGGAATTCCTGCCGGAAAATATCGGCATGTGGTTTAAATCGGAGCTGGACCCAAACATTCAGTTCTTTGTCTCCTCGATGCTGTGCCTGGGGCTGTTTACCGCCGCTCGCGTCTGCGAGCAGGTACGCGCCGCTATTCAGTCGCTGCCGCGCGGGCAAAAGAACGCCGGTCTGGCGATGGGGTTGACCCTGCCGCAAACCTACCGCTACGTGCTGCTGCCGAACGCCTATCGCGTTATCGTGCCGCCGATGACCTCGGAGATGATGAACCTGGTGAAAAACTCGGCCATCGCCTCCACCATCGGTCTGGCCGATATGGCCGCGCAGGCGGGCAAACTGCTGGACTACTCCGCTCATGCCTGGGAGTCTTTTACCGCCATCACCCTGGCCTATGTTTTCATCAACGCGGTGATTATGCTGATTATGTATGTGGTCGAGCGTAAGGTTCGCCTGCCTGGCAATATGGGAGGCAAATAATGTACGATTTTGACTGGAGTTCGATCGTTCCCTCCATGCCCTACCTGCTGGCGGGGCTGGTGATCACCCTGAAGATCACAGTGATCGCCATCGTGGTCGGTATCGTCTGGGGCACCCTGCTGGCAGTAATGCGCCTGTCCAGCTTTTTGCCGCTGGCCTGGTTTGCTAAATCCTACGTTAACGTGTTCCGTTCTATCCCGCTGGTGATGGTTCTGCTGTGGTTCTACCTGATTGTCCCAGGCTTCCTGCAGAACGTGCTGGGACTGTCGCCGAAAACGGATATTCGCCTGATCTCGGCGATGGTGGCGTTTTCGATGTTCGAAGCCGCCTACTACTCGGAGATTATCCGCGCCGGCATCCAGAGCATCTCCCGCGGCCAGTCGAGCGCCGCGCTGGCGCTGGGAATGACCCACTGGCAGTCGATGCGGCTGGTGATCCTGCCGCAGGCCTTCCGCGCCATGGTGCCGCTGCTGTTAACCCAGGGGATCGTCCTCTTCCAGGATACCTCGCTGGTGTATGTATTGAGCCTCGCCGACTTCTTCCGTACCGCCTCGACGATTGGCGAGCGTGACGGGACCCAGGTCGAAATGATCCTGTTCGCGGGCGGCGTCTATTTTGTGATTAGCCTCAGCGCCTCGCTGTTGGTCAGCTGGTTGAAGAAAAGGACTGTGTAATGATTACCCTGAAAAATGTTTCAAAATGGTATGGTCACTTTCAGGTGCTGACCGATTGCTCCACGGAAGTGAAAAAAGGCGAAGTCGTGGTGGTCTGCGGGCCATCAGGCTCCGGTAAATCCACACTGATTAAAACCGTGAACGGCCTTGAGCCGGTGCAGCAGGGGCAGATTATCGTCGATGGCACCGTGGTTAACGATAAAAAGACCAATCTTGCCAAACTGCGCTCGCATGTCGGAATGGTGTTTCAGCATTTTGAACTGTTCCCGCACCTGTCGATTATCGACAACCTGACGCTGGCGCAGGTTAAGGTGCTCAATCGTGACAAAGCGTCATCGCGCAAGAAGGGTCTCAAGCTGCTGGAGCGCGTGGGCCTGGCGGCGCATGCGGAAAAATATCCGGCGCAGCTCTCCGGCGGCCAGCAGCAGCGCGTGGCCATCGCCCGTGCGCTGTGCATGGACCCGATCGCCATGCTGTTTGATGAGCCTACATCCGCGCTCGACCCGGAGATGATCAACGAGGTACTGGACGTCATGGTGGAACTGGCCAACGAAGGGATGACCATGATGGTGGTTACCCACGAAATGGGCTTCGCCCGCAAGGTGGCCAACCGGGTGATCTTTATGGATGAAGGAAAGATTGTCGAAGACGCCGATAAAGAAGCGTTCTTCGCTAACCCACAATCCGATCGCGCCAAAGACTTCCTCGCCAAAATTCTGCACTAACTTCTGCGGCGCGCACGATATCACCGTGCGCGCCTGTCAGCCCCTCCCCTTTTCAATCGCTTCATCTCAAGGCGACAGCTTCACAACGTGAAGTAAAAATTTCACAAAGAATTCAGGGGCCGTAGAATAGATTAACCGCCAGGTCATCGTTAGCATACGGCATCTTGTAATAATCCCCGTGAGTTTAAATTTCTTGAAAATAATATTTCAATTGACTTGCTATACGTCGCGCAGGCTATTTCATGCCGCGCACAACCATTAATTATAATCTGACTCAATGAAACAAACGGATATTGCTTCATGCGGACTAACACTAACAGACTGGCCATTATTTTGTGTTTAAATTTGCTCACCTGCTTTACCGCCTGGGCGGGTATTGAGGCCGCAACGGTAAACCAGGTTGAACAGGATAAAGCCCGTGAAAGCGCATTAATGCCCCATCAGCAGCAATACCAATCTTCTCGCACCTATGCGAAAACGCAAACCTTGATATTTCCCGAAGAAGCGACCTGTCGGTATATCACGAAAGTTGATATTACCTCCGAGGACAACGCAAAAACCACCGCCCTCCTCGGGAAGATCGCAGCCCAGGCGCCCGGCCATTGCCTCGGAATAGATGGGATTCGCCTGCTGACGAACGCCTTACAAAATGAACTGATAACGCAAGGGTATATTACTTCCCTGATCGATATCCCTTCTCAGTCACTAGTAGGGGGCATTCTCAAAATAACGCTGACTTATGGCAAAACGGGGCATATTGATTTTGCGCCGAAGAGCGCCACGACGAACCTGTGGACCTCCATGCCCACGCATACCGGTAAAATCCTGCGCCTCAGCGATCTTGAACAAGGGATGGCTAACCTGCAGCGGCTGCCTGGCACCAGCGCCCATATGAAGCTGCGGCCCGGGGAACACATTGGCGAAAGTGATATTGAAATCGCCCGGGTAATGGATAAACAGTGGCAGGTTGGCGCCTGGCTTGATGACGCAGGCAGCCGCGCCAGCGGTCGCTATCAGGGCGGCGGCGCGCTATACCTTTACGATTTATCTTCATTGAACGATATTCTTTCCATCTCGGCAGGCGGCGACGTTGAATTCAACCAGCACAACGACGGCAACCATAACGGCAACCTTTACTACTCCGTGCCTTTTGGTTATTGGTCATTGAGCCTGTACGGTTCCTACAGCCAGTACCGCCAGCTGTTTAAAGGAAGATGGTCAAGCATCGACTATAAAAGTAAAAACCGTTATTACAGCGCGACCGTTAGCCGCCTGCTTTCGCATACCCGACAACAAAAAACGACCGCCGATCTGCGCATAGCGAAGAGTAGTTCGCACTATTTCTTTGGCGGCGATGAGCTGCATGTGATGCGTAAACAAAATCCTGTCTGGGAATTTACCGTGCGCCATCAGCACTATTTCAACAGGAAAATTATCGACGCCAGCCTGGGCGTTCAGCGCAGCCTGCCGTGGCTGAGCTCCGTCCCCACCCCTGAGGAAAAAGGCGGTTTATATAGCCATCAATCGCGCATTGTTCACGCCGATATACAGGCCTTGGTGCAGTTTGCCGCAACCGGCGATAAGTTTAGCTGGATGCCGCGTTTCCATGCCCAGTTCAGCCCGGATATATTATCTTCGGACAACCAGTTTAATATCGGCAATCGCTGGACGGTTCGCGGTTTTGACGGTGAAAATACGCTTTCGGCCAATAAAGGCTGGTACTGGCGTAATGATTTTAGCTGGAATATTCCCACCCCCGACCGGCAGGTATATCTTGGCCTTGACTTCGGCAGGATCATTGGTACCGAGCGCGCCAGGCAGGGAAAAAGCCTTTCAGGCGCAGTCGGCGGCGTCCGCGGAGAAATAGCGTCTACGCAATATGATTTTTTTATCGGCACGCCCATCAGTAAACCTGATGACTTTCATAGCGATGCCATGAACCTGGGCTTTTCATTACAGTGGAGGTATTAGTTTTCATCGGCGCATTACTGCAATTTACTGATTCATTTTTTACTATTTAAAGGAATAAATTACATGTTTAAATTTAAGGTTTCATATGTTGCGCTGGCTGCAGCGCTAAGTTCATCCGTTGTTTATGCCGACCCGTCAAGCTATACGCATAGGTCAGGGGCAAATGTTATTGATATTGAAGCGCCTAATGCCGCAGGCGTCTCGCATAACTTATATCGCGAATTCAACGTCGGCCCTAACGGCACTATTTTAAACAACAGCGCCAGCGACGTGAACCACAGCACTCACGGTAATATCGCTAAGAATAATAATCTGACCAACGGCAGCGCTTCCGTTATTTTAAATGAAGTCACCTCCAATAAAATGAGTAACCTGCAGGGCTTTATCGAAGTTAACGGGCAAAAAGCCGATGTCGTGATCGCCAACCCCAACGGCATCACCTGCTCCGGGTGCAGTTTTATCAACACCAACAACGCAATACTTACCACAGGCCAGGTCAACCTGAGCGATACCGGCGCAATTGAGAGCTATACGGTCACGCAAGGGAAAATCACCATCGGTGATAAAGGTATGAACGCATCCACTAACTATGCCGCCCTGCTTGCGGATGCCATTGCGATTAACGGCACCGTGACCGCCGCCAGTGCAGCCGTCGGCGCGGGCAATTTTACGTATAATAACCAGACCGGGGAAATGAACTCCTTGGGTAAAACAGCAACGGTTATGCAGATGATCTTTCCAGAATACAGCATTGATATCAGCAACCTGGGCGGTATCAAGGCCAATAGTATTAGCATGGTGGGTAATACCTTAGGTCTTGGCGTGCGTAATAAAGGCACTATTACCGCAAATGCCGCGCTCGCCATGACCAGCTATGGTTCTCTGGTTAATGAAGGTTCCATCAACACGAACGGCCTTATGGCTAAAATGGCATCTTTGGGCGATATGAAAAATACAGGTACAATTAATAGTACTGCTTACGTTACGCAGCTCAGTAGTGTGGGCACCCTGACCAATGAAGGCACAATTGCCAGTAGTAAACAGATTGCCATCAGCGCGACCGGCGATCTTGTTAACGCCGGCACGATGAAGGGAACGCAATTGTTATCCGTAGCCAGCGGGGGCAATCTCACCACCCGTAAGGGCTCAAATACCGTTTCCGATGGTCAGTTAGCGGTTTCCGCCAACAATATTGACAACGCGGGTTCAATGCGCGGCAATATAACCTACGTCGAATTCAGCGGCGATAAACTCAAAGTCACCGGTGAGCTCCGGGGTCATTCCACTCTGACCGTGCAATCTAAAAAGGATGACAAAGTCAATTCGGGGTTAATTTATAACACAGGAAGTATTTCCGGTAATGATGTAACGATTATCACTAACGGAAATTTGGATCAGGAGGGTAATATTATTGGTCAAAACTCGTTATCGATTAAAACTAATGTTTTAGACAATGTTTATTATATTTATGGGAAGTCACTAAATATTGAAAGTAATTATGTTCGCAACAGAGCAACAATCGATGGCTATAATAACACTATTAGCGCGGCCAACGGCATTCTTAATGAAGGGCAAATCTCTGCGAGCGGAGATTTGACTCTGAATACGCTAAATAATGCTAATATCACCAACTACAACACCATCAAAGCCAATGGTTCTCTTACCATGACCACAGGATCTGTTAAAAATGGCGGCTACCGCTGCGGCTTTTTGAATCTGGCAACCTGCGGTAAAGGCTCTATTTCCGCTAACAAGCTGGTCCTTAACTCTTATCATAACTATGCCTCTGAAATGGGTGGGCAACAGCAGTATAAATATGCTGAAATAAATACTATTCGTTAAAAATAAGCGATGCGCTGGTGACAGCGCATCACCGATAATTAACCACAACAGGTCACGCCTTGCATCAGGCAAAGCCTATCCACCGTTAGCAAGCGATCGCCATCATCACCTCGCGCATAGAGCATCTTATTGCAAACTAATTTGGTCAACAGAATATGCGGTGATACCTGCGATGTGCTGCACACCATGCTCCACGATAATCCATAGCTGAGTGAAAAAAATGAGTAGCAAACCAGTTGAGATGTAAAGGATGAACGGCATTTTCTAAAAACGAAAGCCAATATATAAGTTATATTGGCTAATAAATTTACAAGTAAAAATTTTGAATCGGGCCCTACGCACTAATTATGCTCCAGACCCGATCGATCAGGGCTCGAACGGACGACGCTGGAACTGATCGTGCCCGCATTTTGGACAACGCGGCAGCACGTCCGGGGTATAAACCGGCAGATGGTAATGACACTTCTCACAGACCAGGTTGCCGAGCCCCACCACTTCACCGCTGTGATAGACACCGTGATGGTTGAGATCCTGAAACACCTCGCGCCACTCAAGCTGAGTTTTATCGGTAATATCCGCCAGTTCCTGCCAGAGACTCTCTTTGATCACCCGCATAAAGACGCTATCAGTCAGCTCATCCTGACTCTCTTCATAACTGAGGGCGAACTCTTCCAGATCGCGTCGAACAGCGCGGATCACATTGTCGATTTCGCTCTGCGTTAACTCGTCGGATTGGCTAATCTCGACCCTGGCCTGCTCCACCAGCGCATCAATATCACGTTCTCCATTGCGTAACCGCTCGCTGAGCGTCGACACCAGCTCTCGGTAGAACTGAGCAACCTTGTTCATCTTTTCGCCTCCGGTGTGGTTAACTTCTTCTTATGATAGCCGTTATCTGCGGATTGCTCTGCCAGCCAAGCCACAGAGTCGTGAAATATTCTCCACCGCTTTCATCTCTGTATAAATGTGTGAAAGGCTGTTTTGACGTTGGCGTTTGGGCTATGCTATGCCGATCTGAAATAACACATCCATTGGCTACATTTTGTAGCTGTATTGAAAACAGGACCACTGGCTGCCATGCAAGAGCAATACCGCCCGGAAGAGATAGAATCGAAAGTCCAGCTTCACTGGGACGAAAATCGTACATTTGAAGTAACTGAAGACGAGAGCAAAGAGAAGTATTACTGCCTGTCGATGCTTCCTTATCCTTCTGGTCGACTACACATGGGTCACGTGCGTAACTACACCATCGGCGACGTGATTGCCCGCTATCAGCGCATGCTGGGTAAAAACGTCCTGCAGCCAATTGGCTGGGATGCGTTCGGTCTGCCGGCGGAAGGCGCGGCGGTAAAAAACAACACCGCGCCAGCGCCGTGGACCTACGACAACATCGCCTACATGAAAAACCAGCTCAAAATGCTGGGCTTCGGCTATGACTGGAGCCGCGAGCTGGCGACCTGCACCCCGGAATACTACCGCTGGGAGCAGAAGTTCTTCACCGAGCTGTACAAAAAAGGCCTGGTGTACAAAAAAACCTCCGCGGTGAACTGGTGCCCGAACGACCAGACCGTACTGGCCAACGAGCAGGTTATCGACGGCTGCTGCTGGCGCTGCGACACCAAAGTCGAGCGTAAAGAGATCCCGCAGTGGTTTATTAAAATCACCGCCTACGCCGATGAGCTGTTGAACGATCTGGATAAGCTGGACCACTGGCCGGACACCGTGAAGACCATGCAGCGCAACTGGATCGGCCGTTCTGAAGGGGTGGAAATCTCCTTTGACGTTAACCATTACGCCGACAAGCTGACCGTCTACACCACCCGCCCGGACACCTTTATGGGCTGTACCTACCTGGCGGTCGCTGCGGGTCACCCGCTGGCGCAGCAGGCTGCGGCCAACAATCCGGCGCTGGCCACCTTTATCGACGAATGCCGCAACACCAAAGTGGCGGAAGCCGACATGGCGACGATGGAGAAAAAAGGCGTCGATACCGGCTTTAAAGCTATCCACCCGCTGACCGGCGAAGAAATTCCGGTGTGGGCGGCTAACTTCGTGCTGATGGAGTACGGCACCGGCGCGGTGATGGCCGTTCCGGGTCACGACCAGCGCGACTACGAGTTCGCCAGCAAATACGGGCTGAACATCAAACCCGTGATCCTCGCCGCCGACGGTTCTGAGCCAGATCTCTCGGAGCAGGCGCTGACCGAGAAAGGCGTGCTGTTTAACTCCGGCGAGTTCAGCGGCCTCGATTATGAAGCGGGCTTCAACGCCATTGCCGACAAACTGGCTGCCATGGGCGTCGGCGAGCGTAAAATTAACTACCGCCTGCGCGACTGGGGCGTGTCCCGTCAGCGCTACTGGGGCGCGCCGATCCCGATGGTCACCCTGGAAGACGGCACCGTGCTGCCGACCCCGGAAGATCAGCTGCCGGTGATCCTGCCGGAAGACGTGGTCATGGACGGCATCACCAGCCCGATCAAAGCCGATCCTGAATGGGCCAAGACCACGGTTAACGGCCAGCCGGCGCTGCGCGAAACCGACACCTTTGACACCTTTATGGAATCCTCCTGGTACTATGCGCGCTACACCTGCCCGCAGTATCAGGAAGGGATGCTGGATTCGCAAGCGGCCAACTACTGGCTGCCGGTCGATATCTACATCGGCGGTATCGAACACGCGATCATGCACCTGCTCTACTTCCGCTTCTTCCACAAACTGATGCGCGACGCGGGCATGGTCAACTCTGATGAGCCGGCGAAACAGCTGCTGTGCCAGGGCATGGTGCTGGCTGACGCTTTCTACTACGTAGGCGAAAACGGCGAACGTAACTGGGTCTCCCCGGTTGACGCCATCGTCGAACGTGACGAAAAAGGCCGCATCGTGAAAGCGAAAGACGCGGCGGGACACGAGCTGGTGTACACCGGCATGAGCAAGATGTCCAAGTCGAAAAACAACGGCATCGACCCGCAGGTCATGGTTGAGCGCTACGGCGCGGATACCGTGCGTCTGTTCATGATGTTCGCCTCCCCGGCGGATATGACCCTCGAGTGGCAGGAATCTGGCGTCGAAGGGGCGAACCGCTTCCTGAAACGCGTCTGGAAGCTGGTCTACGAACACACCACCAAAGGGGACGTTGCGGCCCTGAACGTGGCGGCGCTGAGTGAAGATCAGAAAGCGCTGCGTCGCGATATCCACAAAACCATCGCCAAAGTGACCGATGACATCGGTCGTCGTCAGACCTTCAACACCGCCATCGCGGCGATCATGGAGCTGATGAACAAGCTGGCGAAAGCGCCGCAGGAAGATGAGCAGGATCGCGCTCTGATGCAGGAAGCCCTGCTGGCGGTTGTGCGTATGCTCAACCCGTTCACCCCGCACGCCAGCTTCACCCTGTGGCGTGAGCTGAACGGTGAAGGCGATATCGACAACGCGCCGTGGCCGGTGGCAGATGAAAGCGCGATGGTGGAAG
Organism: Klebsiella sp. GB_Kp056; assembly: GCF_040064755.1. Lineage (NCBI taxonomy): Bacteria > Pseudomonadati > Pseudomonadota > Gammaproteobacteria > Enterobacterales > Enterobacteriaceae > Klebsiella > Klebsiella sp. GB_Kp056. Next base: position 52,044 of record NZ_JBEAJA010000048.1, on the reverse strand, counting down.
ACAGCACCCTCGTCGTCGTCCAGGTCAACGGCAAAGTTCGTGGTAAAATTACCGTTGCGGTAGACGCAACTGAAGAGCAGGTCCGCGAGCGCGCCGGCCAGGAGCATCTGGTGGCGAAGTATCTCGACGGCAAAACCGTGCGTAAAGTGATTTACGTTCCGGGTAAACTGCTCAATCTGGTCGTTGGCTAAGCGCGGGAGGAAGCGTGCGATATCTGGTAACAATGTTGTTATCTCTGGCGGTGCTTGCCACCGCCGGCTGTGGCTGGCATCTGCGTAGCACTACCAAGGTGCCCACCACCATGAAAACCATGATCTTCCAGTCGAGCGATCCGAACGGGCCGTTAAGCCGCGCGGTGCGTAATCAGCTGCGTCTTAACGGCGTGGAACTGATCGACGCCAGCACGCTGCGTAAAGATGTCCCTTCTCTGCGCCTCGATGGATCGTCGATTCAGAAAGATACGGCATCGGTGTTCCAGGACGGTCGTACGGCGGAATATCAGATGGTCATGACCGTTCATGCCAGCGTCCTGATCCCGGGTCACGATATCTATCCGATAACCACCAAGGTCTATCGTTCGTTCTTTGATAACCCGCAGGCGGCGCTAGCCAAAGACGCCGAGCAGGATATGATTATCCAGGAAATGTACGATAAAGCGGCGGAACAGCTGATTCGTAAACTGCCAAGCGTTCAGGTAGCGGATGTTGAAGCCACCCAGCAGGAAGAAAAACCGGTCGCGGGCAGCACCGCGCCGGCGTCCTCGGGTAACCGTGTCTCCACCACGCTGGGTCAATGATGATTCGGTTGTACCCGGAACAGCTCCGCGCGCAGCTCACTGAAGGGCTGCGCGCGGCCTATCTGCTGCTTGGCAACGATCCTCTGCTGTTGCAGGAAAGCCAGGACGCTATTCGCGAAGCCGCTGCCGCGCAGGGCTTTACCGAACACCACACCTTCACTATCGATAGCAGCACCGACTGGCAGGCGCTTTTCGCCTTAAGCCAGGCGATGAGCCTGTTTGCCAGCCGGCAAACCCTGCTGTTGATCCTACCGGAAAACGGCCCCAACGCGGCGATCAACGAACAGCTGGCGACGCTGGTCGGTCTGCTGCACGACGACCTGCTGCTGATCGTTCGCGGCAGTAAGTTGACCAAAGCCCAGGAGAATGCCGCGTGGCTCACCGCGCTGGCTCAGCGCGCCGTCCAGGTCAGCTGCCAGACGCCGGAATACGCGCAGCTGCCGCGCTGGCTGGCCGCGCGGGCCAAACAGCATCAGCTGCAGCTCGACGACGCGGCCAGCCAGCTGCTGTGCTACTGTTACGAAGGCAATCTGCTGGCGCTGGCGCAGGCGCTGGAGCGTCTGGCGCTGCTCTGGCCGGACGGTAAGCTGACCCTGCCCCGCGTTGAGCAGGCGGTGAACGATGCCGCGCACTTTACCCCTTACCATTGGGTCGATGCCCTGCTGGCAGGTAAAAGTAAGCGCGTGCTGCACGTTCTGCAGCAGCTCCGTCTTGAAGGCTGCGAGCCGGCGATCCTGCTGCGTACGCTACAGCGGGAGCTGCTGCTGCTGGTCACCCTCAAGCGCCAGTCGGCACAGACGCCGCTGCGTTCGCTGTTTGATAAACATCGGGTCTGGCAAAACCGCCGTCAGCTGCTCAGCGACGCCCTCGCCCGACTCAGCGGCGAACAGCTGCGCCAGGCGGTGACCCTTCTGACCCGCGCGGAACTGACCTTTAAACAGGATTACGGGTACGACGTCTGGCCCGAACTGGAAAGTCTTTCGTTGTTGCTCTGCCACAAAGCCCTGGCGGACGTTTTTATTGATGGTTGATATGACTCACTTACAGGCAATCTATGGCGGCACCTTCGATCCGGTGCATTATGGTCACCTCAAGCCGGTCGAGATCCTGGCGAATCAGATTGGCCTGAGCAAGGTCATCATCATGCCTAATAACGTCCCGCCGCACCGTCCCCAGCCGGAAGCCACCAGCGCCCAGCGCGTGCACATGCTGAAGCTGGCGATTGCCGATAAGCCGCTGTTCACGCTCGATGAACGCGAACTGCGGCGCGATACCCCCTCCTGGACGGCGCAAACGCTGCAGGAGTGGCGCCAGGAGCAGGGGCCGCACAAGCCGCTGGCGTTTATCATTGGCCAGGATTCGCTGCTCACCTTTCCCACCTGGCATAACTATGAAACCATCCTCGACAATGTCCACCTGATTGTCTGCCGCCGGCCGGGTTACCCGCTGACCATGGCCCATGAGGCCGATCAGCGCTGGCTGGATCGCCATTTAACCCACGACGTGGAGTCTTTGCATCACCGCCCTTCCGGCGTGATCTACCTGGCTGAGACCCCGTGGTTCGATATTTCGGCGACGATCATTCGCCAGCGCCTTGAGCGCGGCGAGTCCTGCGCCGAGTTGCTGCCGGCCGCGGTGCTGGACTACATCCGCGAGCAGGGTCTCTATTGCTGACCCCGGGCTGGGCCTGGCGCGAAAAAAGCGCTATCGTAACGCCACCTCTCCAACGCCTGTCAGAGCCTGTTCATGAAATTATGGTTAGTTCGCCATGGCGAAACCGAAGCTAACGTTGCCGGGTTATACAGCGGCCACGCCCCCACGCCCCTGACGCCGCGCGGCGTCGCTCAGGCGCGAGCGCTCGGTGAACGACTGCGCGCGGTGCCTTTCGATAAAGTCTTCTGCAGCGAGCTGGCGCGGACCGGGACAACGGCCGATCTGCTGCTTGGCGATCGCGCTATCCCGCGCGAATGCCATGCCGCGCTCAATGAGATGTTTTTCGGCGACTGGGAGATGCGCCATCATCGCGACCTCCAGCGAGAAGATGGGGAAAACTATGCCGCGTGGTGCGCTGACTGGCAGCACGCGGCCCCGACCAACGGCGAAAGCTTTCAGCGTTTTGCCCACCGCGTTAGCGAGTTTACCCCCACGCTGACCGACTGCCGCCATCTTGACCACCTGCTGATCGTCGGCCATCAGGGCGTCCTGAGCCTGCTGACCGCCCTGCTGTTGCAGATGCCCGCCGCGGCGATGTGGCACTTTCCGATAGCCCATGGCGCCTGGAGTCTCCTCGACATTCGCGACGATTTCACCACCCTGCGGGTATTAAATAGCCAGGCCGTCTGGCAGCCGCAAGAAGAATTCCCGCCGAACCATTGACAGGCCAGAGCAGGCTGCTATTCTCCGCTGCCAGGCAGCATCCGCCAAAGCAGGTTTGCAGAAATTGTTTTACAAAAATGGCGATGCAATCCTCGGCGAGGGATGGGATGATACTCCGCCGCGAACGCCTACCGACAGACATTTCACCCGACTTTTTCATTAGTTCAGGTATACTGTCAGGCTCTTTATGATTATCAATCTTCACGCACCCAGGGGGAACACTTGCAGGGTAAAGCACTCCAGGATTTTGTTATCGACAAAATTGATGACCTGAAAGGTCAGGACATCGTTGCCATTGATGTACATGGCAAATCCAGCATCACCGATTGCATGATTATCTGCACCGGCACCTCCACGCGTCATGTGATGTCCATCGCCGACCACGTGGTTCAGGAATCCCGCGCCGCCGGCTTGCTGCCCCTGGGCGTTGAAGGGGAAGCCGCCGCCGACTGGATCGTCGTCGACCTCGGCGACGTGATGGTTCACGTCATGCAGGAAGAGAGCCGTCGTCTGTACGAGCTGGAAAAACTCTGGAGTTAATGCGTGAAGTTGCAGCTGGTGGCCGTTGGCACCAAAATGCCGGACTGGGTACAGACCGGCTTTAGCGAGTATCTGCGCCGTTTTCCCAAAGATATGCCGTTCGAACTGGTGGAGATCCCTGCCGGTAAGCGCGGCAAGAACGCTGATATCAAGCGCATCCTCGAAAAAGAGGGCGAGATGATGTTAGCCGCTGCCGGTAAAAACCGCATCGTGACCCTGGATATTCCGGGTAAACCATGGGATACGCCGCAGCTGGCGCGCGAACTGGAACGCTGGAAACAGGACGGGCGCGACGTCAGTTTGCTGGTCGGCGGCCCGGAAGGCCTCTCTCCAGCCTGTAAAGCAGCGGCGGAACAGAGTTGGTCGCTCTCCACCCTCACCTTACCTCACCCGCTGGTGCGCGTACTGGTGGCCGAGAGCCTGTATCGGGCGTGGAGCATTACCACCAACCATCCGTACCACCGTGAGTAATGATGATCAGGGTAGACTGAGCAGCGAATGAAATTACAGAATTCTTTCCGCGACTATACGGCTGAATCCTCGCTGTTCGTGCGCCGGGCGCTGGTCGCTTTTTTGGGGATTTTGCTGCTTACCGGCGTTCTGATCGCCAACCTGTACAATGTGCAAATCGTTCGCTTCGACGATTATCAGACGCGCTCGAACGAAAACCGCATCAAGCTGGTGCCGATCCCGCCAAGCCGCGGCATTATTTACGATCGCAACGGCACCCCGCTGGCGCTTAACCGCACCATTTATCAGCTGGAGATGATGCCGGAGAAAGTCGATAACGTGCAGCAGACGCTGGATGCGCTACGCGACGTCGTCGATTTAACCGACGATGATATCGCCGGTTTCAAAAAGGAGCGCGCCCGCTCCCATCGCTTTACCTCGATTCCGGTCAAGGTCAACCTCAGCGAAGTGCAGGTGGCCCGCTTTGCCGTCAACCAGTACCGCTTTCCCGGCGTGGAAGTCAAAGGCTACAAGCGCCGTTACTACCCCTATAACTCGGCGCTGACGCACGTCATCGGCTACGTGTCGAAAATTAACGACAAAGACGTCGACCGCCTCGATAAAGAGGGCAAACTGGCCAACTACGCCTCGACCCATGACATCGGTAAGCTGGGTATTGAGCGTTATTACGAGGACGTCCTGCACGGTCAGACCGGCTACGAAGAGGTTGAAGTAAACAACCGCGGCCGCGTTATTCGTCAGCTCAAAGAGGTGCCTCCGCAGGCCGGACGCGACATCTATCTCACCCTCGACCTCAAGCTACAGCAGTATATCGAAACGCTGCTGGCCGGCAGCCGCGCCGCGGTGGTGGTCACCGACCCGCGTACCGGCGCCATTCTGGCGCTGGTTTCGACGCCGAGCTACGACCCGAACCTGTTCGTCGACGGCATCTCCAGCAAAGATTACTCCGGCCTGCTCAACGATCCCAACACGCCGCTGGTCAACCGTGCGACGCAAGGGGTCTATCCGCCGGCATCGACGGTCAAACCGTACGTCGCCGTCTCGGCGCTGAGCGCCGGGGTGATCACGCGCAATACCAGCCTGTTCGACCCGGGCTGGTGGCAGCTGCCCGGCTCGGAAAAACGCTATCGTGACTGGAAAAAATGGGGCCACGGCCACCTGAACGTCACCAAAGCGCTGGAGGAGTCCGCGGATACCTATTTCTATCAGGTCGCCTATGACATGGGCATCGATCGCCTCTCGGAGTGGATGAGCAAGTTCGGCTACGGCCACTATACCGGTATCGACCTCGCCGAAGAGCGCTCGGGCAACATGCCGACCCGCGAATGGAAGCTCAAACGCTTTAAGAAACCCTGGTACCAGGGGGACACCATTCCGGTGGGCATCGGCCAGGGTTACTGGACCGCCACGCCGATCCAGATGAACAAAGCGCTGATGATCCTGATTAACGACGGGGTGGTGAAAGTGCCGCACCTGCTGCAAAGCACCGTGGAAGACGGCAAGCCCGTTCCGTGGGTCCAGCCTCATGAGCCGCCGGTAGGCGACATCCATTCCGGCTACTGGGAAATCGCCAAAGACGGCATGTTCGGCGTGGCTAACCGCGGCAACGGCACCGCGCACAAATATTTCGCCAGCGCGCCGTATAAAATCGCGGCCAAGTCCGGTACCGCCCAGGTGTTCGGCCTGAAGGCCAACGAAACCTATAACGCGCACCGAATCTCTGAGCGTCTGCGTGACCATAAACTGATGACGGCGTTTGCGCCTTATAACAACCCGCAGGTTGCCGTGGCGATGATCCTGGAAAACGGCGGTGCCGGCCCGGCGGTCGGTACGATTATGCGCCAAATCCTCGATCACATCATGCTGGGCGATAATAACACCACGCTGCCAAGCGAAAACCCGGCGGTAACCGCAGGGGAGGATCAATAATGACGGATAATCCGAACAAAAAATCGCTGTGGGATAAGATCCATCTTGACCCCACTATGGTGCTGATCCTGCTGGCGCTGCTGACCTACAGCGCGCTGGTTATCTGGAGCGCCAGCGGTCAGGACGTCGGCATGATGGAGCGTAAAATCGGCCAGATCGCCATGGGCGTGGTGATCATGATCGTCATGGCGCAGATCCCACCGCGGGTCTATGAGGGCTGGGCGCCCTACCTCTATATTTTCTGTATTATTCTGCTGGTGGCCGTCGACGCCTTCGGCGCCATCTCCAAAGGGGCGCAGCGCTGGCTGGATCTCGGTATCGTCCGCTTTCAGCCGTCGGAGATTGCAAAAATCGCCGTGCCGCTGATGGTGGCGCGCTTTATTAACCGCGACGTTTGCCCGCCTTCTCTGAAGAATACCGGTATTGCCCTGGTGCTGATCTTCCTGCCGACGCTGCTGGTGGCGGCGCAGCCTGACCTCGGAACCTCGATTCTGATCGCCCTCTCCGGTCTGTTTGTGCTGTTCCTCTCCGGCCTCAGCTGGCGCCTGATCGGTATTGCGGTGGTGCTGGTCGCCGCCTTTATCCCGATTTTGTGGTTCTTCCTGATGCACGATTATCAGCGCCAGCGCGTGATGATGCTGCTCGATCCGGAAACCGACCCGCTGGGCGCGGGGTATCACATTATTCAGTCTAAAATTGCCATTGGCTCCGGCGGTCTGCGCGGCAAAGGCTGGCTGCACGGTACCCAGTCGCAGCTGGAGTTTCTGCCGGAACGCCATACCGACTTTATCTTTGCCGTTCTCGCTGAAGAGCTGGGCCTGATTGGCGTACTGATCCTGCTGGCGCTCTATATTCTGCTGATCATGCGCGGACTGTGGATCGCCGCCCAGGCGCAGACCACATTTGGCCGGGTCATGGCCGGTGGTTTAATGTTGATTTTATTCGTTTATGTCTTCGTAAATATTGGTATGGTGAGTGGTATTTTACCGGTGGTGGGCGTACCGTTGCCGCTGGTGAGCTACGGGGGCTCCGCCCTGATCGTATTGATGGCCGGGTTTGGTATCGTGATGTCGATCCATACCCACAGAAAAATGTTGTCGAAAAGCGTTTAAAGGGGTTCGCAATGCGTAAGCAATGGCTGGGGATCTGCATAGCAGCGGGGCTGCTGGCGGCATGTTCGAGTGATGACGTGCAACAAAAGACGGTCAGTACTCCACAGCCGGCCGTCTGTAATGGCCCGACGGTTGAGATCAGCGGCGCCGATCCGCAGTATGAAACGCCGAACGCGACGGCGAATCAGGATTATGAGCGCGACGGTAAGCGCTACAACATCGTCCAGGATCCGGCAAACTTTACTCAGGCAGGTTTCGCGGCGATCTATGACGCGGAACCCAACAGCAACCTGACCGCCAGCGGTGAAACCTTCGACCCGACGCAGTTGACCGCGGCGCATCCGACGCTGCCGATCCCGAGCTATGCGCGGATCACCAACCTCGCCAACGGGCGCATGATCGTCGTGCGGATTAACGATCGCGGTCCCTACGGCAACGATCGGGTTATCTCGCTCTCCCGCGCGTCCGCCGACCGCCTGAACACCTCGAATAACACCAAAGTGCGTATCGACCCGATCATCGTCGCGCCTGACGGTTCGCTTTCCGGCCCGGGAATGGCTTGTACCACCGTCGCCAAACAGACTTACGCCCTGCCCGCCCGTCCGAATCTGGACGGCGGTGACGCCGCTGGCATGAGCCAGCCCGCGCCCACTGACGTTCGCCCGATCAGCAACAGCACGCTGAAGCCGGAAGACAGCGTTGGCGCACCGGTGAACAGCGGCGGTTTCCTCGGCGCCCCAACGCCGCTGAACAGCGGCGTGCTGGAGAGCAGCGAACCCGCGGCCGCCGCAGCGACGGCACCTGCCGCCGGCGCCACGCCAGCAGCGCCGGTGACCGCGCCCGGCTCCATCCAGGGTAGCGTCGCGCCCGCAGCGGCCACCGCCGCAGCCGCCGGCGCCGTTGCCGCTTCGTCTTCCGGCACCTCCAGCGCCAACGGTAGCTTTGTCGTGCAGGTAGGCGCAGTGAGCGACCAGGCGCGGGCGCAGCAGTATCAGCAGCGTCTGAGCCAGCAGTTCTCTGTGCCAGGCCGGGTCATGCAAAACGGCGCGGTGTGGCGTATTCAGCTGGGGCCGTTTGCCGACAAGGCGCAGGCCAGCGCCGTTCAGCAGCGCCTGCAAAGCGAAGCGCAGCTGCAGTCCTTTATTACACGCGCCAACTAAAGGCCGCGGGCAGCCCGTTCATCTTGCGCATGTAAAAGTCATTAACAAACTCATGCGCAATGTCGGATGCTGGCCCGCAGAGCATTTGCTATAGTAAGGCACTTTTTTTAACTCCATCACGGATGCCGTTGTTCTGACCATGAAGACCTCTTTCACCGCTCGTTTACTCATCACGGCGCTCTCCGTTGCAGCGCTCTCCTCCGCTGCCCGCGCCGATGACCTGAATATCAAAACGATGATCCCAGGCGCCCCGCAGATTGACGCCGAATCCTGGATCCTTATCGATTACAACTCTGGCAAGGTGCTGGCTGAAAACAACGCCGACTCCCGCCGCGACCCGGCCAGTCTGACCAAAATGATGACCAGCTATGTTATCGGTCAGGCGATGAAAGCGGGCAAATTCAAAGAGTCCGATCTGGTCACCGTCGGCAACGACGCCTGGGCCACCGGCAACCCGGTATTCAAAGGCTCTTCCCTGATGTTCCTCAAGCCGGGGATGCAGGTGCCGGTTTCCCAGCTGATCCGCGGTATCAACCTGCAGTCCGGTAACGATGCCTGCGTGGCGATGGCCGACTATGTCGCCGGCAGCCAGGACGCCTTCGTCAGCCTGATGAACAACTACGTCAACGCCCTCGGCCTGAAAAACACCCATTTCCAGACTGTTCACGGCCTCGATGCTGACGGCCAGTTCAGCTCGGCGCGCGACATGGCGCTGATTGGCCAGGCGCTGATCCGCGACGTGCCGAACGAGTACTCCATCTATCGTGAGAAAGAGTTCACTTTCAACGGTATCCGCCAGCTGAACCGTAATGGCCTGCTGTGGGATAACAGCCTGAACGTCGACGGCATCAAAACCGGCCACACCGACAAAGCGGGCTACAACCTTGTCGCTTCCGCCACCGAAGGGCAGATGCGTCTGATCTCGGCGGTAATGGGCGGCCGGACGTTCAAAGGGCGTGAGTCGGAAAGCAAAAAACTGCTGACCTGGGGCTTCCGCTTCTTCGAAACCGTCAACCCAATTAAAGCCGGCAAAGAGTTTGCTTCCGAACCGGCCTGGTTCGGCGACAGCGATCGCGCTTCGCTGGGGGTGGATAAAGACGTCTACCTGACCATCCCGCGCGGCCGGATGAAAGATCTGAAAGCCAGCTACGTGCTGAATAACACTGAGCTGCACGCCCCGCTGCAGAAAAACCAGGTCGTCGGCACCATTAACTTCCAGCTGGATGGTAAAACCATTGACCAGCGCCCGCTGGTGGTGCTGCAGGAAATTCCGGAAGGTAATTTCTTCGGTAAAATTATTGATTACATTAAATTAATGTTCCACCACTGGTTTGGTTAAAAATCGAACACTTGAAAGTGTGATTTCCATCCCCATATACTATTCATCCAAGTAACCTGATAACTCCCGCCCTTGGTGGGAGTTATTATTTTGTCGTAACACCGGAGCTGACATGAAAACCAAACTTAACGAACTGCTTGAATTCCCTACGCCATTTACTTACAAAGTAATGGGGCAGGCGTTGCCTGAGCTGGTTGATCAGGTGGTGGAAGTGGTACAGCGCCATGCGCCTGGTGATTACTCGCCGTCAGTAAAACCGAGCAGCAAAGGTAACTACCACTCGGTCTCCATCACCATCAACGCCACTCACATTGAACAAGTGGAAACGCTGTACGAAGAGTTAGGCAATATCGATATCGTTCGGATGGTGCTGTAACCTTTTCCCTGACCCGGCCGCCATGCCGGGTCTTCTCATTCCCTCCCGCACGGCTGTGATATACTCCCCGACCTGAATTCTCTCTTCCCGGCGGAGATGTTGTTTTGCAGCACAATAAAATTCTAATCCGGCAGCTTGGCCTGCAACCTTACGAACCCGTCTCGCAGGCGATGCACGAATTTACCGACGCCCGTGATGAAGATACCCTTGATGAGATCTGGCTGGTGGAACATCACCCGGTCTTCACCCAGGGTCAGGCCGGCAAAGCGGAACATTTGCTGGTGCCCGGTGATATTCCGGTGATCCAGAGCGATCGCGGCGGCCAGGTAACTTATCACGGCCCGGGACAGCAGGTAATGTACGTCCTGTTGAACCTCAAGCGCCGCAAGCTGGGCGTACGTGAACTGGTGACGCTGCTGGAGCAAACGGTCGTCAATACCCTTGCCGAATACGGTATTGAGTCGCACCCCCGCGCCGACGCCCCTGGCGTCTACGTCGGCGATCGCAAAATATGCTCTCTGGGGCTGCGGATCCGCAAAGGCTGCTCTTTCCACGGCCTGGCGCTCAATATCGCTATGGATCTGACGCCGTTTCTGCGTATCAACCCCTGCGGCTATGCCGGTATGGAGATGACGCAAATGCGCCAGTGGCAGCCGGAAGCCACTCCGGAGAGAGTCGCTCCGCGGCTGGTCGCCCATCTGCTGGCGCTGCTGAACAATCCCCCGCACGAATACCTTCCTCAGGGTTAAGGGCAGACCAGCGCCCCGCTGACGGCGGGGTGCTGAACGAGTAACACATTATTTTTGCAATCAATTGTCACGCACGGCAACGCGGTGGGCCGCTATACTTGGCCTATCATTCCCAACCGGACTCATCGCGTGCCAGAGAATACGCCGCCGTCAGAATCTCCTGACCGACAGGACGAACGTTACGACCGTCAGATGTTTCGCATCCTGCGTAATATTGACCTCAATCTGTTGACCATCTTCGAAGCCGTGTACGTACACAAAGGTATCGTCAATGCCGCGAAGATACTCAATATCACACCGTCGGCCATTAGCCAGTCAATAAACAAACTGCGGGCGCTGTTCCCCGATCCGCTGTTTATCCGCAAAGGCCAGGGCGTAACGCCCACCGCCTATGCCACCCATCTTCACCAGTATATCAGTCGCGGTATGGAGGCTTTCCTCAGCGCGCTGGATATCACCGGCAGCCCGCATCAGCAGCGGGTGATCACTATCGCCACCACGCCAGCCATGGGGGCGCTGTTGATGCCTGGCCTGGCCAGCGCGCTGAAGCCGGTCTTTCCGCAGATCCTGCTGCACAACATCGCCCTCACCGACGCCGCGCGGCAGCTTGACCAGCGCCAGGTGGATCTGTTAATTGATACCCATCTGCACAGCGGTCATGCGATAAGCCATCATGTCCTGTATCAGGATCGGGTGCAGATGTACTGCCGCGCAGGGCATCCCGCGCTGGACGGTCCACAGGATGAAACTACCCTCGCGAAGTATGAATTTGCGCTGCTGCTGCCGGAAGGCCAGCGCTACCCCACCCTCCACCGACGTTTGCAGGAAGAGATGGGCGAGCGCCGCTGCGGTTTCAGCACCTTCAACCTGCTAACCCAGGCGGCAATGATCGCCGAGAGCGACATGCTGGGGCTGACCACCGAGCGTCTGTTCGCCATGGTATCCCGTCTCTGGCCGCTGCAGACCCTGGACTTCCCCTCCCTGCGGGAAGAGCAGATTGATGTTGCGCTGCACTTCAATAAGCAGAGCGGGAAAGAGCCATTGCTGAAAGAGATCATTGAGACCGTGATCCAGGCGTTTAAGGCGTAGCGCACGGAAGGGAAAAGGATAAAACAACAACTATTTTACAATTTGCCGGGCAGGCAGGCTGCTTTCTGCCCCTTTTCAATGGTATACTGCCTGCTCTTGATTCAAAAATAGTTGATAATTGCAACATTTCATTGAATTAATTCGCTTTCCTTCGTGACTCGCAACTGGAACACGCACGCTATGAGTAAACCCATTGTGATGGAACGCGGTGTTAAGTACCGCGACGCCGATAAAATGGCCCTTATCCCGGTGAAGAACGTGGCAACTGAGCGTGAAGCTCTGCTCAGAAAACCGGAATGGATGAAAATCAAACTTCCGGCAGACTCGTCCCGTATCCAGGGAATCAAAGCAGCGATGCGTAAGAACGGCCTGCACTCCGTGTGCGAAGAGGCCTCCTGCCCGAACCTTGCAGAGTGCTTCAACCACGGTACCGCGACCTTTATGATCCTCGGCGCGATCTGTACCCGCCGTTGCCCATTCTGCGACGTCGCGCATGGCCGCCCGGTCGCGCCAGATGCGAACGAACCACAGAAGCTGGCGCAAACTATCGCCGATATGGGGCTGCGCTACGTGGTGGTCACTTCGGTGGACCGTGACGACCTGCGCGATGGCGGCGCACAGCATTTTGCCGACTGCATCAGCGCCATTCGCGAGAAAAACCCGACGATTAAAATCGAAACGCTGGTCCCGGATTTCCGCGGCCGCATGGATCGCGCCCTGGATATTCTGACGGTGACCCCGCCGGACGTCTTCAACCACAACCTCGAAAACGTACCGCGCCTCTATCGTCAGGTGCGTCCGGGCGCGGATTACAACTGGTCGCTGAAGCTGCTGGAGCGTTTTAAAGAAGCGCACCCGGAGATCCCGACAAAATCCGGCCTGATGGTGGGCCTGGGCGAAACCAACGACGAGATCATCGAAGTCATGCGCGACCTGCGCCGTCATGGCGTCACCATGCTGACATTAGGCCAGTATCTGCAGCCGAGCCGTCACCACCTGCCAGTGCAGCGTTACGTTAGCCCGGAAGAGTTTGAAGAGATGAAAGCGGAAGCCATGGCGATGGGCTTTACCCACGCCGCCTGCGGCCCCTTCGTTCGCTCTTCCTATCACGCCGACCTGCAGGCTAAAGGGATGGAAGTTAAATAACCTGCCGCTTCTCCCGCTGCGTCACGTCCCGGCGCAGCGGCGCTCTCCGCTTCATTCGCTTCGCCTTCCCGTAACAGTTAGTTGCATCTTTCCTGCGCGGCGTCGACAAAAACGACAAAGGCCGCAACGTCAAACGTCGCGGCCTCTTCGCCGTACCACCCGCATCCCGCCAGGGGACGCAGCCGGAGAATTACTCTTTATGAGAGAGCTTCTGCGCCGGTGCTTCGTCTTCAGCGGTGGTTTTTTTCGCGCTATCGTCATCTTCGTTCATGGCTTTTTTAAAGCCCTTGATAGCCGACCCCAGGTCGCCGCCCAGCGTACGTAATTTCTTGGTACCAAACACTAAGATAATCAGTGCTGCGACTACCAGCAGTTTGGTAATACTAATCTCACCCATAGCTAACCTTCTTCTCTATACAAGCTGCGAATACGCCATCATACACGCATTTATCCGTCATATTGTAATCCACCTGTGCGTGGGCTGCGTGATTCAGCCCGAGGCCTCCCCTCCGGGAGTGAGCGCTGGGGTGTCCGTCCTGACGTGCACAGCGAATTATTGGGATAAACAATACGGGTATTTGGCGCGCGGACACAATAGCAATCTGTAACAAGGTGAATCAAGCCTTGTTTAAAAAAACGTCACAATAATTGCGGTGGCGCAAACCGTCGGTTCTGCAGCACCGGCAAACGCTCGCGAACCCGCGCAAGGTAGTCTGCGGAAATATCGGCATAGATCAGCTGCGGCTCGCTCCCCGCGCCCGCCACGGTGTTCCCCAGCGGATCGACGATGCGGCTCTGCCCGATGTTACGCGTCCCGCATTCGCCTGCCGCCACGACGTAGCAGGTCGTGTCCAGCGCGCGCGCCGCCAGCAGCGTCGCCCAGTGATGCTCTTTTTGCGGCCCTTTCACCCATGCGGTGGGCAGCACCAGCAGCTGCGCCCCGTTCAGCGCCAGCGACAGCGCCAGCTCCGGAAAACGCAGATCGTAACAGGTCATCAGGCCAACGCGGAAACCCGCCACTTCAATCACCGGCGGGATTTGCCGGCCGGGATCCACCCGCCGGGACTCCTGCATTGCGAAGGCGTCGTATAAATGAAGTTTGTGATAATGGGCAATAACCTTCCCTTCACGCAATACCACCAGCGTGTTGGTTGCTCTCCCCTCCCCCGACGGCACATGCAGCGTCAGGATCGTCGTCAGGCCGTTACGCGCGCTCTCGGCCAGCAGCAGCTGTAAAAACTCCCCATCCAGCGTTTGGGCCGATTTCACCGACAGATCCGGGTCGTTGTCATCACGTGCCAGCAACGCCTCCGGCAGCACCAGCAGCGCCGCCCCTTCACGCGCCGCCTGCTGCATCATCGCCACACAAGTTTGCGCATTCGTCCGCCATACTGGCGTGACGATAAACTGCCCTGCCGCTACCCGCATGTTTTTCTCCCGTCAGGTTATGAATAGCCAATTGCGCCCGTTGCGCGCTACACTTGACACTCTCTTACATCAAATAGCAGGAAACGACCGTGTTTCAACTTCTTTGCGCCGTTTTTATTGGCGGCGGCACCGGCAGCGTTTTGCGCTGGTGGCTCGGCATGAAGCTCAATCCTGTGCACCATGCTATCCCGATTGGGACGCTGACTGCCAACCTGTTAGGCGCCTTTGTGATCGGCGCCGGGCTGGCGTGGTTTAATAGACTGACCGGCATTGACCCGATGTGGAAACTGCTGATCACCACGGGTTTCTGCGGCGGGTTGACCACCTTCTCCACCTTCTCTGCGGAAGTGGTGTTTCTTCTGCAGCAGGGGCGAGTGAGCTGGGCGCTCCTCAACGTCGCGGTGAACTTGCTGGGCTCGTTTGCCATGACGGCTGTCGCCTTCTGGCTCTTCTCGCAGGCCGCCAGCCGCTAAAGGCGTAATCAACAGGCAAAAAAAAAACCCGCTGATTAGCGGGTTTTTATATTCTACTGACGCGTTGCTTACAGAGCGATTACGTTTGCAGCAGAAGGGCCTTTGGCACCGTTAGTGATTTCGAACTCTACGCGCTGACCTTCAGCCAGAGTTTTGAAACCGTTGGACTGGATTGCAGAGAAGTGTACGAATACATCTTTGCTGCCATCTTCCGGAGTAATGAAACCGAATCCTTTGGACTCATTAAACCACTTAACGTTACCTTTAATCTTAGACATCAAAATTACCTTTATATGAAAAATCGACACTAATGCTGTGTCGGGTATCAGTACACCAATTGTGGTACCTTTTGTCCAGTGCAACTTTGCTAAAAAGTGATAAAAGTCGCTATCTTTTTTAGTGGGTAACGCTTTAGTCCTTGTTTTTCCACAAGACGCATCGCTTATCTCATTTATTGCTAAGACTTAGCGAATTAAAACTGTATGCGAGCCCAGGCGAAGTAAACGTTACCGTTATTGTAGGTACCGGGAATATAGGTCATCTGGAACGTTGCCGGACCGTAACCTATTGACGCTAAGGGCAAGATCACCGGAATCGGGATGTAGTTCCAGTTATCGCGCGCCGTCACCCCGAGGGTATAGCCGAGACCGAGGCGGAAGTTCTGGTCCGTCAGCGGACGCCAGGTTTTCTCCCAACCGTAGCCGCCGATGGGTTCCCACTTATTGAAAGAGTCTTTAAACGCCATCAGGTACAGGCCGTGCCAGTTCCCTTTCTCATCCCAACGCGAAACGCCGAAGCCTGCCCCCCACGGACGTTCATTATACTTGTCCGTCTTTTCCTTATCATAAGCAAAGCGCGCGTGCCAGGTGATGGCTGGAACGTACAGATCATAGTGCTCCGGCTCATTCCAGGTCTGCGCAACGTTATTACTTAAGGTATGGTAACCTTCGCTAAGGGTCGATGAAAACGACGCGCTGGCGTTTCCGGATACCAATAACCATCCTAAAAAACCAAGAGAAAACAATGAAAAACGACGTAACATCAACACTTTTCTATTACCACTTTCATTTAAAAGCCACCTAAGATAGCAAAGATAGTCTCAATACAGGTTGAACGAAATAAGGCAAACTCCTGATTTTCGCCCGCTGACCATCAGAACCGCTTAACTATCCATCTGGTGATTATATCCAGGCGGGACGGGAGGGGCGTAGTTCTTATCGCTTTATTGATTTGCATCAGCGAGTTTCGTCCGTTTTTTCGGCACATTCGCACATTAAAATTTGGTGTGGCGCTTTTTAACTACATATTCTTTGGGCTTAGGGGAAATGAATGCTGACGTTTGTTGAGATCCTGATCGGGATTGCGGTCATTGTGGGCGTCGCCCGCTATATCATTAAGGGCTATTCAGCCACCGGCGTGCTGTTCGTCGGCGGCTTAATATTGCTGATCGTCAGCGCCCTGCTGGGTCATAAAGTCTTACCAGGCAATACCGAGGGCACCGGTTACTCCGCCACTGACATTATTGAATACATTAAGATTCTACTCATGAGCCGTGGCGGCGATTTGGGTATGATGATCATGATGCTGTGCGGTTTCGCCACCTATATGACGCATATTGGCGCCAATGATATGGTGGTGAAATTAGCCTCAAAGCCATTGCGCTATATCAATTCGCCCTATCTGCTGATGATTGCCGCCTACTTTGTCGCCTGCCTGATGTCGCTGGCCGTCTCCTCCGCGACCGGCCTCGGCGTCCTGCTGATGGCGACGCTGTTCCCGGTGATGGTAAACGTTGGTATCAGCCGCGGTGCGGCGGCGGCCATCTGCGCCTCCCCGGCGGCGATTATCCTTTCGCCTACCTCGGGTGACGTCGTGCTGGCGGCAAAAGCGGCCGAAATGCCGCTGATCGACTTTGCCTTCAAGACCACGCTGCCGATCTCCATCGCCGCTATCATCTGCATGGCGATCGCCCACTTCTTCTGGCAGCGCTACCTGGATAAAAAAGAGAACATTTCCCACGAAATGCTCGACGTCAACGAGATCACCACCAATGCCCCGGCGCTGTACGCCATCCTGCCGTTTACCCCGATTATTGGCGTACTGATCTTTGATGGCAAATGGGGGCCGGAACTGCACATTATTACCATCCTCGTCGGCTGCATGCTGCTGGCGGCGATCCTCGAATTCCTGCGCGGGTTCAACACCAAAAACGTCTTCAGCGGACTGGAAGTCGCCTACCGCGGGATGGCTGACGCCTTCGCCGGGGTGGTGATGCTGCTGGTCGCCGCCGGCGTTTTTGCTCAGGGATTAAGCACCATCGGCTTCATCAACGGTCTGATCTCCATCGCCACTTCCTTCGGCTCGGCCAGTATTATTCTGATGCTGGTGCTGGTGATCCTGACCATGCTGGCGGCGATGACCACCGGCTCCGGCAATGCCCCGTTCTACGCCTTTGTCGAGATGATCCCCAAGCTGGCGCACTCCTCCGGCATCAATCCCGCCTATCTGTCGATCCCGATGCTGCAGGCCTCTAACCTTGGCCGCACGATCTCGCCGGTCTCCGGCGTGGTGGTAGCCGTCGCCGGGATGGCGAAGATCTCCCCGTTCGAAGTGGTCAAACGCACCTCGGTGCCGGTGATGGTTGGCCTGCTGGTGGTGATTGTCGCGACCGAGATCCTCGTCCCGGGCAGCGCGGTCCACTAATGGTCTAACCACGTGAAAAGGCGCCAGCAGGCGCCTTTTTTATGCTTTAATAACTCCCCGTTATCTTTTGCCATCCACAATCAGGAATAAACATGTTCAGGAAGGAATTCGCCGCGCTTGCCCTTGTGCTTACCGCCACTCAGGCCGGCGCTGAACCGCTCACCGCGACGCGATACGCTGATTTTGACCGCTATGTCCTGGCCCTCTCCTGGCAAACCGGATTCTGTCAGAGCATGTATGACCGTAACCGCAACGAACCGGAAGAGTGCCGCCTGCAGCAGGAAACCGCGAATAAAGCCGATTTTCTGACCGTGCACGGTCTGTGGCCCGGGCTGCCAAAGTCTATTGCCGCGCGCGGAGTGGATGAACGACGCTGGATGCGCTACGGCTGCGCCACGCGCCCGGTACCCGACATGCCGGAGGTGAAGGCGAACCGCAAATGTCAGGCGGCGGAGACGGGATTGTCGCTGGAGATGGCCAACAAACTGAATAACGTAATGCCGGGCGCGGGCGGCACCTCCTGCCTCGAACGTTACGAATATGCCAAACATGGCGTCTGCTTCGGCTTCGATCCCGACAGCTATTTTGGCGCCATGGTGCGCCTGAACGGGGAAATTAAGCGCAGCCCGGTTGGTGATTTCCTTGCCAAACACTATGGCCAAACCGTCAGCCGGGCCGACTTCGACGCCGCCGTGGCCCGCGCCTGGGGTCCGCAGAGCGTGAAGGCGTTTAAATTAACCTGTAACGGTAATCCTGCCTATTTGACCGAGATGCAAATCTCGCTCAACGCCGCGACCATCAACGCCCCACTGGCCACCTCCGCCTTTCTGCCCCAGCCTCACCCGGGTAACTGCGGCGCGCAGTTTATCCTCGATAAGGTTGGCCACTAGCGCAACGCGGCATACTGTTCAGAAAACGTCCTTCGCCGGAGGCGTTGCGCGCTGATTGTGCGTTTCATCACTTCAAACTGCCGGCAACTCTCAGTATGATGGGAGAACCTTAACCCTTGCCTTTTTCGGCGAGGGTTTTCTTTTACGGACAGGTTCCTGGATAACATGGAGTATGCAATGACCAGACCCGCAATCATCATTAACGAACTGGATGCCGAACGTATCGACAGGCTGCTGGAGCAGCCGGCTTTCGCCAGCTCGCCGGTTGCCGATGCCCTGAACGACGAGCTCGACCGCGCGCAAATGCTGGCGCCGGAAGCGATGCCGCACGATGTCGTCACCATGAACAGTACGGTTAAATTCCGCGATTTAACCAGCGGCGAAGAGCGCGTGCGGACGCTGGTGTTTCCGACGCAGGTGACCGACAGCGCCAGCCAGCTCTCCGTCCTCGCGCCGGTGGGCGCCGCGCTGCTCGGCCTCAAGGTCGGCAGCACCATTCACTGGGAGCTGCCGGGCGGGGCGTCGACGCACCTGGAAGTGCTGGCGCTGCTGTACCAGCCGGAAGCCGCTGGCGAATTCCACCGTTAATCCCCGCTGCCTGAGGCGTATCGCGCTTTATTCAGAGGATGTCCACACATCCTCTTTCTGCTGTCTTTCCCCCCGCTAACCTTTTTTTACGCTTTGCGCCTGCCTGCCTGACAGTTTTGCGACCTGAATGACACAATATCCGCATATAATATGTTGATATAGACGCAAACGAACAAGGAGGATTGCATATGTATAAGACTATCATTATGCCGGTTGATGTCTTTGAGATGGCGCTGAGCGATAAAGCCGTCCGGCATGCGGAGTTTCTGGCCCAGCAGGACGGGGTGATCCATCTGCTCCACGTCTTACCCGGTTCAGCGAGCTTCACGATGAGCCGTTTTACCGCCGACCTGCGGCGTTTTGAGGAACATCTGCAGCACGAGGCGGAAACTCGCCTGCAGACCATGGTCAGCCATTTCAGCATTGACCCATCGCGGATCAAGCTGCATGTGCGTTTCGGCAGCGTGCGCGACATGGTCAACGAACTGGCCAGCGAAATAAACGCCGACGTGGTGGTGATTGGCTCACGCAATCCCTCCATCAGTACCCACCTGTTGGGCTCCAACGCCTCGAGCGTCATCCGTCACGCCCATATCCCGGTGATGGTCGTCAGGTAAGGCTGAGGAAAAGCGCATAAAAAAAGAGGCTACCCCCGGGTAGCCTCTTTGTTATGCAGGTCTATTGTCTGACTTGTTATGCGGTTTTCGTGCGGATCAGGTAGTCGAAGGCGCTCAGCGACGCTTTCGCCCCCTCCCCTGCCGCGATGATAATCTGCTTGTACGGCACGGTGGTGCAGTCACCGGCGGCGAATACGCCTTTAACGTTGGTTTCGCACTTCGCATCGATGATGATCTCGCCCATACGGTTACGCTCAACCGCGCCTTCCAGCCAGGTGGTATTAGGCAGCAGGCCAATCTGCACGAAGATGCCCGCCAGCGCGACGTGATGCTCATCGCCGCTCACCCGGTCACGATACTGCAGACCGGTGACCTTGCTGCCGTCGCCTTTCACTTCCGTGGTCTGCGCATTGAGAATGATGTCGACATTCTTCAGACTGCGGACTTTATCCTGCAGCACCTGGTCGGCCTTCATCTCAGGTGCGAATTCCAGCAGGGTCACGTGTTCCACGACGCCCGCCAGGTCGATGGCGGCTTCCACGCCGGAGTTCCCCCCGCCGATCACCGCCACGCGCTTACCTTTAAACAGCGGGCCGTCGCAGTGCGGGCAGTAGGTTACGCCCTTGGTGCGATACTGATCTTCGCCCGGCACGTTCATGTTGCGCCATTTCGCCCCGGTGGCAATGATGACGCTGCGCGCCTTCAGCACCGCGCCGGAGGCGGTTTCGATCTGATGCAGGCCGCCCTCTGTCGCCGCTGGCGTCAGTTTGGTCGCGCTCTGGGAATCAATCACATCGACGTTATAGTCGCTAACGTGCGCTTTCAGAGCCCCGGCCAGCTTCTGGCCTTCGGTTTTCGGCACCGAAATGTAGTTTTCAATATCCACGGTATCCAGCACCTGGCCGCCGAAGCGCTCGCCCATCAGGCCGGTACGGATCCCTTTACGCGCAGAGTAAACCGCGGCCGCCGCGCCGGACGGGCCGGAACCGACGATCAGCACATCGTAAGCGTCACGCTGATTCAGCTCTTCCGCTGCGCGTTTTTCCGCACCAGTGTCCACTTTGGCGACGATTTCCGTCAGCGTCATCCGCCCCTGACCAAACTCCTGGCCGTTCATGAACACCGCCGGCACGCCCATCACGTTGCGCTCGGTGATCTCATTCTGGAACGTCCCACCGTCAATCGCCGTATGTTTGATACGCGGGTTGAGCACCGCCATCAGGTTCAGCGCCTGGACCACGTCCGGGCAGTTATGGCAGGAGAGCGAGTAGTAGGTTTCAAACTCGAAGTCGCCATCGATATCGCGGATCTGCTCCAGCAGAGACTGGGCCTCTTTCGACGGATGACCGCCGGTCCACAGCAGCGCCAGCACCAGCGAGGTAAACTCGTGGCCCAGCGGGGAGCCCGCAAAGCGTGGGCCCTGGTCGGAACCGGGGTTAGTAATCAGGAACGATGGCTTGCGTACCGCCAGCGTATTGTCTTCTTTAAAGGTGACTTTGTCTGACAGTTCAGCAATTTCAGCCAGCAGTTCCCTGATTTCTGCCGATTTAGCGCTGTCATCCAGCGTGGCAATCAGCTCAACAGGCTTGGTCAGCTTCTCAAGATAGGCCTTGAGCTGGGTTTTCATGTTGGTGTCGAGCATTGTTATCTCCTGGGCTTAAAACATCATCATGCAAGCGGCCTCGTCCAGGCAGCCTGAATGCGCTTGCATCATGGTGTTGGAATGAAATGGGCGCAGGTGCGCCCATGACTGAAGTAATTTCCAAAGTATTTCGCGTCAGAGCAAGGCGGCTAGCCTGAGAATCCCCGAGAGCTTACTGAAGTAAGCGACCGGGGTGAGCAGGCGACGCCAACGCAGCTATGGCATGAAAGACGACGGAAATTTTAATTCACCAGTATTTCGCGTTAGAGCAAGGCGGCAAGCTTATGACCCCCCGGGAGCTTACACGAGTAAGTAACCGGGGTGATTAAGCGCAGCCAACGCCGCTATGATGCGAAAGACGCCGTGATTATTAGATTTTGCCGACCAGGTCCAGGGATGGAGCCAACGTCGCTTCGCCTTCTTTCCATTTCGCCGGGCACACTTCGCCTGGGTGGGAAGCAACATACTGCGCCGCTTTGATTTTACGCAGCAGGTCAGACGCGTCACGGCCGATACCTTCAGCGGTAACTTCGATCGCCTGGATGATACCCTGCGGGTCAACCACGAAGGTGGCGCGGTCAGCCAGACCTTCATCTTCACGCATGTTGTCGAAGTTACGGGTCAGGGCGCCAGTCGGGTCGCCAATCATCGCGTATTTGATTTTGGCGATGGTTTCAGAGCTGCTGTGCCACGCTTTGTGGGTGAAGTGGGTATCGGTAGAAACAGAGTAAACGTCTACGCCCAGCTTCTGCAGTTCTTCGTAATGGTCAGCCACGTCGCCCAGTTCGGTCGGGCAGACGAAGGTGAAGTCAGCCGGATAGAAGAAGAAGACGCTCCAGCGGCCTTCGGTGTCTTTCTCGGTGACTTCGATGAATTCACCATTTTTGAATGCCTGGTTTTTGAACGGTTTGATTTTGGTGTTAATTAAGGACATCTATACTTCCTCCGTGTTTTCGTTGAGGTCTAAGTTAACGAATTTTTCCTGACCCGACCAATGCGTTTACATTATCGAATCAATAAGCGTTATCTAACAACCGGAACAAGACAACTATGTGAACCTGTCGACGCGTTCAGCGCAGTTCGCTGTTTTTCGCATCATTTGCCGCGACAAAAGTAAAAAGGCCACCCTTTCAGGCGGCCCCGTTACCTGAAATACCCGAAGGTAGGTTCAGCGCCAGTCAGACTGGCTATGTGTTGCGCTCTACATTACCTTAATGTAACAGCATCCAGGATTACATCACCCACGCCAGGAAAGGGCAATCCGTCGTTCTGCTGATCCTGCCTATAACTGTAATAGGTTTGGCAATGTTTCTTCCTTTCCTGCTGATTTTACAAGGAATACTCATGTTAAAACGTCTGCTGTTGCTCAGCCTTTTGCCTTTTTGTAGCTATGCGGAAGAACTGCCCGCCCCGGTAAAAGCAATTGAAAAACAGGGCATTACCATCATCAAACCCTTTGACGCGCCGGGGGGAATGAAGGGCTGGCTGGGGAAATACCAGGATATGGGCGTCGCCATCTACCTCACGCCTGACGGCAAACATGCCATTTCCGGTTATATGTACGACGAAAACGGCAACAACCTCAGCGAGCAGTTATTTCAAAAAGCGCTCTACACGCCGGCGGGACAGGAGATGTGGAAGAAGATGGCCAGCGCCCACTGGCTGCAGGATGGCGACAAAGACGCCCCCATCGTGCTGTATGTCTTTGCCGATCCCTTCTGCCCTTACTGCAAACAGTTCTGGCAGCAGTCCCGTCCCTGGGTGGAGGCCGGTAAAGTGCAGATCCGCACCCTGCTGGTGGGCGTGATCAAGCCGGAGAGCCCGGCCACCGCCGCGGCGATCCTCGCCAGTAAAGATCCGGCGAAAACCTGGCACGATTACGAGCAATCGAACGGCAAAATGGCCCTGACGATACCGAAGGCTATCCCGCCGGAGAAGATGAAAATGCTCAACGTCAACCAGCAGCTAATGGACGATCTGGGGGCCAACGTCACGCCAGCTATTTATTATATGAATAAGGATAATATGCTGCAGCAGGTGGTCGGCCTGCCGGATAAAGAGAAGCTGTCTATTATGATGGGTGAAAAAGAGTAATTTCGTCCCGGTGTGGCGCCTGGCGAATCCGACCGCTGGTGCCACTGCCGATAGTAAGATATATTAAGCAAAACTTAATTTTATTTGCCCACAATTAAATTCACACCGCAAATACTAAGACGCAATATATTATCGTTAGAAATATTTTAACTTATACTGGCAATAAACAGGACTGTGTTAATGGCAAATCTTTACGATCTGAAAAAGTTCGATCTAAATTTATTGGTTATTTTTGAATGTATCTATCAGCATTTAAGCATCAGCAAAGCGGCGGCGATGTTATTTATCACCCCGTCAGCGGTAAGTCAGTCATTGCAGCGTCTGCGTCAGCAGTTAGACGATCCGCTATTTGTGCGCGTCGGGAAGGGAATGACGCCCACCACCGCCTGCGTGAATCTTCATTACCACCTGCAGCAAAATCTGGAGCAGCTGGAAAAAACGATCAATCTCAATAACCGCTCCGATCTGCGTAAACGTATTGTAATATATGGCCCCCCGCTGTTCTGTTCAGTAAACAGCCACTTTATGATTAACCAGCTTTGTCATCAGGCCAACTTGCAAATTGAACACCATAACCTGACCACCACCGAATCGGCAGAGGAGCTGCTGGCATATCGCCAGGCTGACCTGGTGTTCACCCGAATGCCCATCACCAACCGCGCCACCATCTGTCAGCCCTATCAGACGGTGCAGACCCTCGCGGTGTGTCGGACGAACCATCCGCGGCGCGAGGCGCTCAGGTCAGTTGACGCGCTGGCGCAGGAGTTTTTCACCCACTATATTACCAACGATCCCGTTATCCAGCGCGTTCAGCAAAGCAGCACGCCCTGGCTGAACCCGCGTAATATTGCCTTTCGCAGCGACTCTTTTATGACCATTCTTAACATGATCAATAAAACCGATCTGATTGGCTTCTTGCCGTCCTATTTATATGATTTTATTTCGCCAGCCATGCAACTTCACGTCCTCGATATAAACGAACTTTTTCCAGACATTACGATATATATTAACTACCATCAATCATCCGCACAAAATCATTTTTTATCTGAATTAATCACCATTTTAATGAATGACAGAGAGATATCACGTCCCCAATTCAATAACAGCCAATAACGATCCGACTTATTGACCCTCCCCAAAGGAAGGGAAAGTCGACCATTAATTTCCCGCTCGTCATCGTTTATACTGAGCGAACGGGAATCTCTAGTATTAAAGGATTAATGGTCATGTCGTTTATCAAATATCCCTTAGCGGAATCGGTGCTGCAGGCGACGGAGCAGCGGATCGATTGGGTTATGGATAATTTTTCACGCATTTGCGTCTCTTTCTCTGGCGGAAAAGACTCTACCGTTATGCTCCATTTAACCGCGCAGGCAGCGCGGTTACAGGGTAAGAAAATCAGTGTGCTGTTTATTGACTGGGAAGCGCAGTTCTCCTGCACCATCGCTCACTGTGAAAAACTGCGCGCCCTCTATCAGGATGTTATCGATACCTTTTACTGGGTCGCCCTGCCGCTCACTACCCAAAATGCCCTGACGCAGTATAAGCCGCAATGGCAATGCTGGCAGCCCGGCACCGCCTGGGTCCGCCAGCCCCCCTCCTGGGCCATTACCCACCCGGGCTATTTTTCGTTTTACCAGCCGGGGATGAGCTTTGAAGCCTTCGTCAGCCACTTTGCCGAGTGGTTTTCACAGCGCCGTCCCGCCGCCGTGCTGGTGGGTATTCGGGCAGATGAGTCGCTGAATCGCTTTATGACCATCTCTTCTCAGCGAAAACAGCGCTTCGCCGACGATAAACCGTGGACCACCTCGGCGCCGGGCGGCCACGCCTGGTACATCTACCCGATCTATGACTGGAAAACCGCCGATATCTGGACCTGGTTTGCTAAAAGCGGCCAGCCCTATAACCCGCTGTACGATCTGATGTATCAGGCCGGTGTGCCGCTGCGCTATATGCGCATCTGCGAGCCCTTCGGTCCGGAGCAGCGCCAGGGGCTATGGCTGTACCATGTGCTGGAGCCGGAGCGCTGGGCCGCGATGTGCCAGCGGGTGAGCGGCGCGCACAGCGGCGGCGTCTATGCCGGGCATGATAACCAATTCTACGGTCACCGAAAAATCGACAAACCGGACCATTTGACATGGAAAAGCTATGCGCTGTTTCTGCTCGACAGCATGCCGGAAACCACCGCCGAGCATTACCGCAATAAGATCGCCGTCTACCTGCGCTGGTACCAGAAAAAAGGCATGGAAGAGATCCCTGATACTCAGCCCGCGGACGTTGGCACCAAAGATATCCCCTCCTGGCGACGGATCTGCAAAGTGCTACTCAATAATGACTACTGGTGCCGCCAGCTCTCCTTCAGCCCAACCAAAAGCAGCCACTATCAGCGCTACCGAAAACGTATGGAAAAACATCGCCAACAATGGGGGATATTATGCAACAACAACTAACGCAGGCGCTGGAGGATTTCCTGCAAACGCTGGATGACGAAGCGCGTATCGAGGCTATCAACGCGTTTCGCCAGGTGCTCCACCAACACAGCCCCTTCCGCTCGCAGCCCGTTGACTGTGTGCTGTGGGTCAAACAGGAGCAGGTTATCCCGAACGACTATAATCCGAATAACGTGGCGCCGCCGGAGAAACGCCTGCTGCAGACCTCGCTGGAGGCCGATGGCTTTACCCAGCCGGTGGTGGTCATCAGGCAGGGACCGCAGGGGTACGCGATTGTCGACGGTTTTCACCGCCATGAGCTGGCCTGCAGCAAAGCGTCGCTGAAAAAAAAGCTGAAAGGCTATCTACCGGTCACCTGCCTGACGAATGAAAACGCCTCACGCGACGGGCTGATGGCAGCGACAATACGCCACAACCGGGCGCGCGGACGCCACCAAATCCACGCCATGTCAGATATTGTCCGCGAGCTAACCCGCCTCGGCTGGACGCCGCAGAAGATCGGCAAAGAGCTGGGAATGGATGCCGATGAGGTGCTGCGCCTGAAGCAAATTAGCGGCCTGGCAGAGATGTTCGCCGACCGCCAGTTCTCTCAGGCGTGGACCATAAAGTAACTACAGCTCGCACAAACGCGCCGCCGCGGCCAGCAGGGTCTCCGGTTGTTTAGCGAAGCACAAGCGGATCAGCTTGTGCGGGAACGGGTCGGCGCAGAAGACGGAGAGCGGGATCGCCGCCACCCCAACCTCTGTCGTCAGCCAGCGGCAGAAGCTGACGTCGTCAAGGTCGGAGATGGCGCTGTAGTCCGCCAGCAGGAAATAGGTCCCCTCACAGGGCAGGAGCTCCAGCCGGCTGGGGCGCAGCGCCTCAATAAACAGATCGCGGCGTTCACGGTAAAAGGCCGGTAGTTCTCGGTAGTGATCCGGCGCCTCGCGCAGCATGTCGGCGATCGCCAGCTGCGCCGGGGTATTTACCGAGAAGGTCAGATACTGGTGCACCTTGCGCAGCTCCGCGCTGATGGCCGCCGGGGCCACGCAGTAGCCAACCTTCCAGCCGGTCATATGAAACGTTTTGCCAAACGAAGAGACCGCCACCGCCCGCTCGCGCAATAGCGGATGCGCCAGCACGCTGGCGTGGCCGTCCTCGGCAAAGTTGATATGCTCATAGACCTCGTCGCTGAGAACATAGATCTCGCGTTCGGCAATCGCCTGCCACAGGGCGGCAAAATCCTCGCGTTGCCAGACCGTGGCCGAGGGGTTGTGCGGGGTGTTGAGGATCACCAGCCGGGTTTTGTCGCTCAGCGTCGCGGCAAACTGCTGCCAGTCGACGCGAAAATGCGGCGGCTGAAGGGCAATACGGCGTAATTCGCCGCCGGCCAGCGCCACCGCGGGAGCATAGCTGTCGTAGCTGGGATCGAAACAGACCACCTCGTCGCCGCGGCGCACCAGAGCGGTAATCGCCGCGTACAGGGCCTCTGTCGCCCCGGCGGTGACCGTGATATCGCTGTTGACGTCGGGTCGATATCCATACCGCTCCGCCGTCTTGTCAGCGATCGCCTCGCGCAGCGCCGGCACGCCGGTCATCGGGGCATACTGATTCGCCCCCTGCGCCACGTGGTACGCCAGACGCTCCTGAAGATAGCGCGGGCCGTCGAAATCGGGAAAGCCCTGCGACAGGTTTATGGCCTGATGCTGCTGGGCGAGAGCGCTCATCTGGGTAAAAATGGTGGTGCCAAGTGACGGGAGTTTACTCTCTGGAATCAATGGGTTATTACTCATTCTTTTTGTACCGATTGTAATGCTGTTGTTGAAGCCACTATAACACGATGTTAATATTTGGCAATCAAGACGCTTAGACGTCTAAATGCTAATGTTATTCCACGCTACGCCCACTCTGGAGAAACCATGATCCGCGCCATCGTGACCGACATAGAAGGCACCACCAGCGATATCCGCTTCGTGCATAACGTGCTGTTCCCCTACGCCCGCGAACGACTGGCCGGCTTTGTGACCGCTCAACAGCACGCTGAACCGGTGAGAACGATCCTCGACAACTTGCGCCGCGAGACAGACGCCCCCGCCGCCAGCACCGCCGACCTGATTGCTACCCTCTTCGCTTTTATGGACGAAGATCGGAAATCCACTGCGCTGAAGGCGCTGCAGGGGGTCATCTGGCGCGATGGCTACCTCAACGGCGACTTTACCGGCCATCTCTACCCGGACGTGCTGCCGGCGCTGGAGAAATGGAAAGCACAGGGCATTGATCTGTATGTATATTCTTCTGGCTCCGTGGCAGCGCAGAAATTGTTATTTGGCTACAGCGATGAAGGTGATATTACTCATCTGTTTACGGGCTATTTCGATACCCTGGTAGGCGCCAAACGCGAAGCGCAGTCCTACCGCAATATTGCTGAACACCTGGGCCACGCCCCCGGGGCCATCCTGTTCCTGTCGGATATCCATCAGGAACTCGACGCCGCCGAAGCCGCGGGGTTGCGCACTGTCCAGCTGGTACGCGGCGACCGCGACCCGGCAAGCCGCCACCCTCAGGTTCAGCGTTTTGACGACATTCATCCGGAGCAGATCCCAGCATGAGCGCATTAACCCTTTTTTCCGTGAAAGATCCGCAAACGCCGGTCTGGCACAGCACCGACGCCAAAGCGATTCAGGAGCAGCTTAACGCCAAAGGCGTCCGTTTTGAGCGCTGGCAGGCTGACCGCGATCTCGGCGCGGCCCCCAGCGCTGAAACAGTGATTGCCGCCTATCAGCATGCGATTGACAAACTGGTCGCCGAAAAGGGCTATCAGAGCTGGGACGTCATCAGCCTGCGCGCCGATAACCCGCAGAAAGAGGCGCTGCGGGAAAAATTCCTGAACGAACACACTCATGGCGAAGACGAGGTGCGGTTTTTTGTCGAGGGCGCTGGCCTGTTCTGCCTGCACATTGGCGACGAGGTGTTCCAGGTGCTGTGCGAAAAGAACGATCTGATTTCGGTTCCCGCCCACACTCCGCACTGGTTTGATATGGGTTCAGAACCGAACTTCACCGCCATTCGCATTTTTGATAACCCGGAAGGCTGGATCGCCCAGTTTACCGGCGACGATATCGCCAGCGCCTACCCACGGCTGGCGTAACGTCGCCCTGTCATCAGCCTTAAAACGCCTGGCGCGCGCTTTCCCGGAGGCGGCGCATACCGCGCCTTCTCCGGGATAGCCGACCCGCCGCCGGCGATCCCTGACACCTAAACCGCAATAAACTTCGGCGGGTCAAAGGCGGTGATCGGCGGCAGTTCCTCTCGCCACGGGGCGATCTCCACCCAACAGCTCTGGGCGCTACAGCCCTGTCCCAGGCGCGAACTGCCGCGATCCTCGGTTAACACGTTGGGATTACCGTGCTTATCGAGAGATCCTTTTTCATTCGGATCCAGAGGGTCATACCACGCGCCGGTGGACATCTGTACCACCCCCGGCAAAATCTGCTCGCTCAGGTGCACGCCCGCCAGAATCGCCCCACGGTCGTTATACACTTTCACCACGCTGCCTTCGCGAATGTCTCTTGCCTGCGCATCCTGCGGATGCATCCACAACGGCTCACGTCCCTGAATTTTCGTCGCCCGGCTGACGCTGCCGTGGTCGTACTGACTGTGCAGGCGGGCGCGCGGTTGACTGGAGAGCAGATGAAGCGGCCAGCGCGCCGCCTCCTGTCGCTGCCGGGCGGCCTCTTCCTCATCCCACCAGGGATGGCCAGGGCATTCGCGATAGCCAAACCCGGCGACGGTAGCGGAAAAGAGTTCAATCTTGCCGGAGGGCGTGGAAAGCGGATAGCGCTGCGGATCGGCGCGAAAATCGGCGAGAAAGACCTGCGGCCGCGCCGGCGCGCTGTACTCCAGCACCCCTTGCTGCCAGAAATCCTCGAACGAGGGCAGCGCAATGCCCTCCTCCTGCGCCCGCGGTCTTGACTCCTCATAGAGATGGCGCAGCCACTGCCCGGCGTCCCGCCCTTCGCTGAACTCTTCTCCGAAGCCCAACCGCCCGGCAAGATCGAGGAAAATAGCGTAATCATCACGCGCCTCGCCCACCGGCGGGATCTGCGCGCTCATGGCAATCATAAACCCGTCGTGACCGCCGCTGCCGATATCCTCTCGCTCCAGCGAGGTGGTAGCCGGCAGAACGATGTCGGAGAATTTGGCCTGCGCGGTCCAGTACTGCTCATGCACCACCACCGTCTCCGGACGGCGCCAGGCCTCGCACAGTCGGTTAATATCCTGGTGATGATGAAACGCATTGCCTCCCGCCCAGTAGACCAGACGGATGTCGGGATAATGCAGCTGCTGACCGTCGAACTCATAGGCTTCTCCCGGGTGCAGCAGCATATCGGACAGCCGCGCCACCGGGATGACGCTGTCCACCGCATTCTCCCCGGCGGGCAAGCGCGGGCCGGAAAACGCTTTTCGCACCGCCCCCGCCAGGTTGGTACAGGCATAGCCAAACCCGAGGCCGCCGCCCGGCGTGCCGATCTGTCCCAGCAGCGCGGTCAGGGCTACCGTCGCCCAGTAGGCCTGCTCCCCCTGACGGGCGCGCTGGATAGACCAGGAGATATTCACCATCGTCCGGTGGTGGGCCATCTCCCGCGCCAGGTCGGCGATGCGCTGCGCGTCCAGGCCGGTTATCGCCGCCGCCCACGCCGGGGTTTTCGCCACGCCGTCATGCTCGCCCAACAGATAGGCGCGATAGGGGGCAAACCCGACGGTATGGCTGGCGACAAACGCCTGGTCGTAGAGGGACTCAGCGATCAGCACATAGCTCAGCGCCAGCAGCAGTGCGGTATCGGTACCCGGCCGAATGACCAGCCACTCGGCGTCGGCCACCGCGCTGAGGTCATTGCGCACCGGACTGATGTTTATAAACCGCGTGCCGTTGGCCTGCATCTTATCCAGCCAGTACGGCAGCATATGGTCATTGGCGCCGCCGCCGTTGACCTGGGCATTGCGCAGCGGCAGACCGCCAATCGCGACAAACAGCTGACACTCCCGCGCCAGCTCGGAAAAATGGGTATGCTGACGGTGCAGCGGGCTCAGCGGCCCAAGAATATGCGGCAGAATGCGCTCGCCCGCGGCGCTGCTATAGGTATTGGTGCTGGCGGTATACCCGCCAAAGCCCTTAAGAAAACGGTGCAGCTGGCTCTGCGCATGGTGAAAGCGCCCGGCGCTGGCCCAGCCGTAGGAGCCGCCGTAAATCGCCTCATTGCCGCAGCGCGCCTTGACCGAGCGCAGCTCGCGAGCCACCAGGTCCAGGGCCACCTCCCAGCTGACTTCGACAAAGGGCTCCTTGCCTCGCCCTTCTCGTGACGCCGGCCCGTGCTGCAGATAGCCGGCGCGCACCGCCGGGCGGCGAATGCGCGTTTGGCTGGTCACCGCGTCGGGGAGCGATTGACCGATGCGTGAGGGGTTTTTATCCCAGGGCACCGGCTTAACCGCCACGATCTCGCCCTCGCGGCTCTCCACCTGCCAGGTTCCCCAGTGCATCACCGTATAATTATGCTGTTTCTTCATAGCGCCCGCGTTCTTCTCAGCCTAAGGTTCGTTAAAATAAAGCGGGGAAATGCGGTAATATTCCTTACCCGGCCAGACATTGCTCTGCTAAAAAAAGCGTTAGCCCGCGCAATCTTCTCTTTTTCGCAGTAGAGGCCGTATTTCCCATGCACTCATAATATTAAGAAAATTGTCTTTATCCGCTAAATAAACACAGAACAAACCAAAAATAAAACCACAAAATAAAAAGGCCTACCCGGCATCATGAAATATTTTCAGGTTCTTCATGACAAAATAAACTTTTTCTCTGGCGTTTCCGCGATATAACATTGCCGGCATAACTTAGACTTATTTTGTATTTGAGGTGGCGAGGTGCTTCTTGTCATGCTACTGGTCCGCAACCACCTTCATCACAGGATCATAATAACAATGTCGCAGAAGAGAAAATTATTGCCTGCCGCGCTGGGACTGCTTTCCCTTGCCTCGCTGAGCGTCACCGCCGCTGACGCCCTCTCCTTACAGGGAAAAACCATTGGCGTGGCCGTCGTAGGCACCCAGCATTTCTGGGATCGCGAGGCTTTCAAAGGCGCGACAGAGGAAGTGGAGAAGCTGGGGGGCAAAGTCATTGGCGTCGATGGCGGCCGGGATAATCAGGTTCATGCCAATAATCACGATATTTTACTGTCACGCAAGGTGGACGCGGTAATTAGTATTCTCGGCGACAGCGCCGTCGAACCCAAATTTAAAGCATTACGTGATGCCGGCATCCCGGTATTCACCGTGGATCATGTTTCACAATATTCGGTCAACAATTCCACCTCCGATAACTACACTCTGGGCTCCACCATCGGTCGCTACATGGCGGACGAATTAGGCGGCAAAGGTAATGTGGCTGTATTTAACGCGTTCTCCAGCGCGCTGCGTATTTGCGGAATTCGCTACGATCAGTGGAAATATGTCCTTAAGGATTACCCGGATATTCATATTATCCAGCCTGAGCTCGCGGAACAGTTCGCCAACTCGCCGGAAGACGCGCGGAAGAAAACCCTCGAATTACTCAGCCAGTATCCGAAAGGCAAACTGGATGCCATCCATGTCGCCTGCTGGGATCAACCGGCCATCGGCATCGTCCAGGCGCTGGAAGAGACCGGTCGTGATAAGGACGTGAAAGTGACGGCCATCGACGCCGGCCCGGAGACACTGGAGATCATGGCGGAGCCCGGCAGCCCCTTCGTGGCTAACGTCGCGCAGCAGCCGCATCTGATCGGCCAGACCTCCGCCGATAACGTGGCCCGCTACTTTGCCGGTCAGAAACTGCCGGTGCAAACCTTTATCCCGGTCATACCGGTGAAAGGTCCGCAGGAAGCGAAAGCGGTGTATAAACAGTTGGGATACGGCGAACTGCAGTGATAAATCAACACCCTGGCGGGGAGCGCCCCGCCGCGGGTCTGGTCATGGACCAGATCGGCAAACGTTTTGCCAGCGTAACGGCGCTTAATGCGGTTACCCTGCGCCTCAATCCGGGGGAAATTCATGGCCTGATTGGCGAGAACGGCGCCGGTAAATCGACGCTGATCAAAATCCTCGCCGGCGTCTATCAGGCCGACAGCGGTAGCGCGACCCTCGACGGCCGCCCGCTGCCCCTCGGCAACCCGGCAGCCATCGAAGCCGCCGGCATCCGCGTGATCCACCAGGAGCTCAACCTGATCCCGCACTTTACCGTCGCGGAATCGGTGTTTCTGGGTCAGGAGTATCGCACCCGCTGGGGGGCGCTGGATCGCCGACGGATGAGGGCCGCCACGGCGCAATTTTTCCAGCAAAACTGGCAGCTGGCGATCGACCCCGAACGCCTGGTGCGGGATCTGAGCCTGGCCGAGCGCAAGCTGGTGCAAATCGCCCGCGCGCTGATCGACGGCGCGGCGCGGCTGGTGGTGTTCGACGAGCCCACCGCCCCCCTCGAGGCCCAGGAGGCCAGTCTGGTCTCCTCCGCCATTCTGCGCCTGCGCGACCAGGGCATTGCCATTCTGTATATTTCCCACTACCTCAATGAGATAGCCACCCTCTGCGACCGCGGCACCGTGCTGCGCAACGGGGAAGTGGTCGGCTACCCGGACCGCGACCTGCTGCAGAATACCGAGGCGCTGATCGCCATGATGGTCGGCCGGGAAATCGACCAGCTGTATACCCCGCGCCAGCGCCCGGCGGCAGACAACGGGGCGGCTCCATTACTCTCGGTGCGCCAGCTGAGCGACGGACGGCAGCTACAGGACCTCTCTTTTGATATTCACCCGGGGGAGATCGTCGGCGTCGCCGGTCTGCTCGGCGCCGGGCGCGATGTGCTGGTTGACTTACTCTACGGCTTGCGCCCGGCGGAGCGCGGTACGATCCACCTCGACGGCCAGCCGCGACGTATCCGTACGCCAAAGCAGGCGATCCGCGCCGGAATGGCGCTGGTCCCGCGTGACCGCCGTCATCAGGGGCTGATCCTGCCTTTCACCACCGCTGACAACATTAATCTCGCCTCGCTGCCCGAGACCGCCACCTTTGGCTGGGAGCGGCGGGGGCTTGCCGAGCAGAAAGCGCGCGACTGGATAGCGCAGCTGGCGATCCGCCCGGGACGCCCGGCCCTGCCGGTACGCTACATGAGCGGCGGCAACCAGCAAAAAGCGATCCTCGCCCGCTGGCTCGGCACCGATGCCCGGCTGTTTATTCTCGATGAACCCACCCTTGGGGTTGATATCGGCGCCCGCCGCGATATTTATCAACGTACGCGCCAGCTGGCCGATCAAGGACGGGCGGTGCTGGTCTCCTCCAGCGACGCCACCGAATTACTCGGACTATGCGACCGGATCCTCGTCCTCTGGCGCGGCGCGCTGGCGGCCAATCTGCCCACCCGCGGGCTGACCCTCGACGCCCTGCTGGTGGCGATCAACGGCGGACAGGAGCCTTCACCATGAGTACCGCTATCCAGCGTCGCAGCCGTCCGGGCCTGGCGACGCTTATTGAAAAATTCCCCCTGATCCTGTTTCTGGCGCTGCTGGTGTGGCTGAGCGTGCAGTCGCCCTACTTCCTCAGCTGGCAAAATATCAGCCTGATGCTGGTCCAGAGCGTTCCGCTGGCGATCCTCTGTTTCGGCCTGGTCTGCGTCATCGCCGTTGGCGGAGATGACGTGGTCTCCGGCGGCATCGACCTCTCCCTGCCGGCGACCGCGGTGCTCGGCGTCGCGCTGCTCAGCCTTGGGCTGGCCGAATGGCACGCGCCGTATCTCCTGCTGCTGGCGCTGCTGGCGGCGGTTTGCCTGCTCTGCGGGGCGATCAACGGCTTCCTGGTGCTGGCGGCCGGCCTGCCGCCGCTGCTGGCCACCCTCTCGACTTCGGTGGCGTTTACCGGCCTGACGGACCTGTTGACCGGCCAGCGGCGCATCGCGGTCAGCGATCCGCTGATGGTCGCCTTTCGCGATAACAGCGTGCTGGGCCTGCCCTGGCCGCTGGTCTATCTGCTGGGGGTGTTTATCCTGTTCCAGTTCCTGCTCCATCACTCCCGCTTCGGCCAGCATGTGCAGGCGGTGGGCGGCAATCGCGATATGGCGCAGATGAGCGGCCTGAACGTGCGCCGCTTAACCCTGCTGGTCTGGCTGTTAGCGGGCATCGCCGCCGGGCTGGCTATTCTGCCGCTGCTCAGCCAGGGCTCCGGCAGCTCCAGCGGAACGGCCACGCCGCTGCTGCTGGAAACCGTGCTGGCGACCTTTATCGGCGCCGCCTTCTCGCGTCGTCGGGTGGTCACCATCTGGGGCGCGCTGCTGGGGGCGATCCTTGTTAACGCCCTCTCTAACGGGCTCGGCCTGCTGGGGGTCAATATCTTCTGGATGGGCGCCATTAAAGGCGGCCTGATCCTGGTGGTGCTGGCGGCATCGGCGGTCAGACACAAAGGAGGCGAGGCATGAGCCAAATCACCCTGAAAACCCCAGCGCCTGCGGAACAGACGGCCAGCAGCCCGCTGGCCTGGCTGTCGCGGGCCGGATTCGGCGTCATCACCCTGCTGGCCATTGCCCTGTTCGGCTGGGCGAATCCGGTATTTTTAACCGTGGATAACTGGGCCAACCTGCTGCAGGGCAGCGCGATCCTGCTGATTGTGGCGATGGCGATGACCCTGATCGTCAGCGCGGGCGCGATTGACCTGTCGGTAGGCGTCGCGCTCGATTTTGGCGCCGCCTTCGCCCTCGTCGCCCTGAAAACCTGGCATCTGCCGTGGCAGGCGGCGGTGGGCTGCGCCCTGCTCGGCGGGGTGCTGATTGGCCTGCTCAATGCTTTTCTGATCCTCATCTGCCGGATCCGCCCCTTCCTCGCCACCCTTGGCACCTGGTTTATCGCCAGCAGCGCGGAACGCATCTATACCGATGGCGGCGGCGCGATAGCCTATCGGCGGATGGCCCCCGAGTATCACGACCTGGCGGTGGGTAACCTTGGCGGCATCCCCACGCCGGTCGCGATCGTGCTGGCGCTGTGGCTGGCGGCCTGGCTAGTCACCGAGCGTACCCTGTGGGGCAAATATATCCGCGCCATCGGTCAGAACAGCGAAGCGGCGCGCATCGCCGGGATCCGCGATCGCCTGACCATGCTCGGCGTGCTGGTGGCCGCCTCGGCCCTCTGCGCCGTCGGCGGGGTGATCCTCTCCGCCAACCTGCGGCAATTTACCCCGCTGGCCGGGCAGTCTTATCTGATGGACGCCATTGCGGCGGTGTTTATCGGCACCGCCTTTAACCGTCTGGGCCGGGTCAGCATCGCCGGCACGCTGGGCGGCGTGCTGTTCCTCGCCATTATTGATAATGGTCTGAATCTGATGGGGCTCAATTATCTGGTGAAGGACGCGCTGGTCGGGGTGATTCTGGTGGTGGCCCTCGCCCTATCCTTCTGGCAGGCGCGCCTGCGCCAAACGCATCGCTAAACGGGAGAACGATGGCAACCTTTGACGCCGTGTTTGTCGGCCTGACTATTCTGGATATCGCCGGGCGCCCGGTGGTGGCGATCCCGCCGCGCGGCGGCGTCGCCTTTATTGAGCAAATTCGCCTCAACCCCGCCGGTACCGCCGCGGGGGCCAATATTAACGCCGCGAAGCTCGGGATCCGCACCGCAGCGGTGGCCTGCCTGGGCGAAGATGAAAAAGCCGACTTTATCCTCGCCAGCTATGCCCGGCTGGGCATCGACTGCTCGCTTATCCAGCGCACCGCGCTGAAGGAGACCTCGGCGACGATCCTGCCGATTCGCCCCAACGGCGAACGTCCGGCCCTGCACTGCCGGGGCGCGTCTGACGCCCTGTTCGTCAGCGAGGCGGAATTTGACGCCGTCCTTGACTGTCGCTTCCTGCATCACGGCGGGACCGGACTGCTGGCGGCAATGGACCAGGGACAGAGCGCGCGGCTGTTGCAGGCGGCCAAAGCGCGCGGGGTCACCACCAGCTTTGATCTTATCGCCCCGAATGAACACACTCTGGAACTGCTGCGGCCCCTGCTGCCGTCGGTGGATTATTTCATGCCTTCCCTGGAGGAAGCCGCCTTTCTCTCCGGGGAGACGCAGCCGGAGGCCATCGCCCGCTTTTTCTTTGCGCTGGGCGTGGGCACCTGCATTCTGAAAGACGGCGAGAACGGCTCCTGGCTTATCGGCCGCGATGGCGCGCTGGAGCATATTGCGCCGTGGCCGGTCGAGGCGGTGGATACCACCGGCTGCGGCGACAGCTACTGCGGCGGGTTTATAGCCGCGCTGGCGCGCGGACTCAGCGTGAAAGCGGCGTGCGACGTCGCCTCGGCGGTGGCCGCGCTGGTGGCGACCGGGATGGGATCGGATGCCGGGGTGGTGGACTGGGAACAGACCCAGGCTTTTATGGCGGCCCATCGCCCCTGACGCTGGACCCGCGCCGCCGCAGGCGCGGCGGCGCAAGCGGCTTAACGCCACTGGTACAGCAGCGGCTCCCCGGCGACATAGCGCTGAAGATCGGCGGCAATCATCGCCGTGTGTTTGGCGACACTCTCCCGGGTAGCCCCGGCGATATGCGGCGTAATAATCACGTTATCAAACTCGGTGACAAATGGGTGATCGCGCCACAGCGGTTCGCGGTGATACACGTCCAGCGCCGCGCCGCCCAGCGGGCCGTGACGCAGGGCATCAATCAGCGCCGCTTCGTCGACCACCGCCGCGCGGGAGGTATTGATCAGCAGCGCGCCGGGCTTCATGCTGTTTAACAGCGCCGCATTCACCAGCCCGTCGCTGTGCGGTCCGCTGCTCAGATGCAGGCTGACGATATCCGCGTCGCGGAACAGCGCCTCGAGGGTCGTTTTCTGTAGCCCTGGCTCATTAATATCCTCTGCGGCGACGAACGGATCCACCACCCACACCGCCATGCCGAACGCCCGGGCGATACGCGCCACCCGGCGGCCAATGTTGCCATAGCCCACCAGCCCCAACGTTTTATTGCGCAGTTCACTGCCCTTAAACACTTCATAGGGGCTTTCCGGGCTTACGTCCCAGACCACATCCCGCCGCAGGCCCTGCTGGGTGGCGGCGGCGGCGGCATTATCAGCCTGCGTGAACTCCCCCCGCTTCAGCGCCGCATGGGATTGCGGAATGTGGCGCGCCAGGCTGAGCATCAGGCCAAGCGTCAGCTCCGCGGCGGCATCGGCATTGCGCCCCGGGGTGTAGAGCACCCGGATGCCGCGCGCCTGCGCGGCCTGGGTGTCAATATTCACCGGATTGGCGCGGGTACAGGCGATCACCTGCAGGTGCGGACAGGCGGCCATCACCGCGTCCGTCACTTCATCATAGCTGGTCACCAGCACCTCGGCGTCGTGGGCCAGCTCAATCAGCTGGCCGGCGCTGAGTTTCGGTTTGCCCAGCGCCCATCCCTCCACCAGCAGTTCGCCCAGCTGGTGGAAAGCGCTAAGGTCGCCAGCATGCTCGGCGGTAAAAACGATTTTCATGGTTGTACTTCCTGAGAAAGACGTTGAAGAGCGGCCTGCCTGGCCTGCCATACCGGCAGCATCTGCTCGCGCAGCAGGCGATAAACGGGATACAGCGCCACATAGCGGGCATGCGCCTGAGGGCGCGGCTGATAGCGGGTCTGCGCCAGCGGAGGCGTCTCGGCCAGCGCAGCGACGCTGCGGGCCGCCAGAATCGCCGCCCCGCGCGCGCTCAGTTCGTTAAAGGCGCTGGAGACCACCGTGCGCCCGGTACAGTCGGCGATAATCTGCAGCCAGGTGGCCGAGGCGGCGCCGCCGCCGGTCAGATACAGCTCGCCGCCCTGCGGATAACCCTGCAGCGCATCGACAATGGCGAAGGCCAGGCCTTCAAACACCGCGCGCTGCAGTTCGGCGCGGGTGGTGTGCGGGCTAATGCCGATAAAGCCGGCCCGCGCGTCGGGACTGTAAAACGGCGCGCGTTCGCCATTGAGGTACGGCTGCCAGAAGACGCCGCCGCTGCCCGGCTCCACGTCCGCGATCGCCTGCTCCAGCCGACCCAGATCGGCGTCCAGCGAAATATGCTGCTGCAGCCAGTCAATGTTTGGCGTACCGGCCTGCATCGGAAACAGCGAGATCACCTGTCCGGCTTCGGTATGGGTGACAAAGCGCGTCGCCTCGTTCACCGTCTGCGGGCCGCGGCAGACGATCCCGGTGCAGCAGGTGGTGCCGAGGATCGTGTAGATGTCCCCTTCGTTGACCGCGCCGCAGCCCAGCGCGGCGCTGCAGACATCCAGCGCCCCGGCGGCCACCGGCGTCGCGGCGGGCAGCCCGGTCAGCGCCGCCACCGCGTCGCTCAGCGTGCCGGCCGGAGCATCCGGGGCCAGCAGCGGGGGAAACAGCGGCAGCAGTTCGTCCAGCCCCATCTCGTTCATCACCACCGAGGACCAGCTGCCGCTCTGCTGATTGAGTAACGAGCTGCTGGCGTCCGTCAGCTCCAGCGCCGCCACGCCGGTCAGGCGAAAGCGGATCCAGTCCTTGGCGAAAAACAGATAGCGCGCGGCCGCCAGCCGCTCCGGCTGATACTGTTTCAGCCAGTACAGCTGCAGGCTGGTATTGCAGGGCTGCAGGTGGGTGCCGGTATCGGCGAAATAGCGGCGGTCAAAGCCGGGCCGGCGCAGCAGGTCGCTCATCAGCGCGTGGCTGCGGGTATCGCTCCACAGGATCCCCGGGCCCACCGGTTCGCCCTGCTCATCGCTGAGCCAGACTCCCTCCCCTTGCCCGGCGAGGCCGATGGCCCGCAGCCGCCCCGCCTGCAGCGCCGGGTGGCGGGCAATCTGGCGCAGAATAGCCAGCACCGAATGCCACAGCTGGGTCATATCCTGTTCCGCGTAGCCATTGGCCGACAGGCGGGGAGAGGTGTTTTCCGCGGCGCTGGCGCGCGCGGTGAAATGCTGATCAAACAGCACCGCTTTCACCCGGGAGGTGCCGATATCGATACCAAGATAAAAATCCATACCTGCTCCGGCTCAAGGCTCGTAGCGGCGGCGCATCAGCTCGCACTCGAACAGGAACTCCAGCCCTTCCAGTTGTCGGCGGGCCTCCTGAATATCTTTGCCCCAGCAGGTCAGGCCATGTCCGCGCAGCAGAAAGCCGTAGCGCAGCGGGCGGGTTTGCGCATAATCGGCAATCCGCGCCGCCAGGGCGTCAATATCCTGATCGTTATCGAAAATGGCGACCGGAACGGTGTCGAGATGGCTGTGCTGCCCGCTGAGGGTTTTCTGCATTTCATACCCCTGCAGCGCCAGCGTGTCGCTTTTTTCGATGCGCGACAGCACGGTGGCGTTGACGGTATGCACATGCAGCACCACGTTGGCCTCCGGGAACAGGCGATAGACCAGCGTGTGCAGGCCGGTCTCGGCCGACGGTTTCCGTCCGGAAGG
This sequence comes from Klebsiella sp. GB_Kp056, assembly GCF_040064755.1. Taxonomy (NCBI): domain Bacteria; kingdom Pseudomonadati; phylum Pseudomonadota; class Gammaproteobacteria; order Enterobacterales; family Enterobacteriaceae; genus Klebsiella; species Klebsiella sp. GB_Kp056. The sequence goes on along the minus strand of NZ_JBEAJA010000048.1, from coordinate 11,664 downwards.
GGCCTGGTTGGTGGCGATCTCCACCTGCAGGAAATCCTCGGTCGTCAGGCTGCCTTTGTCGCGGCCCGACTCGCTTAGCCAGCACCAGGTGTCATCCTGACGCACCGACATATTGCCGCCGGTCGCCGGCGCCCAGCCTTTCGCGCCGATCCAATGACAGGTGGTAACCAGTTGCGCGAGTCTTTCTTGCCACATAGCAGTTCCTTAGGTTAGCGATGATTTATTTAGCCGTCTAAATGGCTATTTACCCGATACTAACACCGCTAACCGGAGGGAACAATATTTCAGGAAACACACATAAGACAAATGGTTATATCATAAATGCATATTAAATAACCTTTATTCACAGCAATTTAACCAACCGCGGTGAGTCCGCTACGATTCCCTCCTGTCTGGCGCCAAAACGCTGGCGGATTCTGCTGACTGAAATTCTCCGCCTGCGCCGGGAATACCGTCGCCGCTCTCCTCTGCCCCCGACTGGTGCAAAACATGGCAGGATGCACACTAAAATGGCATTACTCCCCCTGCATCCTGCAATAACTGTGCATATTGCACACCGCGCGCTATTCCCCGTGCCCGGTTTTTCCTGGCACATCTCTTGCTACTTCCGGCTATCACCGCCCATCTAACCAGCCAGAGGTTCCAGGATGTCAAACAGCAATGATTTTCCCCTCGTCGAAGCGCCCGCCGCCGGACGTAAAGGCGTATTTTCCATCGCCATGGTGTTATTCAGCTTTACCTTTTTCACCGGCACGATGTTCGCCGGCGGTAAACTCGGCGTCTCCTTTTCCATCGTCAATCTGCTGTGGATAGCCTTCATCGGCAACGCCTTGCTGGCCCTGTATGCCGCATCGCTGGGCTGGATCGCCGCGCGCAGCGGTCTCAATACGGTGCTGATGGGCCGCTTCTGCTTCGGCGAGATCGGCAGCAAGCTGGCCGATTTTATCCTTGGCTTCGCCGAGCTGGGCTGGTACGCGTGGGGGACGGCCACGGTCGCTATCTCGCTGGTGAAGATCCTCGCTCTGCCCGAGGCGCTGACCCTGCCGCTGATGGTGCTGTTTGGCATTCTGTTCTGCGTCACCGCGCTGGTGGGCTACAAGGGGCTGGACGCGCTGTCGCGCCTGTCGGTGCCGCTGATGTTCGTGCTGCTGGTGGTCTCCATGTATCTGGCGCTGCGCCACGCCGGCGGCTGGCAGGCGATGACCCGCATTGCGCCAGGCGACGCCATGACCTGGTCGGCGGCCATCACCATGGTCTTTGGCACCTTCGCCAGCGGCGCCACCCAGGCTACAAACTGGACCCGGCTGGCCAACTCCAGCCGTACCGCCATTCTCGCCAGCATGGGCAGCTTCCTCGTCGGCAACGGGCTGATGATCGTCGCCGGCGCCTGGTGCGCTATCGTCTATCAACAGGCCGATATCGTCGAAGTGCTGATCCTGCAGGGGCTGTCGGTGGCCGCGGTGATCATGCTGTGTCTCAATCTGCTGACCATCCAGGGCCCCACCATCTATAACGTCTCCGCCGCCGCCTGCCATCTGCTGCGCAGCGAACGTCGCCGCACGCTGACCCTCGCCGCCGCCGGGGTGGGCATTGTGCTGGCCATTGGCGGTATGTACGAAATGCTGATCCCGTTCCTCGTGCTGCTGGGCAGCATTATCCCGCCCATCGGCGGGGTGATCCTCGCCGACTACTGGTTCGCCCGCGGCGGACGCTATCCCCTGCTGCAGAACGCCCGCCTGCCGCGTTTTAACTGGCTGGGACTCGGCGCCTACGCCGCCGGCGCGGTGGTGGCTTATCTGTCGCCGTGGATCGCGCCGCTGGTGGGGATCACCGTCTCCGCGCTGGTCTATATCGCCCTGACCCTGCTAAGCAAGCGTCAGCCTGCCGCCGTCGCGGAGCAGGAGCCATGAGCCTGACGGTCAGCGAACTGCTGGCCCTTGAGGGACTCTCCGCCCTGCGTCTGCGGGCGGGAAAGCAAGGGCTGCAGCGGGCGGTACGCTGGTACTACGTGGCGGAAAATGAGCATATCGCCGAGTGGATCATGGGCGGCGAGCTGGTCTTTATCACCGGCATCAACCATCCCCGGGATGAAGCCAACCTGATCCAGCTGCTGATGGAGGGCAAACAGCGCGGCATCGCCGGGATGGTGATCCTCACCGGCGAGGCCTATATCCACGCCATTCCCGCCACGCTGATCGCGCTTGCCGACGAGCTGGGCATTCCGCTGATCGAGCAGCCCTACCTGCTGAAGATGGTGATTGTCACCGAGCGGGTCGGCACCGCGCTGGTCCGCAGCGAAAGCGCCCTGCAGTCGCAGCGCGACATCCTGATGCAGCTGGTCACCGGCGACTATCCGGACCTGCAGATGCTCCACCAGCGCGCCCTCCACCAGCAGCTCGATTTTACCCGCCCGCTGCGGCTGGCGGCGCTGCGCCTGGAGGGACTGTCCCGCCTGTTTCGCCAGTTTCCGCCCGAACAGGCCGAAGCCTGGCTGCAGCAGGCCCACCGCAGCGTGCGCCAGCAGCTGCAGCTGCAGCTCAACCAGCAGGGCAACCCCTTCCCGCTGCTGGAGCGCAGCAACATGTTCCTTTTCCTGCTGCCGGATGAGGAGGGGGAAGGCTTTCAGCAGAAAAAGTGGCTACAGCAGTGGCTGCAGACGCTGGCGGAGGGAGAAGAGAGTTTGTCGCTGCTCTGCGGCCTTTCCGCGCCGGTCAGGCAGCTGCAGGGCTACCCGCGGGCGCTGTCGCAGGCGCGACAGGCGCTGGATCTTTGCGATACCCTGCGGCCGACCCAGCGGATCAGCGACTATCAGCAGCTGGGGTTTATCAAACTGCTGTCCGCGGTCAGCGACCCGGCGCTGCTCAACGATTTTATGCACGACACCCTGGGCTGCCTGATCGAGCCGGGCCGTAAAGCGCCGTGGCTGCTGCTGGAGACCCTCGAGACGCTGCAGCAGGAGAACGGCAACGTGGTGCGGGCTGCCGACCGGCTGGGTCTCCATCGCAACACCCTGCATCAGCGCATCCAGCGTATTGAAAAACTGACCGGCTACCCGGTCAGCCACCCTCAGTTTCATCTCAACGCCTCGGTCGCGCTGGTGATCTGGCGTTTATCGCAAAACCATTTACAGGACCAACCATGAAAATTGTTAACGCCCGCCTGCGCCGCCAGGAGGCGCTGTTTACCCTTGAGCTGCAGGACAGCCTCATTCAGCGCATGACCGCCCAAACCGCGATGCAGACCGCCGACGCCGGCGATATCGACGCCCGGGGCCGGCTGGCGATCCCCCCCTTCGTCGAGCCGCATATTCATCTTGACGCCACCCTCACCGCGGGCGAGCCGGAGTGGAACCGCAGCGGCACCCTGTTTGAAGGCATCACCCGCTGGAGCCAGCGCAAAGCGAGCATCACCCCGGAGGACACCCGCCAGCGGGCGCTAAAAACCATCGGCATGCTGCGCGATTTCGGCGTCCAGCACGTCCGGACCCATGTGGATGTCACCGACCCGTCGCTGTCGGCCCTGCAGGCGCTGCTGGCGGTGAAAAAAGAGGCCGCCGATCTCATCGATCTGCAGATTGTCGCCTTTCCGCAGGAGGGGATTGAATCCTACCCCGACGGTCGGGGGCTGATGACGCGCGCCATCGAGATGGGCGCCGACGTGGTGGGCGGTATTCCGCACTATGAAAACACCCGCGACAAAGGGGTCAGTTCGGTGATGTTTTTGATGGACCTCGCCCAGCGCTATGGCCGCCTGGTGGATGTCCACTGCGATGAAATCGACGATCCGCAGTCGCGTTTCCTCGAAGTGCTGGCGGAAGAGGCCCGGGTGCGCGGTATGGGGGCGCAGGTCACCGCCAGCCACACCTGCGCGATGGGCTCTTATGACAACGCCTACTGTTCGAAGCTGTTTCGCCTGCTGAAAGCCTCGGGGATCAACTTTATCTCCTGCCCGACCGAAAGCATTCATCTGCAGGGCCGGTTTGACAGCTGGCCGAAACGGCGCGGCGTCACTCGGGTGGCGGAGCTGGATCGCGCCGGCATCAACGTCTGCTTTGCTCAGGACTCAATTCAGGATCCGTGGTATCCGCTGGGGAACGGCAATATCCTGCGCATTCTGGATGCCGGACTGCACATCTGTCATATGCTCGGCTATGACGATCTGCAGCGCTGCCTTGACTTCGTCACCGACAACAGCGCCCGAGCGCTCTGTCTGGGCGATAACTACGGCCTCGCCGAAGGCCGCCCGGCTAACCTGCTGATCCTCGATGCGGAAAACGACTACGAGGCCGTCCGCCGCCAGGCGCGGGTGCTAACCTCTATTCGCCACGGTAAGGTGATTTTACAGCGTGAGGTGGAGCACATCCGCTACCCGGCATAAGGCGCAAGGCGCTGCGCGTCGGCGCCTTTCTGTGATACCTTTTCAGGCAGTGTGCGTGACCGACGCCCGCCCGGGCGTCGGCTTCCTGGAAAACAGACGGCGCGAAACGACGATGAGCGATAAAAAATGGATTAAGGCCGAGGATGTGGCCAGACTGGCCGGCGTCTCTCGCTCGGCGGTCTCCCGGACCTTCACCCCCGGCGCCTCGGTGTCGGAGAAGACCCGGCAGAAGGTGCTGAGCGCCGCGGAAGCTCTGGGCTATCAGGTGAATATCATCGCCCGGACGATGATCACCGGCAGTAGTAATTTTATCGGCATCGTCACCGCCGGTTTTGACAACCCGTTTCGCAGCAAACTGCTGGCGCCGCTGGTCCATCAGCTGGCGCTCAACGGCTTTATGCCGCTGCTGATGAACGCTGACGATCCGCAGCAGCTCGCCCCTTCGCTTAAACAGCTGCTGAGCTACCACGTCGCCGGCGTGATCATCACCTCCGGCGCGCCGCCGCTGTCGCTGGCGGAAGAGTACCTGGCGCGCAAGATCCCCGTCACCCTGATCAACCGTCATGCGGACCTCGCCGGCTGCGACCGGGTGTGCAGCGATAACGCCCAGGGGGCGAAGCTGGTGGCGGGCTTGTTCAGTCGTCGAGGCTGGCGGCAGGTTGGCTTTATTGGCGAAAATCGCGAGAACTTCAGCACCCGCCAGCGTTATGACGCTTTCATCGCTCAGACGTCGGGCATGACGGTCACCAGCCGCTTCTGCGACGGCGGCGGTTATCAGGCCGGCCACCAGGCCGCCAGAGAATTAGTTGCTGAAAACCCCGGGGTGCAGGCCCTGTTCTGCGCCACCGATATGCTGGCGCTGGGCGCCCTGGACGGCCTGCGGGACGCCCCCGCCGCCGCCCCGCTACCGGCCATCGTCGGCTTTGACGATATCCCGCAGGCGGACTGGCGCCCCTATCAGCTCACCACCGTTCAACAGAATACCGCCCTGCTGGCCCACCACGCGGTGGATCTGTTGATGACGCGGATCGCCCGCTTCAGCCTGCCCTCGCGCCATCGCGAAGTGCCGGTGAAACTAATTATTCGTCAAAGTGCGAAATGAAAAAATCATTTTATGCTGGATCGATCACAGAATCTTCTGTGAAACCCGGCCACACTCATTCGGCCCTTCGGGGCTGTTTTTTTCACGCAAAATGCACACGTGTGCAAAATAGGGAGTCACTATGCAATCTCAGGAATCAGAAGCGCTACAGGCCCGCTACCGCCTGGCCTGCGAGCTGGCGAAAGCGGGGGCTGAGCTGGCGTTTGAATACTATCAACAACGCGAAGCGCTGACCGTCGACCATAAGGGCGACGATCTGCAGGATGTGGTCAGCGTGGCCGATAAGCGGGTGGAGGCCTTTGTGAAACAGCGCATTCAGAGCGCGTTTCCGGAGGATGGCTTTCTCGGCGAAGAGAGCGGCGCCCGCCTGTCCGACGCGCGGGTGCTATGGGTGGTCGACCCCATCGATGGCACCAGCTGTTTCCTCAACGGCCTGCACACCTGGTGCCTGTCGCTGGCGATCGTCGCCGACGGCGAACCGGTCATCGGCGTGGTCTATGACCCCAACCATCGCGAGCTGTTTCACGCCCTGCGGGGCCATGGCGCCTGGCTCAACGACGCCCCGATCCGTCCGCACCCCGCGACGACGGTCAGGGAGGGGGTGATGGGCGTCGGCACCTCGCATCGCGTCACCCCGGCGGACTTTCTGCCGTTTCTGCAGGCGCTGCTCAGCGACGGCGGCATGTTTATCCGCAACGGCTCCGGCGCGCTGATGAGCGCCTGGGCGGCGGCAGGCCGGTTGATTGGCTACTACGAGCCGCACATGAACCCATGGGACGCCCTGCCGGGGCTGGTGCTGATGCGCGAAGCGGGCGGCGCCAGCAACGATTTTCTGGCGCAGGAGGGGATCCAGCGCGGCAACCCGCTGCTGCTGGCCAGCCAGACGCTCTACCCGCAGCTGAAAAAGATGATCCTACAACCATTACATTAACCCTTACGGGTCAGGCTATTTCTGATTATGTACTCTACACAGTAACGATAACTTCATTCACGGACGAACCACATCAATCAGTCAGGCCTCCGACCTGCGGAGAACCACCTATGTCTGGAATTATCGCTTTTTTCCGGGCGTCGCCGCCGAAAGCGGGCGCCGCGTTTGATGAACACCGTTTTCGCCGGGTGCGCTGGCAAACCTTTATCGCCATGACCCTGGCCTACGTCACCTTTTACGTCTGCCGGTTATCGTTCACCGTCGCCAAAAGCGCGCTGGTGGAGCTGGGGATCACCCCGACGGAGCTCGGCATGATCGGCTCCACCCTGTTCTTCAGCTACGCCATCGGCAAACTGGTCAACGGCTTTATCGCCGATCACGCCAACGTGGTGCGCTATATGAGCCTCGGTTTATTGCTCAGCGCCGGGATGAACCTGATGATGGGGATGACCACCAACGCCCTGCTGCTGGCAATCTTCTGGGGGATCAACGGCTGGGCGCAGTCGATGGGCGTCGGCCCCTGCGCGGTCTCGCTGGCGCGCTGGTACGGCGTTAAGGAGCGCGGCACCTTCTATGGCATCTGGTCGACGGCGCATAATATCGGCGAGGCCGTCACCTATATGGTGATCGCCGCGGTGATCGCCGGGTTTGGCTGGCAGATGGGCTACCTGTCCACCGCCGCGCTCGGCGCCGCCGGCGTGGTGCTGCTGGTGCTGTTCATGCACGATTCGCCGCAGAGCAGCGGCTTCCCGTCCATCAACGTCATCCGCGATGAACCGCAGGAGGAGGCCGAAGCCCGCGGCTCGGTGTTTAAAAACCAGCTGCTGGCGCTGCGCAACCCGGCGCTGTGGACCCTCGCCCTCGCCTCCGCCTTTATGTACATCGACCGCTACGCCGTCAACTCCTGGGGGATCTTCTTTCTGGAGCAGGATAAAGCCTATTCCACGCTGGAGGCCTCCGGGATTATCGGCGTCAACGCCATCGCCGGCATCGCCGGGACCATCATCGCCGGTATGCTCTCCGACCGCTTTTTCCCGCGCAACCGCAGCGTGATGGCCGGGTTTATCAGCCTGCTGAACACCGCCGGCTTCGCCCTGATGCTCTGGTCGCCGCACAATTATTACACTGATATTCTGGCGATGATTATCTTCGGGGCAACCATTGGCGCTCTGACCTGCTTCCTCGGCGGGCTGATCGCCGTCGATATCTCCTCGCGCAAAGCGGCGGGGGCCGCGCTCGGCACCATCGGCATCGCCAGCTACGCCGGCGCCGGCCTGGGCGAGTTTCTCACCGGGATCATTATTGATAAAACGGCTATCCTTGAGAACGGCAAAACGCTGTATGATTTCAGCACGTTGGCGCTGTTCTGGGTGGGTACCGGTCTGGGTTCCGCGCTACTCTGTTTTACCACTGCCGCCATCGTCGCCCGGCGCCATGCCGTCGAACGGCAGACCTCGTTCTCCTCATAACCGATTAACGAATTAAGGAAGAAGATATGATGCCTGCAAGACATCAGGGGCTGTTACGCCTGTTTATCGCCTGCGCGCTGCCGCTGCTGGCGCTGCAATCTGCCGCCGCCGCGGACTGGCAGCTGGAGAAAGTGGTGGAGCTTAGCCGCCACGGGATTCGTCCGCCGACGGCCGGCAACCGGGAAGCCATCGAGGCCGCCACCGGACGACCGTGGACCGAGTGGACCACCCATGACGGCGAGCTCACCGGTCATGGCTATGCCGCCGTGGTCAATAAAGGGCGTGAGGAAGGCCAGCACTATCGCCAGCTTGGCCTGCTGCAGGCGGGATGCCCGACGGCGGAGTCGATTTACGTGCGCGCCAGCCCGCTGCAGCGGACGCGGGCGACCGCCCAGGCGCTGGTGGATGGCGCCTTCCCCGGCTGCGGCGTCGCTATCCATTACGTCAGCGGGGACGCCGATCCGCTGTTTCAGACCGACAAATTCGCCGCCACGCAAACCGACCCCGCCCGCCAGCTGGCGGCGGTAAAAGAGAAGGCCGGGGATCTGGCGCAGCGTCGGCAGGCGCTGGCGCCGGCCATCCAGCTTTTGAAACAGGCGGTTTGTCAGGCCGATAAGCCCTGCCCGGTCTTCGACACCCCGTGGCAGGTCGAGCAGAGCAAAAGCGGGAAAACCACCATTAGCGGACTGAGCGTGATGGCCAATATGGTGGAGACGCTGCGTCTCGGCTGGAGTGAAAACCTGCCTCTCAGCCAGCTGGCGTGGGGCAAGATCACCCAGGCCAGTCAGATCACCGCCCTGCTGCCGCTGTTAACGGAAAACTACGATCTGAGCAACGACGTGCTGTATACCGCGCAAAAACGCGGGTCGGTGCTGCTCAACGCCATGCTCGACGGCGTCAAACCAGAGGCGAATCCGAACGTACGCTGGCTGCTGCTGGTGGCCCATGACACCAATATCGCCATGGTGCGCACGCTGATGAACTTTAGCTGGCAGCTGCCGGGCTACAGCCGGGGAAATATCCCGCCGGGCAGTAGCCTGGTGCTGGAGCGCTGGCGCGACGCGAAGAGCGGGGAACGCTATCTGCGGGTCTATTTCCAGGCGCAAGGCCTCGACGACCTGCGTCGTCTGCAGACGCCGGATGCGCAGCACCCGATGCTGCGTCAGGAGTGGCGTCAGCCGGGCTGCCGTCAGACCGACGTCGGTACGCTGTGTCCCTTCCAGGCGGCTATCACTGCGCTGGGTCAGCGTATCGACCGGCCCTCCGCCCCGGCGGTAGCGATGGTCCTGCCGTAGCGGCCTGGCGATTGCCCGGGCCCGGGAAACCGTTTTTCCAGGCCCGGCACAGGGTCCGCTATCCGTGGTCCGGCGCAAACGCCCCGGCGGCAACTTGCGCCGGGGTGACCACCCCGCTGTCCAGCACCCAGCCGCTAATCAGCCCGGCAGGCGTGACGTCGAACGCCGGATTGTAAACGGCGGCCCCGGTCGGCGCCCACTGTACCGCGCCAAAGCTGCCCGCCACCCCGGTCACTTCCGCCGCGGCGCGCTGCTCAATGGGGATGGCCGCCCCGTTCGGGCAATGGCGATCGAGGGTCGTCTGCGGCGCAGCGACGTAGAACGGGATCTGGTGGTAATGGGCCAAAACCGCCAGCGAATAGGTGCCGATTTTATTCGCCACATCGCCGTTGGCGGCGATACGGTCGGCGCCGACCCACACCGCATCCACCTGTCCCTGCGCCATCAGGCTGGCGGCCATTGAATCGGTGATCAGCTGATAGGGCACGCCCAGTTCGCCCAGCTCCCACGCGGTTAAACGTCCGCCCTGCAACAGCGGCCGGGTTTCATCGACCCACACGTTGGCCACCTTTCCCTGCCGGTGCGCCAGCGCGATAACGCCCAGGGCGGTCCCCACCCCGGCGGTCGCCAGGCCACCGGTGTTGCAGTGGGTCAGCAGACGGCTACCGGGCTTCACCAGCGCACTGCCCGCCTCAGCGATGCGGTCGCACAGCTGTTTATCTTCTTCGACCAGACGCAGGGCTTCCGCTTCCAGCGCCTGCGGGTAATCCTCCCGGGCCAGCGCCTGCTTCATGCGATCCAGATTATTCATCAGGTTGACCGCCGTCGGCCGCGCCGCGCGCAGCGTCTCCAGCGCCTGCTGGAGTTCATCCCGGCTCAGGCCGCGCTGGGCCAGCAGGGCCAGCAGCAGGCTGGCGGACAGGCCAATCAACGGCGCGCCGCGCACCCGCAGGGCGTGAATATGGTCCACCAGCAGCGCAACGTTATCCGCCGCCAGCCAGCGTTTTTCCTGCGGCAAGGCCTGCTGGTCGAGAATAAAAAGCTGATTTTCACTCACCCGCAGGCTGGTGGTCTGTAATGTCTGCATGTCGTTAAATCCCTGTTGCGTTGTTGTATCACATTGTGTCAGGATGAAATCCAGAAGTATAGACGTCTGAACGGCTTAATCAGAATTCGAGGATCGAGGCAATGTCGCAATACCATACCTTCACCGCCCACGACGCCGTGGCTTACGCGCAGCAGTTCGCCGGCATCGACAACCCATCTGAGCTGGTCAGCGCGCAGGAAGTGGGCGATGGCAACCTCAATCTGGTGTTTAAAGTGTTCGATCGCCAGGGCGTCAGCCGGGCGATCGTCAAACAGGCCCTGCCCTACGTGCGCTGCGTCGGCGAATCCTGGCCGCTGACCCTTGACCGCGCCCGTCTGGAAGCGCAGACCCTGGTCGCCCACTATCAGCACAGCCCGCAGCACACGGTAAAAATCCATCACTTTGATCCCGAACTGGCGGTGATGGTGATGGAAGATCTTTCTGACCACCGCATCTGGCGCGGGGAGCTTATCGCTAACGTCTACTACCCTCAGGCGGCCCGCCAGCTTGGCGACTATCTGGCGCAGGTGCTGTTTCACACCAGCGATTTCTATCTCCATCCCCACGAGAAAAAGGCGCAGGTGGCGCAGTTTATTAACCCGGCGATGTGCGAGATCACCGAGGATCTGTTCTTTAACGACCCGTATCAGATCCACGCGCGCAATAACTACCCGGCGGAGCTGGAGGCCGATGTCGCCGCCCTGCACGACGACGCCCAGCTTAAGCTGGCGGTGGCGGCGCTGAAGCACCGTTTCTTTGCCCATGCGGAAGCGCTGCTGCACGGCGATATCCACAGCGGGTCGATTTTCGTTGCCGAAGGCAGCCTGAAGGCCATCGACGCCGAGTTCGGCTACTTCGGCCCCATCGGCTTCGATATCGGCACCGCCATCGGCAACCTGCTGCTGAACTACTGCGGCCTGCCGGGCCAGCTGGGCATTCGCGACGCCGCCGCCGCGCGCGAGCAGCGGCTGAACGACATCCACCAGCTGTGGACCACCTTTGCCGAGCGCTTCCAGGCGCTGGCGGCGGAGAAAACCCGCGACGCGGCGCTGGCTTACCCCGGCTACGCCTCCGCCTTTCTGAAAAAGGTCTGGGCGGACGCGGTCGGCTTCTGCGGCAGCGAACTGATCCGCCGCAGCGTCGGGCTGTCGCACGTCGCGGATATCGACACTATCCAGGATGACGCTATGCGGCATGAGTGCCTGCGCCACGCCATTACCCTGGGCAAAGCGCTGATCGTATTGGCCGAGCGTATCGACAGCGTCGACGAGCTGCTGGCGCGGGTGCGCCAGTACAGCTGAGCGCGGCCTGTTGCCCTCACCCCAGCCCTCTCCCCCAGGGAGAGGGCGCAAACCCTAAAAAAGTGCAATCTTCAGGGATTGCCCGGCGGCGCTGCGCTTGCG
>NZ_JBEAJA010000047.1:0-72201 GCF_040064755.1 Klebsiella sp. GB_Kp056 | reverse complement strand
CCGGTGGCGCTGCGCTTACCGGGCCTACGAGGTATGAGCCTGTGAGAGGACCCCGCAGGCCGGGTCAGGCGCAGCCGCCACCCGGCATAAAAGCGGCTCTGTGCCTGCTGTCATCGCCCGGTGGCGCTGTGCTTGCCGGGCCTACGATGTGTCAGCCTGTGAGAGGACCCCGTAGGCCGGGTAAGGCGCCAGCCGCCACCCGGCAATATGACGGGCATGGTGCCTGAAAGCGTGCCCGGCGGCGTCCCTTTATTCCTGATGGCGGGTGATGTTGAGGATCTTCGCGCTGGCGCCGACCGGGAAATTGCTGAGGGCGCCGAAGTCGCTGCCCTGATAGCCCATGATCTTGCCGTCGGTGCGCATTTGCTGAAGATCGATCAGGATCACCCCCAGCGTCGGAATGATTTTCTCGCGCCAGACAAACAGATAGAGATCCTCCGCCACCAGCACATAGTGGCAGCGGTCGACATCCGCCAGCCCCTTTTCCACGCCGTCCAGACACTGCCAGGCGTAAAAATTATCGTTGAGATAGATGTGCTCATAGCGCTCGGTCGGGCTGTAGGTGTACTGATTGCGCATGCCGACCAGCGCAGGAGTAAAGCCCGGCAGCGGCCCCGGCTGCGTATCCAGGCGGGCGAAGACAAAGCGCGCTTCTACCGCGGTCAGCGGCAGGCCTCGCTCCACCCGGCTGAAGGCGTCCAGCCGCGCGGCGGCTTCGTCCGGCAGCTGGCCATAGACCAGGGTAGCGTTGCGCTGCGTCAGGTTACATACCGCGCTGATGCTGGCGTTATCCCGCTCCGGGTCAAGGAAGTCGATAAACAGAATATCCGGGCGCAGGGCGGTCGCCCGCCAGGGAGCGCGAGTGCCGTTCCAGCTTAGCGTCTGCTCATCTTCGATGATCAGCTGCTGCGGCTCGCTCCCGGCGACATAAAAGGTAAAGCGCTCGCCTGCGGGCAGGCTGGCGGTGGCGAGTACATTACCGTGTGGCGCAAAACCATCGGCCAGCGCGCCGACCTGGATAAATACGGCTTCTGAAGTCATAGGGGCTCCTGAACAGAGTAGGGCGTTAGGCAAACGCCAGAGTGGGAACATCGACGATACTGGCGCCGCCGTCGGCGACCAGCGTAGCGCCGCTGATGATGGCGGCCTGCGGTGAACAGAGAAACTGACAGACCTCGGCTATCTCCTCGGGGCTGGCGGGTCGGCGCAGCGGAACGTCGCGACAGACCCGCTGATACGCCTCAGTCAGCGACAACCCTTCCGCCTGCATCAGCGGGAGCATCTCTTCATCCGCCATCGGCGTGGTGACCCAGCCGGGGCAGACGGCGTTGGCGCGCACCCCCTGCGGGCCGTAATCGCGGGCGACGGAGCGCATCAGGCCGATTAAGGCGTGTTTGGCGGTGACGTAGCCGCAGGCCTGCGGACCGGCGGCCAGCGAGGCGATGGAGGCGACAAACAGCACGTTGCCGCGGCGGGCAATCAGCGAGGGCAGGCAGGCGCGAACGCTGGCGAAGGCGCTGGTGAGATTGCCGTCCAGCGCCTCGCGCCACTGGCGGTCGCTGGTATCGGCGGCGGGGCTGTTGCCCATCCCGCCGGCGCTGCAGATGAGGGCATCGATACCGCCGGCCTGGTCGAGAATGGCCGGCAGCAGCCGCTGGCGCCACGCCTCGCCGTCGGCGGCATCGCCCATCAGCGCCGTGGCGCCGGTCTCATCGGCGACAGCCCGCAATGGCGCCTCGCGCCGTCCGGTAATAAACACCCGGTCGCCCGCGGCGCGCATCAGCCGCGCGCAGGCGGCGCCAATTCCGGTTCCGCCGCCGGTGATCACCACGACTTTCGCCATTCGCTCTCTCCTGTAATAGGGTTTCCGGTTACCTTAAAAAGCGCGCCAGCTCCCGGCTATCGCCCGGAAGAACGATAGCCGGGTCGGTTAATGGAGCTCGCTCACCGGGATCGCCTGCGGCGCCGGAACCGGCTTCATGGTGGCGGGGTCGACCGCCAGATAGCGTCCGGTCTTGCTGTCGATGCCGACGTAATCGATCATTTTGCCCTGCGCCCGGGTGACCATGGTGCGTCTGGCGAACGTCTCGTAGGCTTCGCTCATCGCTTTGACCCGATCGGGGTGTTGGGCCGCGACGTCATGAGTTTCCAGCGGATCGTCGTGCAGATTAAACAGCTGCCACGGCGCGTCGCCGGCGGTGAAGCCCCGCGGCACCAGCCGCCGCAGCTTCCATTCGCCATCGACCCACGCCGCCTGATGATGCAGCTCGACGCCGTAGTTCCCGCGCGGTGGCTGCTGCACTTCGCCGGTGAGATAGCGCTTAAAGCTGACGCCAATCATCGGCAGCACCGGCTTCTTCGCCAGCGATTTGTTCGGGTCGATACCGGCGAATTCATACAGGGTCGGCGCCACGTCATACACCGCCATCGTCGAGGCGTCGATTTTACCGTGGCGGGTAATCCCGGGACCGGCGATCATAAAGTCGGTGTTAATGCCGCCCTGAGCGCTGGTGGTTTTGTGATAGTTGGCGTAAGGGGCGTTGCTGACGTTGGCCCAGTGCGGGCCGTAGGAGACAAACGAGCCTTTGCGGCCAACGTTGTCATAGCTGTTGTCAAACTGCTTCCAGAATTCCGGGGTGGATTCGTAGTAGAAGCCCTGCGCCGGGTTGGCGCCGTTGTCGGTTAAGAACACCAGCAGGGTGTTTTTATCGCGACCGGTTTGCTTCAGCGTTTCCATCAGGGTGCCGATCTGCGCGTCCATATTGGCGATCATCGCCGCGTAGACCTGCATCACTTTCGCGGTATATTTCTGCTGCTCCGGGGTCAGCGCGTCCCACTCTTTATCCAGCTCAAGGTGCGGGAGCGGGGTGTTGTCATGGATAATCCCCAGCGCTTTCAGGCGGGCGATACGCTGGCGATAGACCTCGGCGTAGCCCTGCTCATACTGGCCTTTGAAGCGCTTGATCCATTCGTCAGGCGCCTGCAGCGGGTCGTGCGGGGCGGTAAAGGCCAGCCAGGCGAAGACCGGTTGGTCCTGCGGCGTGTCTTTAATCCAGCTGTTCATCTGCCGGGCGTAGGCCTCGCTGGAGTAGAAATCGTCCGGCAGGGAGACGCGCTCGCCGTCGCGGGTGTAGTAGGTGTGAAACGCTTCAACGGTACCCAGCGGAATAGCGTCGTTAAAATGGCTGGTGCCGCCGCCCATAAAGGCGAAAGCGTGGTTAAAGCCGCGGTCCTTCGGCGTGGCGCCGGGAACAAAACCGAGGTGCCACTTGCCGGCCATCAGAGTGTTATACCCCGCGTCTTTAAAGCGCTCGGCCATGGTGGTGACGCGGTCGGTCAGCCGCAGCTCGTAGCCCTCCTTGCCAATAGTGCTGTCATACCACCACATGCCGCCCATCCCGGCCTGCTGGTTGCTGTTGCCGGTGAGCAGCATGGAGCGCGCCGGGGCCGACATCGGCGAGGTGTAATACTGGCTCATGCGCATCCCCTGCTCGGCCATCGCCTGCAGGTTGGGGGTGGGGATCTCGCCGCCGAAGGGGCTAATGTCCGAGTAGCCCATATCATCGGCGATAATGACGATGACGTTCGGACGCTCCTGCTGCGCGGCGTGCGCGCCGCCGGCGAGGATGACACTGACCGCCGCGGCCATGGCTGTTTTATTCACAACGGATTCTCCTGTTTCAAAGGGATAGCTTCAGAGCAACGGGCTACGCCGGATGCGCGGCCCCGACAAACGCGGCCCGCCAGGCTTGCAGTCCTTGAAGGTCGCGGGAAAAGGGGCGCACGGGCGCAAGAATTTCGCTAAAGAAGCGGTAGTAGCCGCCGCAGAGGCGGTTGTTGCCCGCGGCGTTGAGATGCGCCGGACAGCCGCCCTGGCAGACCATTTTGACCGTGCAGGTCTGGCATTCGCGGCGCAGGCTTTTCTGCTGACCGAAAGGCAGTTGCACCGAGGCGTCGACCGCGGCGGCGAGCGTCTGCTCATCGAGGCGGCCCAGCCGATGCTCGGCGTTGATCAGATGATCGCAGGCGTAGAGCTCTCCGTCGGGCTCCATCACCAGATTGCTGCCGCAGCGGGCGCTGTGCACGCAGCTGCCGCTGGTGTGGGTGAAGTACTGCGCCCACGCCTGCTCGATATTGATGACGAACACCCGCCCCTTGTCGCAGCGCTTCTGCCACTGCCGCCAGATGCCGACCATAAAACGCCCCCAGTTATCGGCGCTCAGCTGATAGCCCTCGCGCAGCGCTGCGCCTTCGCTCATCAGCGGCTGAAACTGCAGATAGCGCGCGCCGAGGCTGACCACCCGGTCATATATCGCCGCCGCGTGCGCCGCCATCTCGTTATGCACCACCACCAGCAGGTTAAACTCCACCTGATGCTGGTGGAGAAGGTCGATGCCGCGCAGCGCCGCCGGCCAGGTGGCCCGGCCGCGTTTATCCGGACGATGCTGGTCCTGTAGCGCTTCGCTGCCTTCGAGGCTCAAGCCGATAATAAAGCGATGCTCGCGAAACAGCCGGCACCAGGCGTCGTTGATCAGCGTGCCGTTGGTCTGCAGGCTGTTGCTGATGGTGACGCCGTCGGGGGCATAACGCGCCTGCAGGGCGAGCGCTTTTTTGTAGAAGCTCAGGCCGGCCAGCAGCGGCTCACCGCCCTGCCAGACAAAGTTGATTTCCCGCGCGCCGGCGGGCTGGGCGGCGATATAGCGGCGGATAAACTGCTCCAGCCGCGCCTCGTCCATCTTGTTGACCGGCGTTTCATCCTGTGGGTAATAGCAGTAGCGGCAGGCGAGATTGCAGGCGGGGCCAATCGGCTTCATCAGAATATGAAACGGCACCGGCGAGCGCGGCTCAGCGCCCAGCGGAATTTGCTGCTGGCGCAGGGCGGCGATATTCAGCATCGGCTTATCCTCGGTTAATGACCGGCGCTGTTGATATTATTTTGGCAACAGCGGGTCAGGCGTAATCACATGATTAAGCCGCGGCGAAAATTAATTGCATCCTGTTAGAGGTATAAGTGAAAAAAAACAGAAATCCATCGTTCTTAAGGATGAGAGAGACGCGTCCGGGATAGGGTTTTTTTATCACCAGGGGCCTGTCCGCCGGGTGTTAATCTTTTTTGTTTATGTTTTAACGCCGCTATCGTAAAGCATGGCGGGTGTGTTTTTTAAATGCTTTATATAACAATGTATTGCTGAAAATTTTGTAACGGCTATCACACTGTTAATATGTTAATGATTGTGTTACTTAAATGTGAAATGTATGCTTCAATAATCGGTAGTCATTCATGTGTCATGTTCCAGCACCTCGACGGGGAGGCCCTATCATGTCTGCTTTGTTAAAAGCCAGCCGTAATGATGCGATAATAGCCCGTTGTTTACAGACTATTTCCCAGTTAATTCCACTGTCTTCGGCGGTATTTTATCGAGTAAATAATCGGTTAAAACCCGAAAACTATATATTGCATAATATTTCTGATAATACGCACCAACAATATCTGGAAAACTTCCAGCCGCTGGATCCGTTGCTGCCGTCGCGCTTTAGCCACCAGAACACCACCATGGCGGCGATGACGCCGCGGCTCTGCGACCGCAACCGGCATTATTATCATGAATTTATGTTGCCGAATAATGTGCGCGACATGACCGAGATCTTTATTCGCCGCGAGCGGCGGATCGTCGCCGGTATCTCGCTGATGCGCGACGTGCCTTTCTCCAGCGAAGAGCGTCATCGGGCCCAGGCGGTGCTGCCGCTGGTGGAGCTGGCGATCCGCGACTGCCTGCAGGACGAAGATGACCTGCCCGCCATCCTGACGGCCAAAGAGCGGGAAATCGTCGGCATGGTGCGCGAAGGGGCCAGCAATAAGCTGATTGCCCGCCGGCTGGATATCTCGCTCTCGACGGTGAAAACGCACCTGCGCAATATTTTCGCCAAGACCGAAGTGGTCAATCGCACTGAACTCGTTTCCCGAACCTGGATGCCGGCCGCTCAGCGTACGCTGCATCTGTGATCTGACTATCGCATCCCGCGCGCGCCGTGGCAGCACGGCGTTTTCCAGATGCCTGTGGGTATCACTCCCTGGAGACCCCTCCGGGGGGAGGCTTTTTTGACCGGAGCACGCCCTACGATGTCGAGTACCCCTCTCATTGATCATGCGCTTTCCCGGCCCGCCGGGCTGGTCGTGTCCCTGCGTTTGCTGGCGGCGATTGTGATTTTCGCCGCTATTGCGCCAGGTATTCTGATGACCGCGCCGGCGGTGGCGGCGCAGCTGGCCAGCGAATGGCAGCTAAAACCCGGCCAGATCGGCTGGTTGTTCTCGGCGGAACTGGGGGCGATGAGCCTGGCGACGCTGCCGGCGTGGTGGTGGATGAGTCGCCTCGACTGGCGGCGGGTCGCCCTGACGGCCGGGGTCGTGTTTCTGACAGCCAATCTCGCCTCGGCGGCGGTGACCCAGTATGAGACGCTGCTGGCGGTGCGCTTTCTCGCCTCGCTGGCGGGCGGCACGCTGATGATTCTGTGCATCAGCTGCGCGGCGGGAACCTCGAACCCGTCCCGAGTCTACGCCTTCTGGGTGCTTGGGCAACTGCTGCTGGGGATGCTTGGCCTGCTGGTGCTGCCCGGGCTGTTTGCCAGCTTTGGCCTCAAGGTGGTCTATCTGATCCTCGCCGCCATTATGCTCTGCTGCCTGCCGCTGGTGTCGGCTTTCCCGCCGCGCTTTCAACCGTTGTCCGTCTCACGCCAGCAGCCGCCGACGGCGCTGTGGCGTCAGGCGCTGGCGGTCCTCGCGGTGCTGACCTTCTATATCAGCCTTAGCGCGGTGTGGACCTTTATCGGCACCCTCGGCGCGGCGGCGGGCCTGAGCCCGACGCAGGTCGGCCTGGTGCTGGCGGCGGCGACGGTCTGCGGCATTATCGGCGCGGGGGGCGCGGCCCTGCGCGGCACCCGGCGGGCCGATCGTTTGCCGGTGTGGCTGGGCTACGGCCTGCTGATCCTCAGCGTCGCGCTGCTGATCGGCCAGCCGCTGCTGGCGCGCTACGCCATCGCGGCGCTGCTGTTTAAGTTCACCTGGACCTTCGTGCTGCCCTTTATTCTCGCCCGCGTCGCCGGGCTCGATAACAACGGCCGGCTGATGAACAGCATTAATCTGGTGATCGGCGGCGGCATGGCGGCCGGTCCGGCATTAGCCGGGGCTTTACTGCAGCATTTTGCCAGCGCCGATCCGCTGCTGCTGGCGGCAGGGGGCTGCGCGCTGCTGTCACTGATTTTGATTGCGGCGGCGTCGGCCGCCGGCAAAGGCTTAGCCAACGGGAGGATAGAGTGAAAAGAAAAACCGGTTTCTTCTTTGATGAACGTTGTTTCTGGCACAGTACTGGTCTGCACGCGGTGACGCTGCCGGTGGGCGGGTGGGTGCAACCGCCCGCCGGCGGCGGTCATGCCGAATCGCCGGAGACCAAACGGCGGATGAAAAACCTGATGGACGTCTCCGGGCTGACGCCGCAGCTGGCGCTGCGCAGCGCGGCGCCGGCAAGCCTTGCGGACCTGCGGCGGATCCATCCCGACAGCTATCTTGAGCGCTTCAAGGCGATAAGCGATAACGGCGGCGGCATGCTGGGCAAAGAGGCGCCGTTGGGGCCGGGCAGTTATGAAATCGCCTGTCTCTCCGCCGGCCTGGCCTGCGCGGCGGTGGAAGCGGTGCTGAAGGGCGAGCTGGATAATGCCTATTCGCTGTCGCGGCCGCCCGGACACCACTGCCTGCCGGACCAGTCGATGGGCTTCTGTTTCCTCGCCAATATTCCGATTGCCGTCGAGCGGGCGAAAGCGCTGCTGGGGCTCGGCAAGGTGGCGATCATTGACTGGGACGTTCATCACGGCAACGGCACCCAGCATATCTACCTGCAGCGCGACGACGTGCTGACCATCTCCTTGCATCAGGACGGTTGCTTCCCACCCGGTTATGCCGGTGAGGACGATCGCGGCGCTGGCGCGGGCGAAGGTTACAACATCAATATTCCGCTGCTGGCCGGGGCGGGGGACGATAGCTGGCGCTATGCGCTGGAAACCATCGTTATTCCGGCGCTGGCGCGTTTTGAGCCGGAGCTGATTATTATCGCCTGCGGCTATGATGCCAACGCCATGGACCCGCTGGCGCGGATGCAGCTGCACAGCGACAGCTTCCGGGCGATGACCGGGCTGGTGCAGCAGGCGGCGGATCGTCTGTGCGGCGGGAAACTGGTGATGGTGCACGAGGGCGGCTACGCCGAATCCTACGTGCCGTTCTGCGGCCTGGCGGTGATGGAGGCCCTGAGCGGCATTCGCACCGCGGTCCAGGATCCGCTGCTGGACTTTATTCAGCAGCAGCAGCCGCGGGCGGAGTTTGCGCAGTTCCAGAGGCAGGCCATCGATCGGCTGGCGCAACGGTTTGGCCTGCAGTAAACCGGCTCAGCTTCCCCGCTGTGATGGCGGGGAAGGAAATGCTTTCTCATCTACGATTTCACCGCGCATCCACTGACTGACTGCCTGATCGATCATCGCCAGCACGCTGAGCAGCAGCATCCGCTGCTGCGCTTCCAGCCGCAGATAGCGGCGCAGCGGCGGCATTTTACAGACCACTTCGCTGGCGGCCCAGGGTTCAATACTGCAGCGCCAGCCGTTACCGTCAAAGGTCAACGAAAAGCGGCGGTAGTCCAGTTCGCTTAGGGTCTGCTGGAGATTAGGAAACCCGTTGAGATAGCCGGCGAGTTCCTCGCTGCCTTTGCCGCCGATAAAGCGGATTGGCTGGCGTTTCCACCAGCCGGATTGATGGGCGCGAATGTGACCGCGCACGGGCCGGGTGACCGGCCCTGCGACGACAAATTCGCAACTGTGAATGCTGGCCATAAACAGCCGCTTCTGACGCACGCTGAAGGTGACGGCGGTGGCGTCGTTCAATCGTAGCAGCGCGCTGCGCTCGCTCAGCTTTTCGCAGGGCCAGCCGGCCAGATCGCGCTGCACCGCGTTCATTAACGGCGTCTCAAACCAGGGGACGGAGGACATCTGGCGTCATCTCCCCGCGGGTCTGTTTTTCGTAGTTGCTGATGGCGCGGTCGACCACCTCTTCCACCACCAGCGGCTTGAACGGATTGACGCGCTGTACGCACACCGTCCAGAACAGGGCGTAGGCGGCGGTCAGGCCGAGCATAATGCCGAACGGCACCAGCACCTGGCGGCTGTCCATCCCCGGCGGGGTGATATTGACGATAGCGATGATAATTCCGACGCTGGAGATAATCTGCGGCAGCGGGAACCACGGCGAGCGGTAGGCGCGCGGCAGGTCCGGGCGGCGAATGCGCAGCATCACCACCGACAGAGTAACCAGCAGATAGGCGACGCCCCAGGCGCAGACCGCGGCGAGGATCAGCGGCACGATGCGGTCCAGATCGCCGTTCAGATACCAGGCGTGCAGGCAGGGGATCGCCACCCCGATGGCGATGGCGATCACCGGCGTTTTAAAGCGCGGATGCAGCCAGGTCAGGAAGCGGGGCAGCGCGCCGTCCAGCGCCATACCGTAAATAATGCGCGGTACCGCGGCCATCAGCGTATTGATGGTGGCGCAGCCCGCCAGCAGCAGCCCGACCCCCAGCCAGTACTGGCCGGCGTGGCCCATCACCCGCTCGGCGAAGGCCGGGATCGCCATCGGCGTATCCAGCAGATGGACGTTGTTGGCCGCGTCGAGCACGGTGTTCTCCACCTGGCGGTTGATCGCCGCCCCGTAGATAAACATGCAGCTGGCGACCCCCAGCAGGCCCAGCGCCATCGCCCGCGGAATGGTACGGTGAGCCTGTTTGATCTCCGGCGCCATCGGCGTCACCAGTTCGCAACCGACGAACATAAACATCGCCATGCCGATATAGCCGAACAGGCCATGGATATCGCTGACGTTCAGCGGCGTGCCGAACCAGCCGGAAAGGTGGGTGACCGGCGCCATAAAAATGCCGCACAGGCCGAAAATGGTCAGCGTGGTCCACATGCCGAAGGTCAGCACCACTTCGACCTTGCCGAAGATTTCCACGCCGATGGCGTTCAACAGGCCGAAAACCACCACCATGCCGACGCCCACCATCCAGGTGTTCTGGTGAGCGGCCATCTGGGCGTTGATCGATTCGAAGTTCACCAGCGCCATAATGCCGGCCAGGATCGTCTCCGCCGTCCCGGCGAAAATATGCACGATCAGATAGGCGCACAGCGCGCCGGTGATGGCGAAGAAGCGTCCCATGCCGCAGGAGATGTAGTCGTACACCGAACCGGTGGTGGGAATGAGCGTCGCCGCCTCGGCAAAGGTGGTGACCTGCGCCTGCATCATAATAAAGGCCAGCAGCACCGCCAGCGCGAAGGTATCACCGCCCATGCCGAAGCCGCTGGTCACCGTCAGGATCACCGGGCTGGCCATAATCAGCCCGACGGAGCTGGCGAGAGTGGTCGGGAAGCCGACGACCCCGCGCTCAAGATGGCTGGCAAGTCTGTTACTAAACATAGTCAACCTCTGCACAATAGTGGGGGAGGGCAGGGAATAGCCAGCGCCACTCCCGGATAGTCATAATTTAGGCGGGCATCCTGCTCAACGAATATCGTCCGGAAGGTGGAGGGCGGCGCATGATTCTGTGACGCCGTCGATGAATGTGAGGGTGGATAAACAACATGACCCCGAAAACCGGGGCCATCCGTCTTGCCACATTGCGCCTGTTTCTGCCGGGTGGCGGCTGGCGCCTGACCCGGCCTGGCGACGGCATTCGTCCCCCAGACCCGGGCAAGCGCAGCGCCGCCGGGCAGTATCAGCGCGTTAGCGCGTCTCGACGTTCGCCAGGTAGTGCTTCACAAAGCGCGGCGTCAGGATTTTCCACTCCACTTCGGTACCCTGTTTAACAAACCAGCTGTCGCCCGGCGCAAAGCGCTGCGGCTCGCCGCCGGCGACGGTCAGCTCCACTTCGCCTTCCAGCACGGTGGCGTGTTCGGTAAACGGATAGGTCATGGTAAAGCTCCCCTCAGTGGACGAAAACAGTCCGCAGGTAAAGGCATCCTGCGGCTCGCCGTAGATCATCGCCCCGGCCACCTGCGGGTCGCCGGCGGTCGGCGTCGCGCCGAGCAGGCTGACGCTGCCGATTGGCTGCAGGTCGGGCACCGGGTGTTTAAGTTTAAAAGCGTGCATAGCGTTCTCCTGATTAACTCCGGCCTTTCCAGAAACCGGCGGTTTGATGCATCAGTTTTCCGGCGGTGACTAATAGCAAGCGCAGGCTGTCACGGCCGTGGATGGTCGCGTGGGGGATGCTGCTCAGCAGACGATAGCGGTCGGAACCGCCGTTGATCCCTTCGGCGAGGATTTTGCACACGATGTGCGACGGGGTGACGCCGAAGCCGGAGTACCCCTGGACGTAAAAGACATTGTTGTGATCGCGTAGGGTACCGATCTGCGGGAACAGATTGGCGCTACAGGCCATCGGCCCGCCCCAGGCGAAATCGATCTTCACATCCTTCAAATAGGGGAAGACCTCCGCCAGCAGGGTGCGGTTCCAGGCGGCGAAATCGTTCGGCGTATACTCCACAAAGCGGGTGGCGCTGCCGAACAGCAGGCGGTTTTCCCGGGTGACGCGGTAGTAGTTAATCACCGGGCGAATATCGCTGAAGGCGCCGCGCAGCGGGCTGATGCGCTCGATCAGTTCATCGGAGAGCGGCTCGGTCGATACCTGGTAGGAGTAGGTGACCAGCGTTTTGTTGTAGATCTCCGGCTCCATATTGTTGAGAAAGCTGTCGCAGGCCCACAGCAGTTTGGCGGCTTTGACGCTGCCCATCGCGGTCCGTACCCGCACCTGTTTGCCGTAATTCACCTCCACCACCGGCGAGGATTCGAAGATCTTCACCCCCAGCGAATGGGCGGCCTGCGCCGAGCCGAGGAGCATATTGAGCGAATGGATCTGCCCGCCGCCCATATGTTTCAGCGCGCCGCAGTAGACCTCGGAGCCGACCACCTGCTGCACCTCTTTCCCGGTATACAGTTCGATATCTTCATCCGGGGTGGCGGCCTTAAACTCTTTCTCCCACTGGCGCAGCGTTTTGAGCTGCCGCTGGTTATAGGCGAGGTAGCCGTAGCCGGGGACGAAATCGGCGTCGATGTTGTATTTGCGGATGCGCTCGCGAATGATGCCTGCGCCGAGGTTGGCGATTTTAAACAGCGTCTCCAGCCCCTCTTTGCCGACGTGCTTTTTTACCGCTTCGATATCGTGACCGATACCGGCCATCACCTGGCCGCCGTTGCGCCCGGTGCCGCCGTAGCCGAGATGGCGCGCTTCCAGCACCACCACGTTAGTGATGCCCTGTTCCGCCAGCTCAAGGGCGGTGTTAATGCCGGAGAAGCCGCCGCCGATAATCACCACGTCGGCTTCAATATCTTCCCGCAGCGCCGGAAAATGGAGGTGGTATTTCTTCGTCGCGCCGTAGTAGTTCAGCGCATCGATTTTGATGTTCATCGCGTTACCCTGTGGTCTTGCCTCGCTCAAGTTCCTCATCACAGCACGCCGCGCGGGCGTTGAATATCGTCCGGAAGAATGACGTTCTTTAGAACGATGGGCGGCGGCGGGAAGCCGTGCTGTGATGGGCCAACGTTGCTGAAAAAACGGGTACTGACGATGAGCGAGATAACCTTACTGGCGGAAGTGACCGCCTTTTTACGCCAGCCGCACGGGCAGTTTATCGCCGGTGAGCGAGAGGCGGGCCGCGGCGCGCCGTTTGCGGTGATCAACCCGGCCACCGGGCGGGCGATCGCCGAGGTCACCGCGGCGGATAGCGACCAGGCGGACCGCGCGGTAGAGAGCGCCCGCCAGGCGTTTAGTCAGTGGCGCGAAATGCCGACGCTGGCGCGCGGAACCTTGCTGCTGAAGCTGGCTGATGCCCTGGCTGAGCATCGCGAAGCGCTGGCGCAGCTGGAAAGTCTCTGCTCCGGTAAGACCATCACCCTGGCGCGGATGTTAGAGCTGGATCAATCGGTCGCGTTCCTGCGCTACTTCGCCGGCTGGGCGGGTAAGGTGACCGGCGAAACGCTGGATGTGTCGCTGCCGTCGATGGCCGGGGAGAAATATACCGCCTTCACCCGCCGCCAGCCGCTGGGGGTGGTGGTGGGCATCGTGCCGTGGAACTTCTCCATTATGATTGCCGTCTGGAAGCTGGCGGCGGCCCTGGTCTGCGGCTGCACCATCGTCCTCAAGCCGAGCGAGTATACGCCGCTGACGCTGCTGCGCGTGGCGGAGCTGGCGAAAGCGGTGGGTATTCCGGACGGGGTGATTAACGTGGTCAACGGCGCCGGCGGCGAGATTGCTCAGCGGCTGATTACCCATCCGGCCTGCGCCAAGGTGAGCTTCACCGGCTCGGTGGCTACCGGCGAGAAAGTACAGCAGTCGGCTGGCGCTTTCGGTAAACGGGTGACCCTTGAGCTGGGGGGCAAAAACGCCGCGCTGTTTCTTGACGACCTGACGCCGGAGGCGATGGTCAACGGCATTCTTGAAGCCGGCTACCTGAACCAGGGGCAGATTTGCGCCGCCGCGGAGCGCTTTTATCTGCCGCAGGGCAAACTGGATGCGGTGCTGGCGCTGCTGAAAGAAAGACTCAGCGCCTTCGCGCCGGGATCGCCGCTGGATGAGCGCACGCTGATGGGGCCGCTGGCCAACCGCCAGCAGCATGAAAAAGTATTGCGGCTCATTCAGACCGCACGCGACGAGGGCGATACCATCGTCTGCGGCGGCGAAGCCCTGCCGGGGGAGGGCTATTTCCTGCAGCCGACGGCGGTCAAAGTGCGCAGTGAAGAGAGCACCCTGATGCGCGAGGAGACCTTCGGCCCGGTGTGCAGCTTTATCGGCTATCACAGTGAAGACGAGGCGCTGGCGCGGATGAATGCCTCGCCGTATGGCCTGGCGGCCAGCGTCTGGTCGGATAATATTCGCCTGGCGCTGCGCTACTCGGAGGCGATAGACGCCGGCATCGTGTGGGTCAATATGCATACCTTCCTCGACCCGGCGGTGCCGTTCGGCGGCATGAAGGGCTCGGGCATCGGTCGCGAATTCGGCAGCGCGTTTATCGATGACTACACGGAGCTGAAGTCGGTGATGGTGCGATATTAAGTTTTCCTGACCGGGCTACAGGCGTGTGCGTAGGCCCGGTAAGCGCAGCGCCAGCGGGCAAAGAGAGCGGGTAGTCAACCGCGTATGTGCCGGACGACGACGCCTTGCCCGGCCTGGGATCGTGCAAGCGTGGGGGGGAATCTAGCCGCCGCCATAGCCCCACGCAACTTGCGACAATCCCCCCTAAGTGATAAAAGGTGCCCCTTCGCAAAAACACACAGGGGAACGACGTGAAAGACGCGTCAACGTCGTCGGATGCCGTAGAAGAGAGCGGCCCGACGCTTCATCGCGGTTTACAGAACCGACACATTCAACTTATCGCCCTTGGCGGCGCGATTGGCACCGGCCTGTTTCTCGGCATTGGTCCGGCGATTCAAATGGCTGGCCCGGCGGTCTTGCTGGGCTACGCGGTGGCCGGGATTGTCGCTTTTCTGATCATGCGCCAGCTGGGCGAAATGGTGGTGGAAGAGCCGGTATCCGGCTCCTTTGCCCACTTTGCCTACAAATACTGGGGCCCGTTCGCCGGCTTCCTGTCCGGCTGGAACTACTGGGTGATGTTCGTGCTGGTGGGAATGGCGGAGCTGACCGCCGCCGGGATCTACATGCAGTACTGGCTGCCCGACGTTCCGACCTGGATCTGGGCGGCGGCCTTCTTCCTCATTATTAACGCCGTCAACCTGGTCAACGTGCGCCTGTATGGCGAAGCGGAGTTCTGGTTCGCGCTGATAAAAGTGCTGGCGATTATCGGCATGATTGCCTTTGGCCTGTGGATGCTGTTTGGCGGCCACGGCGGCAGCAAGGCGGGTTTCGACAACCTGTGGAAGCACGGCGGTTTCTTCGCCACCGGCTGGCACGGTCTTATCCTGTCGCTGGCGGTGATCATGTTCTCCTTCGGCGGGCTGGAGCTTATCGGCATCACCGCCGCGGAAGCGCAAAATCCGGAAAAGAGCATTCCGAAAGCGGTCAACCAGGTGGTTTATCGTATCCTGCTGTTCTATATCGGTTCGCTGGTGGTGCTGCTGGCGCTCTACCCGTGGGTGGAGATCAAATCCGACAGCAGCCCGTTTGTGATGATTTTCCATCATCTCGACAGCAACCTGGTGGCGTCCGCGCTGAACTTCGTCATTCTGGTGGCTTCGCTGTCGGTGTATAACAGCGGCGTGTACTCCAACAGTCGGATGCTGTTCGGCCTGTCGGTGCAGGGCAATGCGCCGACGTTCCTCGCCCGCGTCAGCAAGCGCGGCGTGCCGGTGAACTCTCTGCTGCTCTCGGGGATTATCACCTCGCTGGTGGTGGTGCTGAACTACCTGCTGCCGCATGAAGCGCTGGGACTGCTGATGGCCCTGGTGGTGGCGACGCTGCTGCTGAACTGGATCATGATCTGTATGGCGCATCTGAAGTTCCGCGCCGCCCAGCGCCGCAGAGGGCGTGAGTCGAAGTTTAAAGCGCTGCTGGCGCCCGCCAGCAACTACTTCTGCATTGCTTTCCTTGGGCTGATTCTGGCGCTGATGTGCACGATCGACGGGATGCGCCTGTCGGCGATCCTGCTGCCGGTGTGGATCCTGTTCCTGTTTATCGCCTTCAAACTGCTGCGCCGCCCGGCGTAAGCGAGATGCCCCGCCGTCCGGCGGGGCTGCCTGCCTTTTTATTGTGATCCTCTTCGCAGGTGGCGCATTTGCCTGGCGATCTTCTTTTTGTAATCGATTACTTTTGTGTTGAGCGATTTTGTAATCGATTACTTTTCTGAGGGCGAGCAACATGGTCACAACAACAGAAGGTCGGGAAAGTGTCCGCGTGAGCCACCGTTTTCTGGTGCCGCGGCTGTCGTTAATGATGTTTATGCAGTTCTTTATCTGGGGCAGCTGGTCGGTGACCCTGGGGCTGGTCATGACCCGCTATGAGATGTCATTGCTGATCGGCGATGCGTTCTCCGCCGGGCCGATCGCCTCCATCCTGTCTCCCTTTGTGCTGGGGATGCTGGTGGATCGCTTTTTCGCCTCGCAGAAGGTGATGGCGGTGATGCACCTGGCCGGGGCGGCGATCCTGTGGTTTGTCCCCCAGGCGCTGGTGGCGCAGAACGGTGCGCTGCTGATTGGCCTGCTGTTCGGCTATACGCTGTGCTACATGCCGACCCTGGCGCTGACCAACAATATCGCCTTCCACAGCCTGGCTAACGTCGATAAAACCTTTCCGGTGGTCCGCGTGTTCGGCACCATCGGCTGGATTATCGCCGGGATCTGCATCGGGGTGACCGGCATCTCTGACACCACCGGCATCTTCACCCTGGCGGCACTCTGTTCGGTGGCGCTGGCGATCTACAGCCTGACGCTGCCCCACACCCCGGCGCCGGCCAAAGGCATGCCGGTTCAGTTTCGCGATCTGCTGTGCGCGGACGCCTTCGCGCTGCTGAAAACGCGCCATTTCCTGATTTTCTCCCTCTGCGCCACCTTAATTTCCGTGCCGTTAGGTACCTATTACGCCTATACCGCGTCGTATCTGGCGGATGCCGGCGTTAAGGATGTCAGCACCGCGATGTCCTTCGGCCAGATGTCAGAGATCGTCTTTATGCTGGTGATCCCGCTGCTGTTCCGTCGCCTCGGGGTGAAATACATGCTGCTTATCGGCATGGCGGCGTGGTTTGTGCGCTATGCCTTTTTCGCCCTCGGCGTCAGCGAAGAGGGGCGCTTCCTGCTCTATCTCGGCATTTTGCTGCACGGCGTGTGCTATGACTTTTTCTTTGTCGTCGGCTTTATCTACACCGACCGCGTGGCGGGCGAGAAGGTCAAAGGCCAGGCGCAGAGCATGATTGTGATGTTCACCTACGGGATCGGCATGCTGCTGGGCTCGCAGATCTCCGGCGCGCTGTATAACCATCTGGTGGCCGGGCAGAGCGTGCCGCAGGCCTGGGTGACCTTCTGGTGGATCCCGGCGGTGGCCGCCGCGGTTATCGCGCTGATTTTCCTTTTCTCTTTCCAGTACAACGAGAAAGAGCCGCACTAATTTTTCAGGAGGGGGTATGAAAACGATTAAGGGACCGGGCATTTTTCTGGCGCAGTTTATCGGCCCGCAGGCGCCGTTTAACACGCTGGAGGGGATGGCGCAGTGGGCCGCCGGCCTGGGGTACAAGGCATTGCAGATCCCCTGCAACCACCCGGCGATTTTCGATGTCGAGCGGGCGGCGGCGAGCCAGACCTACTGCGACGAGGTCAGCGGTGTCCTGGCGGAGCATGGGCTGGCGATCAGCGAGCTGTCCACCCACCTTGAAGGACAGCTGGTGGCGGTGCATCCGGCGTATGACGCGGCGTTTGACGCCTTTGCTCCGGCGGCGCTGCATGGCGATCCGCAGGCGCGCCAGCGCTGGGCGGTGGAGAAGGTCAAGCAGGCGGCGGTGGCCTCCGGTCGCCTGGGGCTGAAGGCCCATGCGACCTTTTCCGGGGCGCTGGCATGGCCCTTTTTTTATCCATGGCCGCCGCATAATCAGCCGCTTCTGGATGAGGCCTTTGCCGAGCTGGCCCGGCGCTGGCGGCCGCTGCTGGACCTCTTCGACGAGCAGGGCGTTGATGTCTGCTATGAGATCCACCCCGGCGAAGACCTGCATGATGGCGTGACCTTTGAGCGTTTTCTCGCGCGGGTGGATAACCATCCGCGCTGCAATATGCTCTATGACCCGAGCCACCTGCATCTGCAGCAGATGGACTACCTGACCTATATCGATATCTATCATTCGCGTATTAAAGCGTTTCACGTCAAGGACGCCGAATTTCGCCGCAACGGGCGCAATGGCGTCTACGGCGGCTATCAGCCCTGGCAGCAGCGGGCTGGCCGTTTCCGCTCTCCCGGCGATGGGCAGATCGACTTCAAAGGGGTGTTCAGTAAGCTGACCGAATATGATTTTCACGGCTGGGCGGTGCTGGAGTGGGAGTGCTGCCTGAAGGACGCTGAGACCGGCGCGCGCGAGGGCAGCGAGTTTATTCGTCGCCATATCATTCCCGTTGCCGGGCGGGCCTTCGATGACTTTGCCGCCGGCGGGAGGGAATAATATGATTCAGGTCGCGATTATTGGGGCAGGGTTTATTGGTCCGGCGCATCTGGAGGCGCTGCGGCGGCTGGGGGATATCGAGGTGGTGGCGCTGTGCGACAGCAGCCTTGAGGCGGCGCAGCGCAAGGCGCGAGCGCTGAATATTGCCCATGCCTACGACAGCGTGGAGGCGCTGCTGGCCCATCCGGGGCTGCAGGTGGTGCATAACTGTACGCCGAACCATCTGCATGCCCAGATTAACCGGCAGATCCTCGCCGCCGGGCTGCACGTCTTCTCCGAAAAACCGCTGTGTATGACGGCGGAGGAGGCGCGGGAGCTGGTGACGCTTGCCGCCCGGGCCGGCGTGGTGCACGGCGTCAGCTTCGTCTATCGCCAGTTCGCCATGGTCCAGCAGGCGGCGGCGATGATCCGCCATGGCGATGTCGGCAGAATCTTCGCGGCGCACGGCGGCTATTTACAGGACTGGATGCTGCTGGAGACCGACTACAACTGGCGGGTTGATTCGGCGCAGGGCGGCGCGTCGCGGACGGTGGCCGACATCGGCTCCCACTGGTGCGATACCGTGCAGTTTATGACCGGTCGGCGGATTGTCGAGGTGATGGCGGATCTGTCTATCGTCTGGCCGACGCGTAAAGCGCCAGTGAATGGCAAAGCGACCTTCAGCGCCGTTCACGAGGCGCAGGGATATGAAACCCGGCCTGTCGATACCGAGGACTTTGGCTCAGTGCTGTTGCGTTTTGACGATGGCAGCAAAGGCAGCTTTATGGTCTCTCAGGTGAGCGCCGGGCGGAAAAACCGTCTGGCGGTGGAGATTAACGGCAGCCGCTGTTCTCTGGCCTGGGATCAGGAAGTGCCCCAGCGGCTGTGGATTGGCCACCGCGAGCAGCCGGATCGGCAGCTCAGCGACGACCCCAGCCTGCTGCGGCCGGAGATCGCTGACAGCGCTCATTACCCCGGCGGCCATATTGAGGGCTGGCCGGACGCCTTTAAGAATATGATGGGCCATTTTTATCAGGCGGTGCGCGCCGGGAAGATGCCGGAGGCCGGGGCCCGGCGCTTCGCCGCTTTCGACGACGGCGCCGAGGTGATGTACATCATCGAGGCGATCGTCCAAAGCCATCAGCAGCAGCGCTGGGTGAGCGTCGAACGCTGAATTCCGGCGGGGCGCAGGACGCGCGCCGCCGGGTTATTTCACCCCAAGATAGCCGTCGAGATAGGCCCCGGAGAGCTCATTGCCGAACAGGACGGCATCTTTATTTTCCATCGCATTATCCCATTTGTCGCTGGCGTTGCCGGTAAAGGCGTGCTCGGTGCGGGTGCCCTGCGCCGCCTGCTGTTTGATGGCCTCGGCGGTGCGGCGGGCGTCGCTTTCGCTCATGCCAGCGGCTTTATCCTGCTGGCCGCGGGCGTACATCGCCGTGAAGGTCGGCAGGTTTAAACGGTAATTTTCCTGACGGTTGACGGTGAAGTTGCCGCCGACAAAATCGGAGCGGTGGGCGACGAACGCATAGGCGTGGCGTTCCGGTGACGATTTTGACGAGGTGCAGCCGGTGATCGTTACCAGGGCACAGCTGAGGGCGAGAATCGCGGTGGAGAGCCTCATGGGGATATCATCCTTAATCATAAAAGCACAAATGGGGCGCAGGCGGTCTGTTGCGCCTCCTGCGCTTATAAGCATATGAAACGGCAAAAGGATGCGCGTTAACGGGGCGGGAGAGAAGCCCTGATTATTAATAGTTTCCCGAGACACCGTCTTACTGAGTCGCGCTTGCGCGCCAGGCTGGCAGGCCAACCAGAGGTCATTTATGATAGCCTGCAGGATCCACCTCTATCGCAGGAAGTGCAGGGTTTATATCTATTGTTAAAATCTTTGGCCCGGTTCATCGCCAGAGTCGGGGATAATTTTTCATGCGCAAATGGCTCAGAGTCAGCAACCACGCTGACTTCGCCAATCAGGATTTTGGTGCTGGCAGGTAGGCTGAAACCAGCCAGTTCAGCAATTTTACAGGCAGATTGACCAACGATAGCGGCATTCAGCGCACCGTTTTTAAGGATAAATGCAGAAACTGCTTTTAACTCTTTACCGCGTAGAAAATAGCCACCATGAGTGGCGAAACCTTGACGTACCGCGTCATACACGGAATCAACCACGACAATGGATTGTTCGGAAGCGCAGAAGACTCCGTTGTCGAAGGTTTTGGACATTAGCACGGAAGCTACGGCGCGTTTAATGTCGGCAGTTTCGTCGCTCACCACAGGTGTGTTGCCTGCACCCACACCAATAGCTGGTTTACCAGAACTGTAAGCCGCTTTAACCATACCTGGTCCACCCGTTGCCAGGATCAAATTAATATCCGGGTGGTGCATCTGGGCGCTGGACAATTCAACAGAAGGCTCTTCGATCCAGCCGATAATGTCTTCTGGCGGGCCGGCATCGATGGCCGCCTGTAAGACAATATCCGCCGCCTGGTTAGTGGCATTTTTAGCACGTGGTTGCGGGAAAAAATAATACCATTACGGGTTTTCAGGCTGATCAGCGATTGGAAAATTGCCGTGGAAGTTGGATTCGTGGTGGGAACAATAGTGCAGATAATGCCTACTGGTTCAACAATTGTGATAGTACCAAAAGTTTCATTTTCGCACAGTATGTCGCAGGTTTTTTCGTCCTTACAGGCGTTGTAGATTTATTTAGATGCGAAATTATTTTTAATGACCTTATCTTCGATGATACCCATACCTGATTCAGAGACGGCCATTTTTGCCAGGGAAATGCGGGCGTCTGCCGCAGCCAGGGCAGCGGCACGGAAAATTTTATCCACTTTATCCTGCGAAAAGGTAGCGTATTCTGCCTGTGCTTTTTGACACGGCTAATCAGCTCATTGAGTGCCTCAAGCTGCTCTGAACGATGGTTGTCAGTTGCTGGCGGAACATCAATGTTGTGGGGCGTTTTAGTACTCATCGTTGACGTGATAATTTATCCAAATATATGATCAAAAAAATATGTCTGCAATAAATAAGTTTTGTTTTCGCAAAACACATAATCATTACCTGCTGTAGTATGTAATTTAAAAGAGTTGTAGTAAGATTTACAAGATAAGTAAATTCAAAACGATTTGAGTGAAATGCAATAATGAACCTACTGGAAAAGATACCGCTGACATCTCTTAAAGTATTTGAAGTTGCTGGGCGAACCTGCTCGTTTACTGCCGCTGCTGGCGAACTGAAACTGACAGCCAGTGCCGTAAGCCATTCCATAAGAAAAATGGAGAAAATGTTAGATGTCCGCTTGTTTCATCGTAATACACGGGAGATGTCGTTAACCCGAGAAGGTGAAGTTTTACTTAGGTGTATCCAGAAAGGGTTTCAGGAGATCGAGGGGGGATTTAAATCCTTATCGTTAAGAAAAAATCGTCCCCTACGTATCCATACCGCACCAAGTTTTGCAAATCAATGGCTTTTGCCAAGACTCTCTTCTTTCATTAGCGCTTTTCCTGATGTGGAACTAAAATTTTCGGCGGATACCGACCCCGTCCGATTCGAAGATGATGAATTTGATGTGGATATCATTTATGGTGAAACCGCTAAGCCTGGCTGTCATCAAATCCCACTCTCGGTTGAACAACTCACCCCGCTCTGTAGCCCGAAGATAGCTCAACGTATTAAAAAACCAGAAGATTTGTATCAATGTTTATTAATTCAATGCGATATTCAGCTTTATCAGTGGCGTGGATGGTTTGAAGAAAATAATCTCGCCCCGCCGGAACGTTATGGTTTAAGCTTTGATCGGAGTTTTATGGCGATCAAAGCGGCATCTGATGGTCTCGGCGTGGTTCTGGAGTCAATGCTGCTCGCTGAACAAGAGCTTAAGCATGGAATTCTGGTTTGCCCTTTAATGAAAACGACAAAAGAAATACATTACATTGGCCACTATCTATGCTACCCAAAATTTAATCAGCACTCGAATCTTCAGATATTTAAGGACTGGATTTTAAAGGAGCTCAATATTGCACATCATCGTTGAGCTGAATCACATTGTTGGCCCGTCAGCGGTAAGTATTCAACCCGTCATAATATACGTAACGTGATCAACATCACTCCACCGGTTGCCAGATAAAACATCCGTCACGGATACGTTAGTCATGGGATGGAAAATGGCAATATACAAGGCGATAGGATATTGCAATAGATATTCAGCAGGGCAAGGCGCACTGATTATTCAGCGGGCAGGGAAGGTGGGACACTCAGGCGGCCTGATCGTGGGAGGTGATAAGCATGCGTGAAACCCTATTGAATACCTTTTTGATATCACGCACGCCTGATTGATAAACAGAACAGATACCGGAGTTCTACTTTTGCAGATGTTCAGGCATGGATGCGCCAACAGGCAATGGTTCTTTAATGGTAAGCACGACAAGGAGGCAGACTAATGCAGCGACAGACAGGCTTATAAAGACGGCGTTCCAGTCATATTTATCCAGTAATATCCCCACGATCAGCGGCATACACACTGCGCCAATTTGACCGCCGGTATTGATGATTGAATAGGCAACCGGATAGCAGTCTTTTGACGCACGGCCCATGGCATACACAGAGTAGGCCGAGTAGCCCAGCGACAGTAAGAAGCCAATACTGAACAAAATAACCCCCAGCGCCAGCTTGCCCTGCGGGCCGGTGAGCATAAATCCCATCATGATGATGGTACAGAATGCGCTGAACAGCATTAATGGTTTACGTCTTTTACCAAACACATTATCTGACAACCATCCTCCCAGCAGATTACCAAAAACGTTGCCTGCGAACGGTGTGGAAGCCAGAATGGCGGAATTGATAATATTAAACCCATGCTCCTGCAGTAAATATTTTGGCAGCCACGACATGAGTACGCCATCCACAATGCCCACCATGCACATGTAGCCCATGGCGGCGCCATAAATATCCCAGCTGCTGAAGATCTCACGCGATGTTTTAAGCGGCGACAGCGCCGTTGTTCTGATGAAACGGTCGATCACCCCGTACTTAAATGGCCTGGCCTTAAATCGCTTTTGATTCTCCGTTGCGTGTTCAGTTTCATCCTGAAATTGATCATTGATATAGTCCGCTTCTTCCTTATTGACAAACGGACTTTCGGCGGGTTTGTTTCTTACCAGCACATACCACACGATTGACAATATCATGCCCGGGACGGCGAAAAAATAAAAGATATGTCGCCAGTCATAATGAATCAGGATCCATGCGCAAATCGGCGGCACTAAAAAAGGTCCGAATTTGGAACCCGCGAGAAAAATACCCGTGGCGGTGCCCTTCTCTTTACTGGGAAACCAGTTATTGATCGTGGCGGTGGAGCTAATTACGACCGGGGCTTCACTGATGCCAACCAGCGCCCGTAAAACTTTAAGGACGACGAAAGAGTCGACTCTTCCCATAAAAAAAGTAAAAATTGAGGTCAGCGCCATCCCTAAAGCATAGGAAAATCGCACACCTTTTTTTCTGACCAGGTAGCCGGAAGGGATCTGGCATAGCGCGTAGCCGGCAAAAAACAAACTGATAATTACCCCAATATCAGTATTACTGAGTTTAAACTCGTCCTGGATATACGGGATAGCAAAACCAATGTTGGCCCTGTCTGCCTGGGCAACGACGAATATAATAAAGATAAGGGCCATAACAAACCAGCGATACTGGCTCTTCCGCTGAGTCTTTTTCTGTTTTAATGACTCAATATTATTTGTGGTCATATAAACCTCACGCTGGGTAATAGAGGTAACTCAATGCCGCCTTATGCGGCGGCATAATATCTGTTATCGAGTGGTTAGTTGATACGGTTTTTGATTTTTTCCACCAGTGCAGTGGTTGAAATACCGTAGCGATCGTGCAGCGTGGGCAGCGCACCGGCATGCAGGAATTCATCCGGGAGAGAAACCACGTCAAATTCACAATTCACGCCTTTGCGCATCAGCAGCGCGGCAACCGCTTCGCTCAGGCCGCCCACGCAGGTATGGTTTTCTGCCGTGACGACCAGACGACCCGGTTTTGCTGCCTGCGCGAGGATAGTTTCTTCATCCAGCGGCTTGATGGTCGGCACGTGCAGCACTGCCACGCTCACGTTGTCCTTACGCAGCTTTTCCGCCGCTTCCAGGGCGCGCATGGTCATCAGGCCGGAAGAGATAAGCAGCACATCGTTACCCTCTTCCAGCAGCTTCGCTTTGCCCAGCTCAAACTTGTAGTCATATTTGTCCAGTACCAGCGGCACCTTGCCGCGCAGCAGGCGCATATACACCGGGCCTTTATGGTCGGCAATTGCTGGCACGGCCTGTTCAATTTCCAGCGCATCGCACGGATCGATGATGGTCAGTCCCGGAATGCCGCGCATGATCGCCAGATCTTCAGTCGCCTGGTGGCTGGGGCCGTAGCCTGTGGTCAGGCCCGGCAGGGCAGCGCAAATTTTCACATTCAAGTGTTCTTCGGCAATGACCTGGTGAATGAAGTCATAAGCGCGGCGGGTTGCGAATACCGCGTAGGTGGTGACGAAGGGGGTGAAGCCCTCTTTTGCTATTCCGCCTGCCGCACCCATTAGTAGTTGCTCGGCCATTCCCATCTGGAAGAAGCGTTCAGGATAGGCCTGGGCAAAAATATGCAGGTCGGTATATTTCGACAGGTCAGCGGTCATGCCGACAATGTCCGGGCGTTCTGCCGCCAGTTTCGACAACGCAGTGCCGAAGGGGGCGGAAACCGTCGCCTGGCCTTCATCAGCGATAGACGCGATCATGGCAGACGTTTTTAAGCGAGTTTTAGTCTGATTTGGCTGGCTCATTACAGCACTCCTTCCGGTTTATTGGCATCCAGCACGGCGATCGCTTTCTGCCATTCATCGGCATCGACGCGGATAAAGTGGTTTTTGTCGCGGGTTTCCAGGAACGGCACGCCTTTGCCCATTAGCGTGTCGCAGAGGATCACGCGCGGTTGGTTTTCCGGCCAGCTTTTCGCGTTTTCAAACGCTTTGATAACGGCAGATACGTCATTGCCATCTATGCGCTGAACGTACCAGCCAAACGATGCCCACTTCTCATGGAGCGGCTCAAAGCCCAAAATCTTACGCGAGTCGCCATCGGCCTGCTGCTTGTTCACGTCTACGATGTTGATAAGGTTAGTTAGCCCGTAGTGTGCGGCAGACATGGCCGCTTCCCAGGTTGAACCTTCATCCAGTTCGCCATCCGACATGGAGTTGATGACCAGCGCCGGATTTTTCTTCTGGCGCAGACCCAGCGCCATCCCGATGGCGATGCTCAGCCCCTGGCCTAACGAACCGCCGGATATTTCCATCGCCGGGGTGTAAGTGGCCATGCCGGACATCGGCAGGCGGCTGTCATCAGAGCCGTAAGTTTCCAGCTCCTCTTCCGGGATAATTCCAGCTTCAAGCAGCGCCGCGTAATAGGCGATAGCATAGTGACCGTGTGATAGCAGGAAACGGTCGCGTCCTTCCCACTCCGGCTCTGCCGGACGGAAATTCATCATGTGCGCAAAGGCCGTTGCTAACACATCGGCATAGCCCAGAGCCTGACCGATATAACCTTGCCCCTGAACTTCCCCCATACGAAGGGCATAGCGACGGATGCGCCATGCGGCGGCAGCGACTTTCTGTAATTCAGTTTGTGCCATAATAAACTCTCGATTAACTTATTGATTATGATGAAAATATCAGTCACGTCAAAATTTATTTAACAGGTGGCCTTGACGGATATAGAAATATATCCGCGTAAATAATTAAATATTAATTAAGCGATTGTTATTGGATATTCCACGTTTCAATAACGCGGCTATCATCTTTCAGGCCAAGTCCGGCATTTAATGCAGCAAGATAACGTTGATGAGCAACCTCAAGCATAGGAACCTGAGCGTGACAACGTTGCGCCGCGACTGAAACTAATCCACTGTCTTTGACAAAAATATTAATGGTACTGGTCACCTCAACATCGGTACCTTTTAACATTCGGGGCCCGCGGTCGGATAACATCCAGGATCCTGCCGCGCCTTTTTCTATTAACGGTAATACGTCTTTTGGATCGAGCCCCAGTTGGCGGGCAAGATTTAATGCCTCGGCGGCCGCAACAATATGAATGGAACACAGATGCTGGTTAATCACTTTAATGGCCTGCCCGTCGCCGATGTTTTTGCCGACAAAACGCACACTGCCCATGGCCTGTAATACCGGGCCGACAGCCTCAATGTCATGCTCAACGCCGGACGCAAAAATCACCAGCTCTCCCGTTGATGCCCGCGCCGTTCCCCCGGTAACCGGCGCGTCAATGACTCTGGCGCCAGCGCGGTTGAGTTCGCGGGCGGCAAGACGAGCAGCATCCGGCCCCACGGTGGACATAATCACCCATGTCTGCCCAGCCAGATAATCGTCTGCCTCTGCAACCAGCTGCTCCAGCTGTTTTGGCGTTGCCACCATCACAACCACTATCTCTGCGTCCGGGACTGACTTAAGGTTTTTTACGACGTGAATATTCTGTTCAGCCGCCCTGGCAATAGAACTTTCAGCCAGATCAACGCCAGTTACGGAATGCCCCGCCAGCTGGATTTGTTTCGCCATCGGCAAGCCGATAGCCCCCACACCCACAAATACAACGTTCATTCTCCTTCTCCTTTCTTTCTCTGGCTGCGCAATGCTTCTCTGTATCAGGGAATATCGCGGCGGCCCGGTCACGATATTTAAGTGCTTTGGACCGGGGGTGACAAACAAACAACATTCAACAGTCGTTGAATTTGAGTCACAAAACTTACTGAGCTTTAAGGCGTACAGCTGGTCGGTGCAAGCTATCTGTTGACAGCTGATTTGGCGCGTAGCTGAAGCGAATTAGGTGCTGAAACAGGTCAATTTACTCTGTCTTACAGAGACAGGAATCACTGCGAGATTATTCAGGTTTATTCATTAAGCAGGGCTGTCAGAAAAGACCTCATCGGTATATCAATAGCAGCAATCAAATTGACCGGCTGTTAACCTTCAGCAACCTCGTCTGAGGAGTGAGTACGGTTCGAAACAAAATTTGAAGAACATCACATTTTTAAATGAGCTGATAAAGGTCCGCGATCAGGTAAAATTTTAATTGTTGTGATCTCATCCACTTTAAATGTTCAGGCGTGGAAAAGTAAATCAATGGATGTAATATAAAAATATTACTTTTTTTGCCGAAGGTTAGCGAAATTATTTATATTTCATAATGAAAGGTTGAGGTGGTGTTATATATATAATGAAGAAAAATATCTAAATACAATAAGATTTACTCGCCCCGAGCATTGCAAAGCCTCTTTGATCGCTTGCGGAAACTTAATATTTTCATGCGAACCTGGCCCTCCCGGTATCTCTGCTGACGATAAAAATTCAGCATCACAACCGCCTCCGCTGGCGACGCAGGCGACGCTCATTTATGATAATCTGCGAAACATCATGTCTATGCGGGAAGTGCTGGGGTCATGTCTATTCAGAAAATTGCTCGTCTGGCCGGCGTTTCGGTGGCCACGGTGTCGCGGGTGCTGAACAACAGCGATACGGTAAAAGCCAAAAACCGTGAGCGCGTGCTGCAGGCGATCAAAGAGAGCAACTATCAGCCGAACCTGCTGGCGCGTCAGCTGCGAACCGCCCGCAGCAATATGATCCTGGTGATGGTCTCCAATATCGCTAACCCCTTTTGCGCCGAGGTGGTGAAAGGGATAGAAGAAGAGGCGGAAAAGAACGGCTACCGCATTCTGCTGTGTAACTCCGGGTCGGATCTGGCCCGCTCGACCTCCGGCCTGCAGCTGCTCTCCGGCAAAATGGTCGATGGCATTATCACCATGAACGCGCTCTCCAGCCTGCCGGAACTGACCACCATGATTGGCGATGCGCCCTGGGTGCAGTGTGCGGAGTATGCCGACACCGGCAGCATCTCCTGCGTCGGGATTAACGACGTCGAGGCGGCCCAGGGGGCGGTGTCCCGGCTGGCCGACGGCGGCCGCCGGCGCATTGCGCTCATTAATCACGACCTCAGCTATCGCTACGCTCGTCTGCGCGAGCGCGGCTATAAAAGCGTGCTGCACGTGCACGGTCTGGCGTATCAGCAGGTAACCTATGCGCAGGATCTTAGCGCGGCGGCCGGTAAACGGGCGATGGAGCAGCTGCTGTCGCAAGACGAGAAGCCCGACGCGGTATTTGCCGTATCGGACTCCCTTGCCGCCGGGGCGCTGCGGGCGATTGACCAGGCCGGGCTGCGGGTGCCGGAGGATATCGCGGTGATCGGCTTCGACGGCACCGAGCTGGCGGAAGTGGTCTCCCCGCAGCTGACCACCGTTGAACAGCCCTCCCGGGCGATCGGCCGCACGGCGGTGGATCTGTTAATGAAACGCATCGACGATCCCGACGCCGCCGTCGAGCGGGTGATGATGGACTGGCGCGTGATAGCCCGCGCCAGCGCCTGAGGTTAGCGGGAGAAGGCCCCCGCCAGCGCGCGAATGTCGTTGCCGGTGGGCGTTTGATGAATGCGTAAGCCAAACTCCTCCACCACGGCGAAGACATGGTCGAAAATATCCGCCTGGATCCCCTCATATTCCGCCCACACCACGGTGTTGGTGAAGCAGTAGATCTCGATCGGCAAGCCGTTGGCATCCGGCGCCAGCTGGCGCACCATCAGGGTCATATCCTGGCGGATGCGCGGATGATGACGTAAATACTCCTGCAGATAGGCGCGGAAGGTGCCGACATTGGTCATTCGGCGCTCGTTGAGGACCGATTGCTCCCCGGCATACTGCTGGTTCCAGGCGCTAATCTCCTCGTGGCGCGAATCCATATAGGGTTTAAGCAACTTCGCCCGGATCAAGCGCTGCTGCTCCTGTTCATCGAGGAAATGAATGCTGGTGGTGTCGATGTTGAGGCTGCGCTTAATGCGGCGGCCGCCGGAGGCCGACATCCCGCTCCAGTTTTTAAATGAGTCGGAGACCAGCGACCAGGTTGGAATGGTGGTGATGGTGTTGTCCCAGTTGCGTACCTTGACCGTGGTGAGGCCGATATCGATCACCGCGCCGTCGGCGCCGTACTTCGGCATCTCCAGCCAGTCGCCAAGCTTGAGCATATCGTTGGCCGAGAGCTGAATACCGGCCACCAGACCAAGGATCGGATCTTTAAATACCAGCATCAGTACCGCGGCCATCGCGCCGAGCCCGCTAATCAGGATCGCTGGCGACTGGCCTATCAGCAGGGAAATAATCAGGATGCCGATAATAATCGCCGTCACCAGCTTAATTCCCTGGAATATCCCCTTCAGCGGTAGCTGAGAGGCGGCGGGAAATTTCTGCGCCAGCTTTAAGATCACATCCAGCAGCGAGAAGAAGGACAGCATGGCATATATCATCACCCATAGCTGAGCCACGGTGGTTAATATTTCTGCGGCCTCGCTGCCTTTTTGCAGCCACAGCACCGCCTGCACGTTAACGATGATCCCCTGCAGGGTAAAGGCCAGTCGGTGAAAGAGTTTATTCTGCGTGATGATTTGCAACCACAGATGGCTGCTGGCCAACGCCCGTTTTTCAAAAGCGCGCAGGACCACTTTGTGCAATATCAGATGCACGACGACGGCGGTGAACAAGATAATGCCGAAGATAATCATCAGCGAGCGGGTAGGGGTTATTTCGATTCCTAAGGCGGCAATTTGCGATATTAATTCCTGCATAACGTCTCCTGAATATCCAGCGGGTATGATGACCGCTGGATAACGATTATGCAAATTACCGCCGCCGGTATTACGACGCCGCCGTCGCCGGCTGTCGGTTGAGATGATGGCGCAGCCACAGCGCGATGGCCCCCAGCAACAGCATCATGGCCACCTCGACCAGCAGAAAATCAATCAGCGCCTGCGGATAGTTTCCGCCGCCGCGGCGGGCCAGCGCCAGGAACAGCGATCCGAGGATAGCCGGCCCGAGACCGAGGGTCGCCTGCTGCAGGGTGCTGAGGATGGCGCTCCCGGCCCCGGCGTCGCTGGCGCTGATATCGCGCATGCCAATCCGGTAAAAGCTGTTGACGATCAGCGCCTGACCGTAGCCGATCAGCGCCGTAGCGGGGACCAGCGTCAGGGCGGTGGTGGCGATGCCGAAGCGGGAGAAGGTGGCGCACAACAGCAGTAGCCCGGCGATCTGCACCGTCAGACCGGTCAACAGGATCCGCCCCATGCTGTAGCGGGCGATAAGCCGCGGGGCATACAGCGCCGAAATAAAATAGGCCACGCCGAGGGCGATAAAGCTATTGCCGGACTGCCACGGCGCCATCCCCAGCCCCTCCTGCATGGTCAGCGCCATGCAGAACATAAAGCCGGACCAGGCGCTGAAGAACAGCAGGGCGATGGCCATCCCGAAGCGGATGCTGGTCAACTGCAGCAGACGCGGCGGCAGCAGGGGATGGTCGCCGCGCTGCTGCTGGCGCAGGGCGCTCTGACGCATGGCGAACAGCAGCGGCAGGACCGCCACCAGCATCAGCTGCAGCCACAGCGGCCAGTGCAGATCCGGACCGAGGGCCATCGGGAACAGCAGGCAGCAGAGGATGAGGGCGAGGTACAGGGTACCCTGCCAGTCAATCCGCGACGGCGTCTCACGACGGGTTTCCGGCACATAGCGGCGGCTCAGGGCCAGCACCAGCAGGCAGATCGGCACATTGATAAAAAAGGCGTTGCGCCAGCCCAGCCCGGCGATATCCGCCGATACCAGCCAGCCGCCGCCCATCTGACCGACGATAAACGCGATCCCGCCGATCCCGCCATACAGGCTGATGGCCCGGGCGTGGGCCGGGCCTTTGAGGGTGACGTGCAGGGTGGCGAGGATCTGCGGCACAATCAGCGCCGCCCCGGCGCCCTGCAGGGTGCGGGCGGCCAGCAGGGCGCTGATGCTGTTCGCCATGCCGCACAGCAGGGAAGCGATGCAAAAGAGAGCGACGCCCCACATAAACAGGCGACGGCGGCCATAGTTATCGCCAAGCTTACTGCCCATCGCCAGGCAGACGGCAAAGGCGACGCCGTAGAGCGCGACGATAAGCTCCAGCTGCGTGGCGCTGGCCGCCAGGGTGTGGGTGATGGCGTCCAGCGCCACATTGGTGATCGAGGTATCAATAAGCGGCAGCATCTGGCCGCCCAGCAGCAGCCACAGACCGGCGCGGCCGGGTGAAACAGCAGACGTT
This sequence comes from Klebsiella sp. GB_Kp056, assembly GCF_040064755.1. Taxonomy (NCBI): domain Bacteria; kingdom Pseudomonadati; phylum Pseudomonadota; class Gammaproteobacteria; order Enterobacterales; family Enterobacteriaceae; genus Klebsiella; species Klebsiella sp. GB_Kp056. The sequence goes on along the minus strand of NZ_JBEAJA010000047.1, from coordinate 40,832 downwards.
TTCATGGGGTTCTCCATTGCGTCATTCAGCAGACCGACGTAGCATTACCGATAAATTAAACGGGTACCAGTTCCTGTCTATACTGGTACTGGAACTACCATGCTGGAGGGGTGATGACCACGATGCCGCAACGAGAGTCGACGTTCGCCGTGCCGGACGATCGGCGCAAACAGCTGGGGGCGTTTCTGCGCGCCCGGCGTGAGAGCCTCGATCCGCAGCGCCTGGGGTTGCCCCGGGTGGGCCGCCGGCGCACGCCGGGTCTGCGCCGGGAGGAGGTGGCGATGCTCGCCGATGTCGGCGTCACCTGGTACACCTGGCTGGAGCAGGGGCGGGAGGTGAATCCGTCGGAAGCGGTGCTGGTGGGGGTAGCGAATGCCCTGCAGTGCAGCCCGCTGGAGACCCGGCACCTGTTCGTACTCGCCGGGCTGACCCCGCCGGAAGCGACCCAGGTGACGGTATGCGAAGGCATCAGCCCCGGCACCCGGCGAATGCTCGACAGCCTGATGCCGCAGCCGGCCAGTATTCAAAAACCGAACTTTGATATTGTGGCTTGGAACGACAGCTTCTGCCGCCTGATGGGCATCGATTTCGCCACCCTCCCGGAAGAAGATCGCAACTGCATTTATCTGTATCTGACCCATGAGACCTGGCGCAGCCGGATCGAAAATCGCGATGTGCTGCCGACCTTCGTCTCCTATTTCCGCGCCGCGATGGCCGAGCACCGTGGCGATCCGGCATGGGAAAACAAACTGGCGCGCTTTTTCGCCGCCTCGTCGGAGTTTGAAGCGCTGTGGCATCAGCGCTACGAGGTGCGCGGCGTGGAAAACCAGATTAAACATTTTAACCACCCGCAGCTCGGGCGATTCAGCCTGCAGCAGATGTACTGGTATTCGGCGCCGCGCAACGGTTCGCGCCTGCTGGTCTACCTGCCGATGGACGAGGCGGGCGAGCAGGCGCTGGCGTGGCTGGACCAACATTAATCACAAGGAATCAGATGGCTGGCAATGTGCCATCTTCGGGTATTGCCCGGCCTGCCGGGAACGTCTCAGCGATGTTGAGGCCGCAACACCGGCAGATTCAGCAGCCCCAGGCCCGGCGGTGATTTGGGACCGTAGGCCGGGTCAGGCGCAGCCGCCACCCGGCAATATGACGGGTATCGAGCCTGATATCATGCCCGGCGGCGCTGCGCTTACGCGGGCCCAGGTTGCGGGGTAACAATCTGATATATAAATGGTTAGGTAGGCCGGGTCAGGCGCAACTGCCACCCGCAGAAAGGCGAGCACATTAGCGAAAACAGGTTTGTCATCAGTCTCAAGGAATGCCTATGAACGTAACCCGAAAAGAGCAGCGCATTATTCAGCGCGCGCTGAACGCCTGGCAGGCCAGCGGGGAGTTAACCCCGGCAGACAGCCAGCGGCTGGCGCAAACGCTGCGCGTCTCCCCCTTCGACTGGCGGCGTCTGAGCCGCTATGCCTTCTGGACCGCGCTGGCCTGCGTGCTGATTGCTCTGGGCAGTCTGTTCGCCGACAATGAACTGGTGGCGTGGCTGCTGAGCCTGTTCAGCCGCTCGGCGCTGACGCGGATCCTGCTGCCTGCGCTGCTGGCTGTCGCCTGCTACGCCTGGGGTTTTCGCCGCCAGCGGTGGGAAACGCAGTGGCACTACAGCACCGAGGCGATTTTGTTTCTGGGCGTTGTCTTTACCGCGGTGGCGCTATGGCAGCTTGGCGAACGGCTGGATAACGGCAGCGGCCATATCGCGCCGCTGTTTCTGGCCGGATGCGTGATTTACGGCGCTATCGGCTATGCTGCCCGCTCCGGGCTGGTGTGGCTCTTTTTTCTGCTGGCGCTGGGCAACTGGTTTGGCGCGGAAACCGGCTATGTCTCGGGGTGGGGCGCCTACTGGCTGGGCATGAACTACCCGATTCGCTTCGTCCTGTTCGGCGGCGCGCTGCTGGCGCTCTGCTACGGCGCGCAGTCCCTGCTTCGCCAGCGGCAGCTGTTTACCGTCAGCAAGGCGATGGGCCTCACGTATCTGTTTATTGCGCTGTGGATCCTGTCGATTTTCGGCAATTACGACGCTGACAGCTGGTACAACGTAAGCCAGGCGCGACTCCTGCCGTGGGGGCTGCTGTTTGCCGCGGCGGCCGGCGTCTGCATTTTTATCAGTCTGAAAACCGATGACGCAATGCTGCGCGGCTTTGGGTTAACCTTCCTGGCGATCAATCTCTATACCCGCTTCTTTGAATTTTTCTGGAACGGGATGCACAAGGTGCTGTTTTTCCTGATCCTTGCCGTCTCGCTGGCGGTGATTGGCCGCTATGCCGAGCGCATCTGGCACGCGGGGAACGTTAAACCATGAAAAATTAAGCGCTTTTAAAGAAGTGTGGCTGGCGGCAGCGACGTCCTGCGCGAATTGTCGTATAAGCGAATTTTACGCTTTTGACAGGGGAGCGAGATGAACAAGGAGTCGATTTTTCGCCAGCTAGAACAACGGATCGCCGGGCGAGCGCTGACGGCGGAAGCGCTGGGCGAGTTTAACGCTATGGCCATCGCCGATAGCTTGAAGCAAAAACGCAGCATCATCAGCCATCATCTGAATAATCTTCATCGCGAGCAGCGGGTGGTCAAAGTGAACGGTCGCCCGGTGCTGTTTTTACCCGTTACCGTTCTGCGCGATCATCACCGGCTGGCGGTTCGGCACGGCGAATACGCCTCCATTCAGGCGCTGTGCGCGGAGCGTCAGGATAGTCTGGCGCAGCTGATTGGCGCGCAGGGCAGCCTGCAGGAAGCATTGCGCCAGTGCAAGGCTGCCATCAGCTACCCTGGCGCAGGTCTGCCGCTGCTGCTGCGGGGCCCTACTGGCACCGGGAAAAGTTTTCTAGCTCGCCAGCTCTGGCACTACGCAATAGATGAAGGTATTTTACCTGCCGATGCGCCTTTTACCGTATTTAACTGCGCCGAGTACGCGAATAATCCAGAACTACTGACCTCGAAGTTATTTGGTCATGCGAAGGGGGCCTTTACCGGCGCCGATAAAGCCGTTCCTGGTCTTATCGAGACCAGCAACGGCGGGGTGTTGTTTATCGATGAGGTTCATCGGCTGCCGCCCGAAGGTCAGGAAAAGCTGTTTCATTTTATGGATAACGGTAGCTGGCGCCGGCTGGGGGAGAGCACCGACGAGCGCAGCGCGACGGTGCGGCTAATTTTTGCTTCAACCGAGGATCTGGAAAAACACTTCCTGGCGACCTTTATTCGCCGTATTCCGGTGATTGTAAAAATTCTGCCGATCGCTGAACGCGGCCAATTCGAGCGGCTGGCGTTTATCCACCACTTTTTCCGCCGTGAAGCCCAGCGTTTGAACCACGATCTTGCGCTGGATGGCGAAATCGTCAGCCAGCTAATGCGTGAAACGCTTGAAGGAAATGTCGGTGGGCTGGAAAATTTGATTCGCAATATTTGCGCCAGCGCCTGGACATTTGGCGAACGTGATAGCGGTCTTTTACACATAAAAGCGGGTTTGCTGCCCGACCGATTACTGGCGGATGCGCCTTTTTCCCTTCAGCAAAATAGCGAGCGGGTGATGATTTACCGCGATGGCGATGCGCAGCCTCTTTTTTCTGGTCGTCACCATGAATACCAACGGCTAACGGAAAATATTTGTAGCCTGTGCGAGGAGTTGGCTCAGGATAATATTAGCGTGCGGACCTTTGAAAAGCTCATTTATCAAAACGTGACGCTCTATCTCGATGCGTTGATGAATCAGGAGAGCGCGGTCTCTCTTCAGGACAAGCGGCTGCGCTTTATTGAGGATGTGGGCAAGGCGATCGCCGCTAATTACGATCTCCAGCTGAATGCCGAATTCGCCTATCTTACTGGCCGCTACCTGACCAGCCTTCCTCTGGCGCCGCGCAGCGTTGCCGAGCCCGCGCGTCTGGTGATGCAGCGCTGGCTGGAGTCCTCAGCGGGGCTGGCGCAGCGTATCGCGGGGAAACTACTGGATGTCGTCAATAACAAATACGATCTGCTCATCGATACGCTTGACCGTCTGGCGATTACCGCCATTGTCAGTAATGCTATCGATGCGACCAGCGGCGGAAAAGTGAAAGCGCTGATAATCGCCCACGGTTATTCGACCGCCAGCAGCATTGCCGGCGTTGCCAACCGCCTGATTGGCGAGAAGATCTACCAGGCCATGGATATGCCGATGGAGGTGGCGTTCAGCGACGTCAGTCGCGCCGTGGTTGATTATCTCCAGCATACGGACACGCGTGCGGGTGTGATGGTGCTTATTGATATGGGCTACACAAAGGAGATTGCCGATGCGCTTTTGTCGGTGATTAACGGCCCGCTGGTGGTGGTGGATAACGTCACGACCCGCATGGCGCTGAATGTTGCCAGCGAGATCGCGCTGGAAAAAAACATCGAACAAATCGCCGAAGAGATCGTGCCGCTTAATCAGTCGCGTTGGGATGTGTTCTGGCCCGCAGAAAAAAAAGAGCGTGCGCTGTTGGTGACCTGTATTACAGGTATCGGTACCGCATTTAAATTTAAAAATCTGATGGAGAAGAGCCTGCTCAACGATTTTGATATTAACATCATCGCCTGCGAGTATACGCGCTTAAAAAACAGTCGTACGGCGGTATCGTTGCTCCACCAGTATGAAGTTATTGCGGTCGTGGGTACCCACGACCCGCAGCTGGCCGGAGTGCCCTGGGTTGGCATTGAGGAACTACTTGGCGAGCAGGGGCATCGACATCTGAGTCAGCTCTTAAGCGGCTATCTTAATGAAAAGCAAATTGCGCTGATTAATAAAAATATGGTACGTGAGTTTTCGCTGCATAACGTTGTCAACTCTCTGACGATACTGAATGCCGGAAAAACCATGGGTCATATCGAAACCATTATCGCTGAGTGGCAAAATACGCTTGGTTTTCATTTTAATAATAACTTAATTATCAGTTTATATGTGCATCTCAGCTGTATGATTGAGCGTCTGGTAATGCGTAATGAAATTAGCCATTATAAAGATCTTGAGCAATTTACCCGCCAGCATGGCGAATTTATTGCCATGGTCAATCACTCGTTCCAGCGCCTAAAAATACTCTATAACGTGGCGCTGCCGGTAGCGGAAATTGGCTATATTCACGATATTTTTGAATTACGTATTGAAGGTTTTAGCTGGTAATCCTCAACGCAGCCCCGGAGAATTACGCCGGGGCTGGCAGGCGGTTAGCGAATCAATATTCGACTTTCCACATATAGCGGCGGGTGGTCAGCGGGTGGTTGCGGGCGGTGGCCAGCGCCAGGTTGTAAACATCCAGTACGCAGTTGTGCAGCAGGCCGCAGAAATATTCGCGCACGCTGGCGTGCAGTGTGTCGATTCCCACCTTTTCCACGTCAATAATCTGCAGTTTTCCCTGGTAACGTTCGATAAAGCGGATCGCGCGGTCATCCAGCGGGCGGGTGCGGCCGCTGCTTTTTAATAAAATAAACGGCGTTCCCGCTTCGGTAATCTCAAAGGGGCCGTGGAAATACTCGCCGCTGTGGATGCTGGCGGAGTTAATCCACTGCATCTCGAGCAGAATACAGATGGATTCCTGATGCGCGGCGCCGAATGAGGGGCCGCTGCCCATCATGTAGATGACCTTTTCGCTCTTCCAGGCTTCGGCAAAATGGCGCGCATCCGCCTGAACCTGCTGCTGAGCGCCGCGTACCACGGATTCAAAACTGGCAAAGGCGCTGACCATCTCATCGTAATGGGCGTATCCCTCAGTTTGCGCAAGCACTTCCAGCGCCAGCCACAGGCTGTATGCCGCTTTTTGCTGCGTCGGATCGACGGTTTCGGGATAGCGCGCCCAGCAGTATTCAATAGTGTAATCGCTGTGTTCGCACAGCGGCGTGCCGGGGGTATATACCAGTCCAATAGTGGCGGCGCCTTTCTGACGCGCGATGCGGGCGGCTTCCACCGTTTCAGCGGTGTTGCCCTGCTGCGAGGCTAGGATCACTACGCTGTTTTTACCTAACGCGTTCGGCGTCGCGTGGACAAATTCATTACTGGTCACATAGCCGACGGCCAGCTTTTTCGCTTCACAATCGAGAAAATATTTCCCCGGCCAGAAACCGGTTAATGAACCACCGCAGCCGACAAACCATACCCGCTCAATGTGCTGCTTAGATAAAATATCGCGAATAATAGTATGTGCGTTTTTATGAGCTATAGACATATTGGTCTCCTTGGGATGTAACGGGTCCTCCGCTGAATAGCGGATAACTTTTACTATGCGTCAATTAATTGGGTTGTTTACTTTTCATTTTCTGGTGGAACTGCGGATCCTTCGGTATTGCGGGATCGATGCCCTTCACTGGCGGCAGTCGGGCACAAACCATTTGTAACGGAATAATATATTCAAAGATCGCAAAGTCGGAATCGTTAATAAATGCGAAGGGCATATTTTTGCCGTTATTTTCGACTTGTGGACCAATGCGATAAATATGCTGAGTCCAGCCGCCAAGTATTTCCGCCAGGCGATCCTGACGCTCATCGGGAAACGGATCGAGCATGATCAGGGTAGAGCGTTCGTCGAAGGCGTTATAGATCCCGTGGATGAACTCCTCAAATTCGTAACCGGCAACCGGACAGCGTAGCGTTTCAAGCATCTTTAGCGCACCTTCCTGAACGGTGCCAAACAGCCCTGCCGGACCGGTCAGGCGAATGTCCGCGCTGTCGATAAGCGGCCGGGCGTGATTGAGAACCCACGCCTGCGAGGCCTCAATGAGCGTCGGCAAATGATTGAACGTCCTCTCCATGCGGACGAGTAGCGCCTTGCGCTCCTCATCGCTCAGGCGCTGCTGGCGACTGGCGACGGCAAGCGCAAGCAGTATCAGGTTGAGTATGGTGCAGTGATACCCTTTGGTTTTGGCGCCGGCGCGCTCTTCTCCACAGGGGACCGTCAGGATCAAATCTGCCGCCTGGTCGATGGCAGCTGGCGCTTCCCCGGCCATGGAAGCGGTAAGGTGCCCGGCTGCCCGGGCGCGCTCCATTGCGGCGAGAGTAGAGAGGCTACCGCCTCCCTGAGAAATGCCGATGACCAGCGCTTTGTCGCTGAGGGATAGAGCCGTCTCGTCCAGCAGGAAGGGCCAGTACACATCGACCGGGATGCCGCACCACTGCTGCATAAACGACCGCGCGGTCAGCGCGCCGTGGTAAGACGTACCGGAACCGGTCAGGATGATTCGAGAGATCCCGCGATCCGCCAGCGCTTTCGCCGCTTGCCAGAGATCTTCCCGCGTCTGCGTTAGCATAGCGAGCAGGCGAGCGGGGGTTTCATTCATATAGTCTTCTACGTGCATGGGTAATATTCCTCTTTTTAAAGCAGGCCTAACGCGCTGGCCGCCATGCCAAACGCGATGGTGCCTAACAGGATCCAGTTGATGTTGACTCCCTTACGGATCAGCTTGTACATCCCAAGGGTGAAAAGCAGAGGCAGCAGAGAAGGAAGTATTTTGTCGATAAACTCCTGCGCCTTCATGGTCGTCTGCCCGGCAGTGAAGCTGAGCGGGGTGGTGATATCTATCATACTGGCGGTCATCGCGCCGACGACCATCAGGCCAACGATTGACGCGATATAGGTGACCCGATCCATGAGTCCGCTTTGGTAAATCCGCATCAGCCAGGTGGTGCCAGCCCGATAGCCGAGCTTCAGCCCATACCAGCGGCACAACAGATGCGGTAGGTTATAAACTAACAACGCCATTATCGGTCCCAGGAGGCTGCCCTGCTGGGCGAAATAAATCCCCATCCCGGCGGCAATCACCTTCAATGACCCCCAGAATATGGAGTCACCGATACCCGCCAGCGGCCCCATCAGGCTGGTTTTAATCGCGTTTATTGATTCTTCATTAAATTCCGGATTGCGCTGATTCTCCTCTTCCATAGCGATCGACAAGCCGAAGATAAAGGTGGAGAGGTGCGGCGTAGTGTTAAACAGCACCAGATGGCGCTGCAGGGCGCGCCCCAGTTCCGTCGGGTCCTGATAGATGCGCTTCAGGGCCGGCGACATTGCGAAGGCGTAGCCCATATGCTGCTGGCGCTCGTAGTTCCACGAGCCCTGCAGCGTAAAGGAGCGCCAGAACACGCTGCGTAAATCCCGAGCGGTGACCCGGCTTGCGTCATCGCTTTGCGGCTGGGCGGCGCCTGACAGGGTCTGCGTCATTTCACTCATGATTAGCTCTCCTGCTGCTTAAGATTAAGAAACTGGCTGATGATAAAAGCCAACACCACGGCGAATAGCGCGATGGCGATGATATCCAGTTTGGTATATGCCGCTATCAGAAATCCCAGACCGAGGTACGGCATCAGTTTGCTGCTGAGCATCATGCTGATCAGCAGGGCGAAGCCGAGCGCCGGCAGGATCTTACTGGCGACGATCAATCCGTTGGTTATCACCGGTGGAATGGCCTCCAGGAACCAGCTTACCGCCGAAGAGCCAAGCAGGATGGCGAAAAAAACCGGTAGAAATCCGTTTAAAAAATAGAGTAGCGTCGGACCGGCGAGGTGCATCAGGCCGACCATTCGGGTATTACCCTGTGCCGCATAGCGATCCGCCAGATGACCGAAGCGGGCGTTCACCACGCGCACCAGGATGCCCAGCGTCTGCGCCAGCATTGAAACAGGAATGGCGATGGTGAGCGCAGCCTCCGGACCGCGGCCGGACATGATCGAAAACGCGGTCGCCAGTACGGAGCCGGTCACGATATCTGGCGGGTGCGCGGCACCGATGGCGACGTTGCCGAGGAAAATAAGCTCCAGCGTAGCGCCAATCAGAATCCCCTCATGCAGATTGCCGCAGACCAGACCGGTGAGGGCGCACATCACCAGCGGCCGGTCGATCATCGATACCCCAAGCAGGCGGCCATCGAGGATCCCCAGGGCGGCAATCAGTCCGAGTAACGTTGCGGTGAGCAACATAGTGACCTCCGAAGTTAAAGTTGGTCGTTAAGGAGTTCAGCCGAGTGGGCGGGTACCTGACGCATCTCCAGCCGAATGCCTTTTTCTTTTAGCGCTCTGCTATGGGCGATTTCCTCTTCGGTCAGATAGATGGCCTTGCCGAATTGTCTTGCCCCTTCCTTCTGTGGCAGACCGCCGTAATTAATTGCGCTAATTCCCGGGACTTTTTCTACCAGCGCGAGGGTTTCAGCAGTATTGCCAAGGACCACCATGACTTTTTTATGATCCAACTTGCCGCCGTTAAGCTTTTCCGCCGCCTGTTCAACGGTGGCGATGTCCAGCGTGACGCCCGCCGGCTTGGCCAGGTTAAGCGACATCGTAATGAAGGCATCCGCCGCGGCTTTGGCGTTAGCGACGATGATATGGTCGATATCCAGCGCTCGGGTCCAGGCAAAAACCACCTGGCCGTGCAGCAGCCGATAATCAATGCGCACGAGTTTAATCATGAGATTCTCCCTGTGGGTCAGAGGATGGTTGTGTTAGTAGAGGGTTGATGAAAACAATGGATTCACGCGCCGCGCTGGTGGCGTAGACAATCGCGGCCTCGGTAGTGGCTTCTTCGCACAGCAGAAACTCCAGCAGCAGAGTCAGATTGATGCCGGCGACCACGAAAACGTTACGATGACGCATCAAGACGCTCACGGCGCTATTGTTGATACTGCCGCCAAGCAGGTCGGTAAAGATCACCACTTCATCACCATTCGCCTGGACGATGAGATGCTCCAGGGTTTGCTCCAGCTGTTCGGTGGTCACGATATCTTCGTCATAGGCGCAGACCGGGATAACGCCGTGTTCGTCGCCAATCAGCAGCGACAAACTGTTCACCAGTCCGCGAGCAAAATGGCCGTGGCTGGCCACATAGATATGTTTCACCCGGTTTCTCCTTCATCCAGATAGCGGTATCTGTTAAGAGCAAAGGGCGTGCCAGAAATAAAAAATATTATTTATCAATTAATTAAAGCGGCTGGTTCACACTAAAGGCGTTATTCCTGGCACAAGCGGGCTTATTAGCGCCAGAAACCTGGCACAAACGGCAGAAAAAGAGGGGGAAAGAGTGGGGGAAGAAAGTCCCGGGCGAGACGCTGCTGCGCCATGGCCCGGGCGTTCCCGGCAGAAGGGAATTAAATCTCGGTAATCGTCGTCGACTGCGGCAGACGCGACTTCGGCAGGGAGGCGTTAAAGTCTTCAACGCTATGATGGCCGACCGGGACCACCACCAGGCTGGTGTAGCCCTGGGCTTTCAGGTCAAATTCCTCATCGAGGATCGCAAAATCAACCCCTTCAATCGGCACGGCGTCGAGACCCATCGCTGCTACGCCCAGCAGGAAATTGCCGACGTTGAGATACACCTGCTTCGCCATCCATTGATCGTCATCCTTCAGCTCTTTGCGGTGCATATCGGCAAAGAAAGTGCGACCCTTGTGGTTAGCGGCTTTTGCGTCCGGGGTGGCGAAACGGCCATCGGCCTCTTCCTGATCCACGACGCGCTGCAGCCAGGCGTCGTCCATCGCGGTTTTCGCGCAGAACACCACCACGTGCGAGGCGTCGAGAATTTTACGTTCGTTGAACACGTAGGTACCGCTGGCGGCTTTCGCCACGCGGGCTTTCCCTTCATCGGTGCTGGCGACGATAAAGTGCCACGGCTGGGAGTTGGTGCTAGACGGGCTGTACTGCAGCAGCGTTTTCAGCTGTTCCGCTTCCCCGGCAGTCAGCTTTTTCGTGGCGTCAAAGGCCTTGGTGGAATAGCGCTTCAAAGCGACCGATACGATATCCATAACTCTTCCTCACAGTTTACAGCACCTTACCGGTGCGTTCAGGAGAGGAAGAGTACAGCGAAGATCGCCAAATGATAAGGGTGAAAAATGCGATAACACTTATCGCGTTTGGCTGAAAATCAGCGCGGACGCAGGCGCTGCTGGGCTTTTTTGCTCAGCTTGTTCACCACCTGATGCCATGAGTCGTCAATCAGCTCGGCCAGCAGATCCTCGCTGATGTCGTCCCCCGGCACCACCGTGATCCAGTGTTTCTTGTTCATATGGTAGCCCGGTTCGATACTGCGATAAATTTCCTGATTGAGCAGCGACTTCTGCGGCTCGGCCTTGAGGTTGACCAGCGCCCGGCCGCGAATGGTCATGGTGATCATAAAGATGCGGCCGTCGACCTTAAACACGTCGTACTCCGGCCCAAAGGGCCAGCAGTGCTCGGTAAACGGGTAGGTCAGGGCGATACGGTGGGCGCAGGGGTGCAGCGTTTCCGGCGTCATTTGGCGTCCGCCTCATGCAGGGCGTTCCACATGGCTTCAAAGCCGAGGGCGATAATCTCCCGGGCGCGCTGCGGATCGTGGCTGGCGAATTCGATAGTGGTTTCCGCCAGCGACAGAAACAGGGCATCGCCAAAGGCGCGATACGCTTCGCTGAGGAATATCTCTTTCACCGACAGCTGGCACATTTCGTTGAGCTCCGGAAAGCTCTCTTTCACCTGGCGGCGGGTTTCGTCCGTGATGCGCTCGCTGAGCGCCATCCGGCGGATCGCCTTGTGCTCCATCGGGTTGCGCACGCCCCAGTCGATATAGCTGTTCCAGATATTGCGCGCGTTCTCTTTCGGGCGCTTTTCGTCCGGATCCAGCCCGGCGATCATCATCCGGACCAGGCGCAGCTTAATGGCGAGGTACAGTTCGTTGAGCAACTCATCCTTGGTGGCGAAATAGCGAAACAGCGTCCCCTCGGCAACCCCGGCGCTGCGGGCGATGGCCGACGTTGAGGCGGCGATGCCGGACTGGGCGAAAGCCGCGGCGGCAGCTTCCAGTAACGCTTGCTTTTTATCTTCACTCTTTGGACGAGCCACTACATTTTTCCTCACGCAGGTTTAAACAAACCGCCGATCTTTGCACGTCTGACCAGGTCGCTGCAACGGCGGAACGCAAAAATTGAAAATCGTCTTGACGACTTTCATCACATTCCTAATAATGAGTGCGTACTCACTCATAATCAAGTTATATCATAAAGCCTCCGGGATGGGGGCTTTTGTCTGGTCAGGATATGAACCGTGTCACTTTCAGCGTGGTCGCCATCATGTTACTCGCAGCAGCAACGACATTGCCGTTTGTCCTCAATGCCGGTTTTGGTAAGGCGCCGCAGGGGGCACAGCTTAACCAGGTGGAAGCGTCTCCCCACTACCGGGACGGCCAGTTCCATAACCAACTGCCCACGCCGGGATTCACCGGGCAGAAAAATATGCTGGCGGCGTGGTGGGATTTTTTGATGACCAAACGGGAAAACGCCCGTCCCGCGCAGCCGCTGCCGCTGGTGAAAACCGATCTGGCGACGCTGCCCCTCGGGCAGGACGTGATGGTCTGGCTCGGCCACTCTTCCTGGTATCTGCAGCTGGCGGGAAAACGCATCCTGATCGACCCGGTGTTCAGCGATTACGCGGCGCCGTTCTCCTTTATCAATAAAGCCTTCCCCGGCGATTATCCGTGGCGAGCGGAAGGGATGCCGGAGATCGATCTGCTGATCGTCTCCCACGATCACTACGACCATCTGGATTACGCCACCATCCGCGCTCTGCTGCCGAAAATTAAGCGGGTCATTACGCCGCTGGGGGTTGGGTCGCACCTGCGCTACTGGGGAATGGACGGGGCGCTGATTACCGAAGCGGACTGGCAGCAGGCGATTCCGGTTAGCGACGAGCTCACCGTCCACGTCCTGCCGGCGCGGCACTTTTCCGGCCGTGGGCTGAAGCGCAACCAGACGCTGTGGGCCAGTTTTCTGTTCGTTACCCCGCAGCAAAAGATTTATTACAGCGGCGACAGCGGGTATGGGCCGCACTTTAAAGCGATAGGCGATGAGTTCGGTCCGATCGATCTGGCGATCATGGAGAACGGACAGTATGACCAGGACTGGAAATATATCCACATGATGCCGGATGAAACGGCTCAGGCTGCTGACGACCTGCGCGCTCGCGCGGTGCTGCCTGGGCATGCAGGACGATTCGTTTTGGCGAAACACAGCTGGGATGAACCGTATCAACGGCTGGCGGCTGCCAGCGAAGGAAGGGGCTGGCGTCTGCTGACGCCTGTGCAGGGCGAGCCGGTGTGGGTCGCCGATAAGACGCAATCATTTAACGCCTGGTGGCGCTAAGCGCCAGTGCAGCATCAGAGGAGAGAGCATATGACGATTTCCGCTCAGGTGATTGACACTATCGTCGAGTGGATTGATGACAACCTGCATCAACCGCTGCGTATTGATGATATCGCTCGCCATGCCGGGTATTCGAAATGGCATCTGCAACGGCTGTTTTTACAGTATAAAGGGGAGAGCCTGGGGCGCTATATACGCGAAAGGAAGCTGCTGCTGGCCGCCCGCGATCTGCGCGACACCGATCAGCGGGTCTACGATATCTGCCTGAAGTATGGCTTCGATTCACAGCAGACCTTTACCCGCGTCTTCACCCGGACCTTCAATCTGCCGCCGGGCGCCTACCGTAAAGAGAACCACAGCCGCGCCCACTGAGGCGCGCCCTTCCTGATTTAGCGTTCGAGGGAAAACCAGCGACGCCACACCCAGCGCAGCACCAGATACTCAATGGCGCCCAGCGCCAGGAACCACAGACAAAACAGCACGGTATAAAGCTGGTTGAGATCCATCATATGGAATGTCTCAACCAGCTTTTGCGCCAGCGTCAGGCCCAGCGACGGCGCGGGCAACAGCAGGCAAGAGAGCAGGGCCAGCAATAAGATCCCGGCGGCGGAGAGGAGCGTTTCCAGCGGATGTTTCATGTCATGTTAATCATCAGTTAAAAAACATATTGTCCGGCAAAATAACACCTAACGCAATATGCTTTGTATTTTACTCGCCTTAATGCGTCTCTTTTTAATATTATTGCCTGCGTTGTCTTCTCATGTTAATAAATCTGAAATAATTTGTAATTAAATTAAAACCCGTTGCTTGTAAATTAACGTCATTATTATGCCAGCGCTTTTACAAAACTATAAGTGCTATACCCCACCAGCGTGGCAGCGATGATGGCCAGCAGGATGTACAGCGCCAGACGGCGTCCGCGGTAGATTCCAAACATATTTGACCTCGTTTAGTTTTGGTTTATTAATATTCTGTAATAGTTGGTTTGTGGAATTAACTTACCACATATTTTTTATTTTGCGAAAAATTTAGGCTTGTAATGGTTCACATTTTTATCGGCTTTTTCGCCACCTTTTATTGCATTGGCCAGGAATGATTTCAGGCTTTCCGACTCACGGAATTTATAAGGAAAATGTAATTTGACCAAGATGAATAACCCAAAGTTTACGACGCCCTCGGGCGACACCGCGCCACGGCAGGTCTGGCAGCAGACCGTTGACGCAGTGCTGGCGCAGACCAAAAGCCAGGCCGCTGGGTTAAGTTCCGCAGACGCCGCTGAGCGCCTGAATACCTGCGGGCCGAACGCGCTGCCGGAAAAGAAGGGAAAACCGGCCTGGCTGCGCTTTCTCGCCCACTTTAACGACGTACTGATTTATGTGCTGCTGGCCGCCGCGGCGCTCACCGCCATCATGGGTCACTGGGTCGATACCCTGGTGATCCTTGGCGTGACGGTGATTAACGCCCTGATCGGCCATATCCAGGAGAGCAACGCCGAAAAATCCCTGCAGGGGATCCGCAACATGCTCTCCAGCGATGCCCGCGTCCAGCGTAACGGCAAACATGAGACTATCCCGACGCGCGACCTGGTTCCGGGGGATATCGTTATCCTGCGCGCCGGCGACCGCGTGCCGGCGGACATGCGGCTGATTGAAACGCACAACCTGCGGGTGGAAGAGGCGATCCTCACCGGCGAGTCGACGGTGGTGGATAAAATCACCGACGCGCTGGAGGGCGACCTGCCGCTGGGCGACCGGGTGAACATGGTCTTCTCCGGGACCACCGTCAGCGCCGGCGGCGGCGTCGGCGTGGTGACCGCCACCGGCGCGCAGACCGAACTCGGCCATATCAACCAGATGATGGCGGGCATTGAGAAGCACCGCACCCCGCTGCTGGTGCAGATGGATAAGCTCGGCAAAGCGATTTTCGTCATTATCCTCGCCATGATGGTGGCGCTGTTTATTTTCAGCCTCGCGTTGCGGGACATCCCGATGGGCGAACTGCTGCTGTCGCTGATTAGCCTGGCGGTGGCTGCGGTACCGGAGGGGCTGCCGGCGATCATCTCGATTATTCTGTCGCTCGGCGTCCAGACGATGGCGCGCAAGCGGGCGATTATCCGTAAGCTGCCGACCGTGGAAACCCTCGGCGCCATGACCGTGGTCTGCTCGGATAAAACCGGCACCCTGACGATGAACGAAATGACCGTCAAGGCGATCATCACCGCCGACTGCTGCTACCGGGTGGAAGGCGACAGCTATGAGCCGCAGGGGCGGATCTTCCTTGAGGGGAGCGATGAGCCCGTGCAGGTTCAGCCGGGTACCGTGCTGGAGACCTGGCTGCGCACCATCGACCTGTGTAACGACAGCCAGCTTACCCAGGATGAGCGCGGTCTGTGGGGGATCACCGGCGGGCCGACCGAAGGGGCGCTGAAGGTGCTGGCGGCGAAAGCACAGCTCCCGGCGGTGGAGGCCCGTCTGGTGGCCAAGATCCCTTTTGACTCACAGTACAAATATATGTCGACGCTGCAGCACATCGATGGCGACGCCCGGGTGCTGATCACCGGTGCGCCGGACGTTATCTTCGCCATGTGCCGCGAGCAGATGACCCGCCAGGGCGCGGTGCCCTTCGAGGCGCAGTACTGGGAAGAGGAGATGGCGCGCTTCGCCCGTCAGGGGCTGCGCATGGTGGCGGCGGCCTGTAAGCCGGCCAGCGTTGATGCCACCACGCTGAACCATGAGGACCTGCAGGAGGGACTGATTTTACTCGGCATCGCCGGGATGATGGATCCCCCGCGTCCGGAAGCGATTGACGCTATCCACGCCTGCCAGACCGCCGGCATCCGTGTGAAGATGATCACCGGCGACCACCCGCAGACGGCGATGAGCATCGGCCAGATGCTGGGGATCACCAACAGCAGCCAGGCCATGACCGGCTACCAGCTGGAGCACATGGACGATGCGGCGCTGGCGAAGGCGGCGGTGGAGTACGACATCTTTGCCCGCACCAGCCCGGAGCATAAGCTGCGCCTGGTGAAAGCCCTGCAGGATAACGGCGAAGTGGTCGGCATGACCGGCGACGGCGTCAACGACGCGCCGGCGCTGCGCCAGGCCGACGTGGGTATCGCCATGGGCATCAAAGGCACCGAAGTCACCAAAGAGGCGGCTGACATGGTGTTGACCGATGATAACTTCGCCACCATCGCCAGCTCGGTAAAAGAGGGCCGTCGGGTCTATGACAACCTGAAGAAGACCATCCTCTTCATCATGCCGACCAACCTGGCGCAGGGGCTGCTGATCATCATCGCCCTGCTGGCGGGGAACATGATTCCGCTGACCCCGGTGCTGATCCTGTGGATGAACATGGCGACGTCGGCGACGCTCTCCTTCGGCCTGGCCTTTGAGGCCGCGGAGCGCAACGTGATGAACCGCCCGCCGCGTAAAACCGGCCAGCACGTGATGGATGGTTTCGCCGTGTGGCGGGTGGCTTTCGTCGGGTCGATGATCGCGATTGCCGCCTTTATCCTTGAGGCCTGGCTGGCGCCGCGCGGCCACAGTCCGGAGTTTATCCGCACCGTGCTGCTGCAGATGCTGGTGACGGCGCAGTGGGTCTACATGATCAACTGCCGCAGCAGCGACAACTTCTCCCTGAGCATGGGCCTGCTGCGCAATAAAGGCATCTGGCTGGTGACCGGTGTCCTGCTGCTGATGCAGCTGGTGATTATCTATGTCCCGCTGATGCAGAGCATGTTTGGCACGGAAGCGCTGCCGCTGCGCTACTGGTTTGTCACCCTGGTCATCGGCATCGCCATGTTCCTGGTGGTGGAAGTCGAGAAGCGTCTGACGCGCCGGTTCCGCAAAACGGCCTGATCGATCTCGCGCGCCTGGCTGCAGGCGCGCGTTACTTTCGCAAGGATCCTCTATGATTAACACCTTTCGCTTTGCGCTGCTGGCCTGCGTCCTGGGCGGCAGCGCCCTGACGGCGACCGCCGCGCCGGCGGTGCCGGTCCGCATCGCCACGGTAGAACGGGCTCCTCACGCTGAAGAACGCGCCATCCCCGGGCGGGTCGAGGCGATCCGCGCCGTCGATATTCGCGCGCGCACCGAAGGGGTGATTGTTCAGCGCCACTTCCAGGACGGGCAGTATGTGACCGAGGGCGACCTTCTGTTTACCCTCGACGACGCGCAGCCCCGCGCGGCGCTGGCCCTGGCGCAGGCCGAGCTGAAAAGCGCCGAAGCCTCGCTACGCCAGTCGCAGCAGCTGCTCACTCGCTATGAGCGGCTCATCAACAACCACTCCATCAGCCGCAACGACCTCGACACGGCCCGGATGCAGCGCGACGTCGCCGCCGCCGCCGTGCAGCAGGCGAAAGCCCGCGTCGAGGCTCAGCAGATTGTGCTCGGTTATACCCGGATTGCGGCGCCGGTGACCGGGCGGGTGGGCCACAGCGCCTTTCACGTCGGGACGCTGGTCAACCCGTCCAGCGGGGTGCTGGCGGACATCGTGCAGCTCGATCCGGTACGGGTGTCGTTTGCCCTCGACGAAGCCGCGTTTTTCAGCAAAACCGGCCAGCATACCGACATCCACGCCCTGAAGCAGGCATGGCTGGCGCAAATTGACGTGGATGGCAAACGGCGCGACGGCGTGTTGACCTCCATCGATAACCGGATCGACGCCCGCACCGGCAGCGTGGCGGTGCGGGCGGAGTTTGCCAATCCGCAGCACCGTCTGCTGCCGGGCGGCAGCGTGACGATCCTGTTCCGTCCGCAAGAGCTGTCGTCGCGGGTGATGATCCCGGCTGCCGCCGTGCAGCAGGATCCGCAGGGCTTTTTCAGCTGGGTGCTGAAGCCGGACCATACCGCCGGGCAGCGTCGTCTGACCCTTGCGGGGCAACAGGGGCAGCAGTTTGCGGTCGAGAAAGGGCTGCAGGCGGGCGAGCAGGTGATCACTGACGGCGCGCAGCGGCTGCGCGAAGGCGCCGCGGTGCAGGTGCTGAACTAGCTAAGGAGAGGGGATGCTGACCTTTTTTATCCGTCGTCCGCGATTTGCGATGGTGATCGCGCTGCTGCTGACCTTTGTCGGCGCGGTATCGCTGAAGCTGATCCCGGTGGAGCAATACCCGGCGATCACGCCCCCGGTGGTGAACGTCACCGCCAGCTGGCCGGGCGCCAGCGCGTCAGACGTGGCGGAGGCCATCGCCGCCCCGCTGGAGACCCAGCTCAACGGCGTCGATCATATGCTGTATATGGAGTCCACCAGCTCGGACGAGGGGACGTACCGCCTGAGTATCACCTTCGCGGCAGGCACCGATGCCGATCTGGCGGCGATCGACGTGCAAAACCGGGTGGCGCAGGCGCTGGCGCAACTTCCGGCGGAAGTGCAGCAGAATGGCGTCCAGGTGCGCAAGCGCGCCAGCAACCTGCTGATGGGGGTAAGCCTTTACTCGCCGCTGGGCACGCTGTCGCCGCTGTTTGTCAGCAATTACGCCAGCACCCAGGTGCGCGAGGCGCTGGCCCGCCTGCCCGGCGTCGGCGAGGTGCAGATGTTTGGCGCCCGGGATTACAGCATGCGCATCTGGCTGCGCCCGGACCGCATGAACGCCCTCAACATCACCACGGATGACGTTGCCCAGGCGCTGCGCGAGCAGAATGTGCAGGGGGCGGCGGGGCAGGTGGGCACCCCGCCGGTGTTCAACGGCCAGCAGCAGACGCTGACCATCAACGGACTGGGGCGTCTGAACGAGGCGGCCAGCTTTGGCGAGATTATCCTCCGCCGCGGCGCGCAGGGGCAGCTGGTGCGCCTCGCCGACGTGGCGACCATCGAGCTGGGCGCCCGCAGCTACAGCTCCGGCGCGCAGCTGAACGGTAAAGCGTCGGCCTATCTGGGGATCTATCCGACGCCAACCGCCAACGCCCTGCAGGTCGCCAGCGCGGTGCGCGCGGAGCTTAACCGCCTGCACACTCGCTTTCCGGCAGATCTCACCTGGGAGGTGAAGTTCGATACCACCCGCTTTGTGGCGGCGACGATCAAAGAGATCGGCGTCTCGCTGGCGCTGACCCTGCTGGCGGTGGTGGTGGTGGTGTCGCTGTTCCTGCAGAGCTGGCGGGCGACGCTGATCGTGGCCCTGGCGATCCCGGTGTCACTGATCGGCACCTTTGCGGTGCTCTATCTGCTGGGCTACAGCGCCAACACCCTCAGCCTGTTCGCGATTATTCTCGCCCTGACGATGGTGGTAGATGACGCCATTGTGGTGGTGGAGAATGTCGAAACCAAAATGGCGGAAGGACTGGATCGCCTGCAGGCCACCGCCCAGGCGCTGCGGCAGATCGCCGGGCCGGTGATCGCCACGACCCTGGTGCTGTTGGCGGTGTTTGTGCCGGTGGCGCTGCTCCCGGGGATCGTCGGCGAGCTGTATCGGCAGTTTGCCGTGACGCTCTCCACCGCGGTGGCCCTGTCGAGCCTGGTGGCGTTAACCCTGACCCCGGCCCTCTGCGCGCTGCTGCTGCGCCCGCGACCCGCCCGGCCGGCGGCAGTGTGGCGGGCGTTTAACCGTCTTCTCGACGGCACCCGCGACGGCTATGGCCGGCTGGTGGGGTGGATGAACCGCCGCCCGTGGCTGGCGCTGGCGGCGACGGTGGCGGCGGGCGCGCTGGTGGCGTTCAGCTTCACCTCGATGCCGAAAGGCTTCCTGCCGCAGGAAGATCAGGGCTACCTGTTTGCCAGTGTGCAGCTGCCGGAGGCGGCGTCGCTGGAGCGCACCGAAGCGGTGATGGCCCAGGCGCGCAAGCTGCTGGCGGCTAACCCGGCGGTGGAGGATGTGATTCAGGTGTCCGGCTTTAACATTCTCAACGGCACTAGCGCCGCTAACGGCGGGTTTATCTCGGTGATGCTCAAGGACTGGCATCAGCGGCCGCCGCTGGATACGGTGATGGCGGATATTCAGCGCCAGCTGCTGTCGCTGCCGGAGGCGACGATCATGACCTTCGCGCCGCCGACCCTGCCGGGCCTGGGCAATGCCTCGGGGTTTGATCTGCGCATTCTGGCGCAGGCCGGTCAGTCGTCGGCGGAGCTGGAGCAGGTGACGCGGGAGATCCTTCAGCTGGCGAACCAGCATCCGCAGCTGAGCCGGGTATTTACCACCTGGAGCAGCAACGTGCCGCAGCTGACCCTGACGGTCGACCGCGATCGGGCGGCGCTGCTGGATGTGCCGGTGGCGCAGATCTTCAGCAGCCTGCAGACGGCGTTCGGCGGCACGCGCGCCGGCGATTTCAGTCTTAACAACCGTGTCTATCATGTGGTGATGCAAAATGAGATGCAGTGGCGCGAGCGGGCTGAGCAGATTAGCGAGCTGTACGTCCGCAGCCGCGACGGCGAGCGGGTGCGGTTGAGCAATCTGGTCACCATTACGCCGACGGTGGGGGCGCCGTTTATTCAGCAGTACAACCAGTTCCCGTCCGTGTCGGTGAGCGGTTCAGCGGCCGAGGGGGTCAGCAGCCGCACGGCGATGGCGGCCATGGAGCAGATTTTGCAGGCCCATCTGCCGCCGGGGTATGACTATGCCTGGAGCGGGATCTCCTGGCAGGAGCAGCAGACCGGCAATCAGGCGGTGTGGATCGTGCTGGCGGCGGTGGCGATGGCGTGGCTGTTCCTGGTGGCGCAGTATGAAAGCTGGACGCTGCCGGCGAGCGTCATGCTCTCGGTGCTGTTCGCCATCGGCGGAGCGCTGGTCTGGCTGTGGACGGCGGGCTATGCCAACGATGTGTATGTCCAGATAGGGCTGGTGCTGCTGATCGCCCTGGCGGCGAAGAATGCGATTCTGATCGTTGAGTTCGCCCGCAGCCGGCGCGAGGAGGGGCTGTCGATAGTCGACGCCGCGCGCGAGGGCGCCACCCGCCGCTTCCGCGCGGTGATGATGACCGCGGTGTCGTTTATTATCGGCATCATGCCGATGATGCTCGCCACCGGCGCCGGGGCGCAGAGCCGGCGGATCATCGGCACCACGGTGTTCAGCGGGATGCTGGTGGCGACGATGGTTGGCATCCTGTTTATTCCTTCGCTGTATGTGCTGTTTCAGCGTATGCGCGAGTGGGCGCATCGGCGGGGGTAAGCGCGGCGCTACCGGTCGGTAACGGGGATACCCCAGGCTACAACGACTACCGGGCGGTCCCCTCTCCCTTTGGGGAGAGCCGGGGTTAGGGGGAATTTTCCGTTCACGTTGCGTTTGGCAGAAAAGGGTAGTCCTTCGCTGGTGAACGGGTAAAGGGGGAGAAAACCGTCTCCCCCTTTACAATCCCCCCGGTCCCGCAGAGAAATCGGTGCTGCGCACTACGCTCACCTCCCGGTCGTCCGCCTGCGGTCGGCTCAACTCGATACTACTCGTCCCATCCCTGGGACTCGCCCCTGCGGGGCCAGCGCAAGCGCTGTTCAAAATTGCTCCCGGCAATTTTGTCGTGTCTCGAATCGCCTCTGGCCGCCCTCCGTGGCGGCCAGCCCTTGTCTGCCGACCTCCGGTTCGCCGATTTCAGCGGGAATCGGCTCCGCTGCACGCCCGTAGTTTTCAGAGGCCATACCATAGCGATCAGAATATATACGTTAAAAATTGTATGTGCCTTTCTCCGTGGCCCCGCTGTGTATACCGGGGCTGCAACGACTACCGGGCGGTCCTCTCTCCTCTGGGGGAGAGCCGATTTCAGCGGGAATCGGCCCCGCTGCACGCCCGTAGTTTTCAGGGGCCATACCATAGCGAGCAGACTTTGTAGGCCCGGTAAGCGCAGCGCCACCGGGCAAGGACATCGGGCACGGCGGCAATCCCTTGCCCGGCCTGTCGTTAATTTATTCACTCTCCTGGCTGGAATGGCCGCCCCCAAACGCGCCCGCTATTTCCTCTCCACCGTTATCATGGTCACGAACGGATGATACTGCCACGGCACGCTGCCGCCTTTGCGGTACATCTTCGACAGGGTGCCGTCGAGATAAAGCATCTGCCGCACCCCAAGTTTTGACTGCGCATAGCAGGCAAAATCATAGAAGTTGGTTTCGCGATCGCTGAGCATAAACACCACCCGGCCCTGCTTATCGATGCCAACGCCGTTGCGCAGTTTGCGGGAGCTGGCGGAGGGCTTCAGCCGCCAGTTGATAGCGCCATTTTCAATCAGCATTGGGCCGGACTGCACCGCATAGCGGATGGCGGGAGAGCGTTTAAACGCCGGCAGCGGCACGATTTTCGCCCGGCCGTTCTCCACCAGGAATACGCCGCCGGGGCGGATAAAGAAGTTCCCGCCGCCGGCGGAGCGGTTTACCGGCGTCAGGCGCTTGCCGTCTTCGATATACAGCCCCAGCGGCGCGTAGGCCTTATCGTAAATGCCGCCGTTCATCGCCATCTGCACCCGGCCATCGCCATCGATACCCGCCAGCAGCGAACGCAGGGAACCCCAGGCTGTGCCGTGCCGATCCTGCCAGTACATCGCAATGCGCTCTTTCTGCGCATCCACCCGATAGCTCCGCAGGGTCAGCGTCGGGTCGGTGAGGGTACAGGCGGCGCTGGCGAGGGTGGCCAGGGGCAGCAGCGCCAGGGGGAGCAGGCAGCGTAATAACATGGGCGGTCCTTTCTATGGTCTGCGCCGAGTATACCCGCCTCGCTGCCTTATGCCGCCCAAATCTCACAGTGTTTTTGCACCAGCCCGGAAAGCGAACCACCGTTGGCGATAAACTCGCGCATCTGCTGCGCCTCGCTGTGCGGCGATTTCGCCTGGCGAACCACCGCCTCCAGCGCCGCCGTCGCCTTCAGCTGATGGGCGAAAGGGGCCAGCCGGTCGGCGAGCTGCAGGATCTCCTGGCGGATGCTGCGCTGCTCCCCGCCGCGCACATCGGTGAGAGTCCCGTCCAGCCCGTAGCGGCAGGCCTGATAGCGGTTAAAAGGGTACAGCAGATAATCGTCAGACTGGTGCTTAAAAGGACGCTCCGTCAACAGCCAGCAGGCCAGGGTCTGAATAAAGCCGGCGATGTGGATCGCCTGGGCGAGGGTCAGGGGGGTATCCATCACCCGCACCTCGACGGTCCCAAACTGCGGGCTGGGGCGAATATCCCAGTGCAGATCCTTCATGCTGTCGATCATGCTGGTGTAGCTCAGCTGGCGGAACAGGCGACGAAACCCCTGCCAGTCGGCCACCCACGGCATCGGGCCGTTGTCGGGATAAGAGGAGAAGCGGTTGAGGCGCGAACAGGCGAAGCGGCTGTCGGTGCTGTCGAACCACGGCGAGGCGGCGTTAAGGGCGATGAAATGCGGCACAAAGCGCGACAGGCCGTGCAGCAGATAGATGGCGTCGTCGCCGCTCTGGCAGCCGACGTGCACATGCTGGCCAAAGACCGTCGCCTGCTGCGCCAGATAGCCAAAATGCTCGACGGTTTTGACATAGCGCGGATTGTCGCTGATCTGCTGGCGCTGCCAGGCATGAAAGGGGTGCGAACCGCCGCCGCAGATCTGCAGATGATGATGCAGCGCCGCGCGCTGGACCGCCTGCTGGATGGCGCTGAGCTGGGCTTGCGCATGGCTGATGTCGCGACACACCCCGGTGGCGATCTCCAGCATGCTCTCGGTGATATCGTGCTTGGCTTCTCCCACGGTCAGTTCATGCTGGACGTCGGCAATCAGAGTCGAGGCATCCTGGCTGAGGTCGTAACCCGGCGGGTTCACCACCTGCAGCTCCAGTTCGATACCGAGGGTAAACGGATCGGAGCGGTGAAAATCGGCTAAAGGCATAGTCTCTCCCGGTCGATGTGTTCTCTGAAGTATAGAAGGGATTGTTCCCGGCGGAGAATACGCCGCGGCGGGGGAGGGGGAAGCATAAAAAAGTGACGCGACGTGATTATTTAAATTTTGCGATATAGCGACTGGTGCAATTCTGCAACATATTTCCCGCTGGCGGTGCGGCAGAATAAGGTTGAATTATTTTCCCATAATTATCATTGTGATAATATAAGTCCTTCTTATTTTATCGGTCGGTTTCGGCCTATTTCCGCCCGCACCAGAGCTGGTACGCATTTTGCCTGTTAATCAGTGACACTTTATTTAACAGGGATCATGTGATGCACAAAACGACGTTATTTTCGCGTGCCGGTCGTCTCGCCGTGGCGGTGAGCGGCGCACTGGCCCTGGCGGGCGCCGCCTTACCTGCCAACGCCTCCACGCTGCGGATCGCCATGACCGCCGCGGATATTCCGTTGACCCTCGGCCAGCCGGATCAGGGCTATGAGGGCAACCGCTTTACCGGCATCCCGCTGTACGACGCGCTGGTGGAGTGGGATCTGTCGCAAGGGGAAAAGCCCAGCGGTCTGGTGCCGGGGCTGGCGACCGAGTGGCACATCGATCCGCAGAACACCCGCCGCTGGATTTTCACCCTGCGTCCGGGGGTGAAATTTCATGATGGGAGCGAGGTGAACGCCGACGCCATCGTCTGGAACGTGGATAAGGTGCTCAATAAAGCAGCGCCACAGTACGCCCCGGGTCAGATCGGCAACACCCTGTCGCGGATGCCGACCCTCGCCGGCGCGGAGAAAATTGACGATCACACCGTGGCGCTGACCACCTCGGAACCGGACGCGCTGCTGCCGTACAACATCACCAACCTGTTTATTGTCTCGCCCACGGCGTGGCAGAAGCAGTATGACGCGGTGCCGGCCAGCGCGGGCGATAGCGCCGCGCGCAGCAAACAGGCGTGGACCGCCTTCGCCGCCCATGCGGTGGGCAGCGGCCCGTTCAAACTGGAGAAGCTGGTGCCGCGTCAGCAGCTGATCCTCGCGAAAAACCCCGACTACTGGAATAAAGATCGCATTCCCCGGGTGGATAAGGTGGTGCTGATCCCCTTGCCAGAGGCTAACGCCCGCACCGCGGCGCTGCTGTCGAAGCAGGTGGACTGGATTGAAGCCCCGGCGCCGGACGCCATCGATCAGATCAAGTCTCAGGGTTTTCACCTTTACGCCAACACCCAGCCGCACCTGTGGCCCTGGCAGTTCTCCTTTGAAAAAGGATCCCCGTGGCAGGACATTCGGGTGCGCAAAGCGGCCAACCTGTGTCTGAACCGCGCCGAGCTGAAGAGCTACCTCGGCGGCTATATGACCGAGGCCACCGGGGTCTACGAGGCCGACAGCCCGTGGCATGGCAAACCCACCTTCCAGATCAAATATGACCCGGACGCCGCCCGTCAGCTGATGACCGAGGCCGGATACAGCGCCGGCAAGCCGCTGCACGTCACGGTGGCGACCTCGGCTTCCGGCTCCGGGCAGATGCAGCCCTTGCCGATGAACGAGTATATCCAGCAGAGCCTGAAGAGCTGCTTCTTCAATGTGGATATCAAAGTGGTGGAATGGAACACCCTGTTCACCAACTGGCGTCTGGGCGCCCGGGATCCCTCGGCAAAAGGGATCGACGCGATCAACGTCAGCGCCGCGGTCAACGATCCCTATTTTGGCCTGATCCGCTTCTCCACCGCCAAAGCGTTTCCGCCGGTGGCGACCAACTGGGGCTACTTCTCCACCCCGGAGACGGAAAAACTGGCCGCCGCCGTCAAGCACGCCTTTACCCCGGAAGCGATGAATAAAGCCGCCGGCGAGCTGCACGCCGCGCTGGTGGATCAGGTGCCGTTCCTGTTTGTCGCCCACGACGTCGGGCCGCGCGCGATTTCGCCCGCGGTGACCGGGGTGGTGCAACCGCAGAGCTGGTTTATCGACCTCAGTCTGGTGAGCAAAAAAGAGTAATCGCGAAAGGGGCGACCGATGATCAATACGCTGCTATACCGCATTCTGCTGGCTATCCCCACCATGCTTGGGGTGGCGGTGATCTGTTTCATGCTGGTGCAGATAGCGCCTGGCGACCCGCTGGTGTCGGTAATGCCGCCGGACGCCTCGGAGGCGCTGCGCCAGACGTTGATGCAGGCCTACGGCTTTGATAAGCCGCTGCCCCTGCAGTTTATCCACTGGCTGTGGCGGGCGCTGCACGGCGACCTCGGTATGTCGGTCGCCACCGGCCGCCCGGTGATAGACGAGGTGATGACCGCGGTAAGCTACTCCCTGCGCCTGGCGCTGCTGGCGACGGCGATCGGTTTCGTCCTCGGCAGTCTGTTCGGCTTTGTCGCCGGCTATTTTCGCAA
This sequence comes from Klebsiella sp. GB_Kp056, assembly GCF_040064755.1. Lineage (NCBI taxonomy): Bacteria > Pseudomonadati > Pseudomonadota > Gammaproteobacteria > Enterobacterales > Enterobacteriaceae > Klebsiella > Klebsiella sp. GB_Kp056. The sequence goes on along the minus strand of NZ_JBEAJA010000047.1, from coordinate 14,547 downwards.
CAGCGTCATTGACCGTCTGGCCTCGGTGTTGTCGGTGTTTGGCGTCAGCGTGCCGCACTACTGGCTGGGGATGCTGCTGGTGATCCTCTGCAGCGTCAAGTTCGCGCTGCTGCCGGCCACCGGCGGCGGGCCGATAGGCGAGGTGGGCTGGCAATGGGACTGGGCGCACCTGCAGTTCATGCTGCTGCCGGCCATCACGCTGTCGGTGATCCCGACCGGGATTATCGCCCGCACCGTGCGCTCGCAGGTCGCCGATATCCTCAGCCAGGAGTTCATCGTCGGCCTGCGCGCTCGCGGGCTCAACGAGTCGCGCATCTTTGTCCACGTCATGAAAAATGCCGCGCCAACCGCGCTGGCGGTGATGGGGCTGCAGGTGGGCTATCTGATGGGCGGCTCGATCCTCGTGGAGACCGTCTTCTCCTGGCCGGGAACCGGACTGCTGCTCAACACCGCCATTTTTCAGCGCGACCTGCCCCTGCTGCAGGGCACCATCTGGGTGCTGGCGCTGTTTTTCGTATTGCTCAACCTGTTGGTGGATATTCTGCAGACCACCCTCGACCCGCGCATTAAGAGGAGCTGACCATGGTGGATACGGCAACGACGAAAGCGGTCCCGGCCGCGCCGGCCAACGCTTCCCGGCAAGGTTACTGGCGCGGCGTGCTGCGCCGCCTGCTGCGCGATCCGGGCGGGGTATTCGTCGGCGCGATCATTCTCGTTCTGCTGGCCCTGGCGCTGTTCGGGCCGTGGCTTATCGTCAAAGACCCCTATCAAACGTCGATGTTCCTGCGCCTGAAGCCCATCGGCAGCGACGGCTTCCCGCTGGGCTCTGATGAGCTGGGGCGCGACATGCTGTCACGACTGATCCTCGGCACCCGGCTGTCGCTGTTTATGGGGATTGTCCCGGTGGTGTTCGCCTTTTTTATCGGCGGCGCCATCGGGATCATCGCTGGCTACATGGGCGGCAAAATCAATACCCTGATCATGCGCACCGTGGATGTGTTCTATGCCTTTCCCTCGGTCCTGCTGGCGATTGCGCTGTCGGGGGCGCTGGGGGCGGGCATCGGTAATGCGCTGCTGTCGCTGACCCTGGTGTTTGTCCCGCAGGTGGCGCGGATTGCCGAGAGCGTGACCGCCCAGGTACGGCATATGGACTATATCGATGCCGCCCGGGCCACCGGCGCCAGCGCGTTGACCATTATCCGCGTCCAGGTGCTGGGTAACGTGCTCGGGCCGATCTTCGTCTTCTCCACCGGACTGATTTCGGTGTGCATGATCCTCGCCTCCGGCCTGTCGTTTCTCGGCCTCGGCGTGCGGCCGCCGGAGCCCGAGTGGGGGCTGATGCTCAATACGCTGCGCACGGCAATCTATACCCAGCCGTGGGTGGCCGCCCTGCCGGGCCTGATGATTTTTATCACCTCCATTTCGTTCAATATCCTCGCGGACCGCCTGCGTGCGGCAATGGCGATTAAGGAGTAAGCGATGCAACCCTTTACCAATATCGACCTCGGCGGGCCGGCGCAGCCGCTGCTGAAGGTCAATCACCTGCTGAAGTACTTCCGCGGCGGCAAAGGCCGGGAGGTGGTCCAGGCGGTGGACGATATCAGCTTCACGGTGATGAAAGGCGAAACCCTGGGGGTGGTCGGCGAGTCGGGCTGCGGCAAATCGACCACCGCCCGGCTGCTGATGCAGTTGCTCACCCAGGACAGCGGCGAACTGATCTTCGACGGGCTGGGGGTCGGCTCGTCGCGTCTGCCGCTGAAAGCCTACCGTCGCCAGGTGCAGATGGTTTTCCAGGACAGCTATGCCTCGCTCAATCCGCGCCTGACCATGGAGGAGAGCATCGCCTTCGGCCAGCGCGTCCACGGCGTCAGCGCCAGAGAGGCCAGCGAATACGCCCGCTATCTGCTGGCGCACGTTGGCCTTGAGCCGGCGCGCTTTGCCGACCGCTATCCCCATGCGCTCTCCGGCGGCCAGCGGCAGCGGGTGAATATCGCCCGCGCGCTGGCGATGAAGCCGCGGCTGGTGATTCTTGATGAAGCGGTGTCGGCGCTGGATAAATCGGTGGAAGCTCAGGTGCTGCAGCTGCTGCAGGAGCTGAAGCGGACCCTCGAGCTGACCTATGTGTTTATCAGCCACGATCTGCACGTGGTGCGCTGGCTGTCGGATCGGATCCTCGTCATGTACCTTGGCGAAGTGGTGGAGATCGGCCCGGCGGAGCAGCTGTTTACCGCCTCCGCCCATCCCTATACCCGGGCGCTGTTAAGCTCCATGCCCTCCATGGATCCGCAAAACCGCACCCTGACCTCGCCGCTGAGCGGCGATCCCCCCAGCCCCATCGCGCCGCCGAGCGGCTGCCGCTTTCACACCCGCTGCCCACACGCGAAGGCGGTCTGCGCCGAGGTGAAACCGCGGCTGGAGGCGGTCGGGGAGGGGCACCAGAGCGCCTGCCTGATGGCGCAGCCGGCCTCGCCCTGGCATCAGAGCATCCCTCTTAAGGAGGTCAGCCATGTCGCATAACGCCTTTGTCCATGTGCGCGACCTGCGGGTCGTCTTTCGCCGCGACGGACAGACCATCAACGCGGTCAACGGGGTCTCCTTTGACGTACAAAAGGGGGAGGTGATGGCGTTGATTGGCGAGTCGGGTTCCGGCAAGAGCGTGACCCTGCGGGCGCTGATGCGCCTGCACCCGCCGGGGAGCAGTGAGCTCTCCGGCACCCTGCGGGTGGGGGACGACGCGGTGCTGACGATGAACGCCAGCCAGCTGCGGCGCTACCGCGGCGGGCGCTGCGCGATGATTTTTCAGGAGCCGCTGCTGGCCTTCGATCCGGTCTACACCGTCGGGCAGCAGATTATAGAAGGACTGCGCCGCCACGAAGGGCTGTCGCGCCAGGCGGCCCGGGACAGGGCGCTGGAGGCCCTGCGCCAGGTGCGCATTCCCAGCCCCGAACGGCGGCTGGAGGCTTACCCGCACGAGATGTCCGGCGGGATGCGCCAGCGGGCGATGATCGCCCTTGCGCTCTCCTGTAACCCGCAGCTGCTGCTGGCGGATGAGCCGACCACCGCCCTCGACGCCACGGTGCAAATCCAGATCCTGATCCTGCTGCGCGAGCAGCAAAAGCAGCGCGGGCTGTCGATCGTATTTGTGACCCACGACATCGGCGCCGCGGTGGAGATTGCCGACCGGGTGGCGGTGATGTACGCCGGGCGGATCGTTGAGGAGGCCGCCATGAGCGAGATCCTGCGCCACCCGCGCCATCCTTATACCCGGGTGCTGCTGGGCAGCCGGCCGAAAGAGGGGCTCAAGAAAGGCGATGCCCTGCAATGCATTCCCGGCGCGCCGCCGGATCTGGCGCGCTTGCCCCCCGGCTGCGCCTTTGCCGAGCGCTGCCCGCACCGTCGCCCGGTCTGCGAGCAGAGCCTGCCGCCGACGGAGGCCGCAGCGGAGCGCCACACGGTGAGTTGCCACCGCTGGCGCGAGCTGGCGATTGACGCCCACGCGCAGGCCCTGGCCGTCTGACCGACGGCAACACACTCTACAGATGAAGGCCAGGCGCTGATGCCTTATTTTCCACCGCCGGTTGCGCTGGCGGCGACCTTGATGTCAGGAGACCACCATGAGCAGTGATGTACTTTTTACCCCCGCCACCGACACCACCCGCTGGCGCATCAATGGCGACCGCCTGTGGGCGTCGTTAATGGACCTTGCTCAGATCGGCGCCACGCCGAAGGGCGGCTGCCGCCGTCTGACCCTCACCGACCTCGACCGCCAGGGGCGGGACCGGGTGATTGGCTGGGCGCGGGAGGCCGGGATGAGCGTCACCATCGATAAAATCGGCAATGTGTTTATGCGCCGGGAAGGGCGCAACCCCAGCCTGCCGCCCATCGTCTCCGGCAGCCATATCGACACCCAGCCCTCCGGCGGCAAATTTGACGGCAACTACGGCGTGCTGGCGGCGCTGGAGGTGGTGCGCACGCTCAACGATCGGCAGATTGCCACCGAGGCGCCGATTGAGGTGGTGTTCTGGACCAACGAAGAGGGGTCGCGCTTCGTGCCGGTGATGATGGGCTCCGGGGTCTTTGCCGGGGTCTTCCCGCTGGAGGAGACCTGGGCCGTCACGGATAAAGAGGGCGTCAGCGTCGGCGAGGCGCTGGCGCAGATCGGCTATATCGGCGAGCAGACCCCGGGAGAGCATCCCATCGGCGCCTATTTTGAGGCGCACATTGAGCAGGGACCGATTCTCGAAGATGAAGCGAAAACCATCGGTATCGTGCAGGGCGTGCTGGGGATCCGCTGGTACGACTGCGTGGTGACCGGCCAGGCGTCGCACGCTGGACCCACGCCGATGCGCCTGCGTCAGGATGCCCTGCAGGTGGCGACCCGCATTATGCAGGAGGTGGTCGCCATTGCCGGGCGCAGCGAAGAGGGACGCGGCACCGTCGGCAGCGTGCAGGTGTGGCCCAACAGCCGCAACGTGGTGCCCGGGGAGGTCACCTTCTCCATTGATATGCGCAATCTCAGCGATGCGCTGGTGGATGAAATGGATCGCCAGCTGCGGGCGTTTATCGCGGAGGTTGAGCGGGAGAGCGGTCTGCAGGTGGCCCTGAAGCAGGTGAGCCACTATCCGGCGGCGCCGTTCGATGGCGAATGCCAGCAGGCCATTGCTGATGCCGCGCAGCGGCTGGGCTACCCGGCGCGACCGATTGTCTCTGGCGCCGGGCATGACGCCGTGTATATGAGCTATCTGGCGCCGACCGGGATGATTTTTATTCCCTGCAAGGACGGGATCAGCCATAACGAAATGGAGTATGCCTCGCCGGAGCACGTCGCCGCCGGGGCCAACGTGCTGCTGCAGGTGATGCTCCAGTACGCCCGGCCGGTGTAGGCGGTCATCTTCCCCGGCGGGGCGACGCGTCAGGTCAGGCGCGGCTCCCGCTCCCTGCGCCAACCCGCTGGCGGCCAAATTTGCGCGAGCCCACCACGCACAGCACTACCCCGAGGGTGACCGCCAGCATCAAGGGGCTAACGGTTTCGTGCAACAGCGCCGCCGACAGGCCAAGCCCAAAGAACGGCTGCAATAGCTGGAGCTGGCCGACGGCGGCGATCCCGCCCGCGGCCAGCCCTTTGTACCAGAAGATAAAACCAATCAGCATGCTGAAGAGCGACACATAGCCCAGCGCGGCCCAGGAGGAGGTCGATATGGCGCGCCAGGAGGCGGGCTGAACCATCAGCGAGGCGGGGAGCATCAACGGCAGGGCTATCACCAGCGCCCAGCAGATCACCTGCCAGCCGCCGAGCTCCCGGGTCAGCTTTGCCCCTTCCGCATAGCCGAGGCCGCAGGCGATCACCGCCGCCAGCATCAGCAGATCGCCGCTGAGCGACGCCGCCGCACTTTGCGTCAGGGCGAATCCCATCACCAGCAGGCTGCCCAGCAGCGAAAAGATCCAGAAAGCCCGCCGCGGACGTTCGCCGCCGCGCAGTACGCCGAAGAGGGCGGTCATCAGCGGCAGCAGGCCAATAAACACAATCGAATGCGCTGAGGTGATGCGCTGCAGGGCCAGCGCCGTGAGCAGGGGAAAGCCGATCACCACCCCGGATGAGACGATGATCAGGGGCACAAGCTGCGCCAGGCGCGGGCGTTTCTGACGAAAGCCGACCAGCAGGGCGACGGCAAGCAGCCCGGCGATGGAGGCGCGCAGAAAGGTCAATAACAACGGATCCATATCCTGCACCGCCAGCCGCGTCGCGGGCAGCGAACCGCTGAAAATGATCACCCCCAGTAAACCATGAAGCCATCCGGACCAGGGGCCGGGCGCCGATTTATCCAGTGTTGAATCTACCACGTTAACCTCGCGTTATCTGATTGGGTTGCGCCCGCTTGAGCATCGTCAGCGGCGATGGTAATGTGGCCAATCTGATACAATCAAATTATTGTCATAGATACATTTCACGATGAAAGCCCGATACAAAGCCGTTGTCGACCGATACGCGCAGGCGATCCGCAGCGGGCAGCTGCCCGCCGGCACCCGTCTGCCGACGCACCGTACCCTGGCCGCCGAGGAACGCCTCTCGCTGGCCACCGCCACGCGCGTCTACCGTGAACTGGAGGAGATGGGGCTGGTCAGTGGCGAAACCGGGCGCGGCACCTTCGTGCGGGACCTCTCGCTGCCGCCGGGGCATGGGGTCGACCAGCAGGTGGTGGCCGCCGACGTCGTGGATCTTAACTTCAACTACCCTTCGCTGCCGGCGCAGGGCGATGCGCTGCGCGAGGCGCTCAGGCAGCTGGCGATGGCGGGCGATATTGACTCGCATCTGCGCTATCAGCCTCACGCCGGGCGGCTCGCCGAGCGGGAAATCATCGCCCGCCATTTGACCTGCCGGCACTTTGCGCCGGACGCGGAAAATGTCCTGATCGTCAACGGCGCGCAGCACGGGCTGGCGGTGACCGTTATGGGGCTGTTACGTCCGGGGGATGTGGTGGCGGTGGATGCGCTGACCTATTCGGGCTTCAAGGTGCTGGCGGCGCTCTATCATCTGGAGCTGGCGGCGATCCCCTGTCGGGCCGAGGGGCCGGACCTGCAGGCGCTTCACACGCTGTGCCAGCAGCGGCGGGTGCGGGCGGTGTATACCATGCCGACGCTGCACAATCCGCTGGGCTGGGTGCTCAACGCCGGGCAGCGGCAGGCGCTGGCCGACCTCGCGCGCCAGCACGATCTGCTGATTATCGAAGATGCCGCCTACGCCCGGCTGGTGAGCCGTCCGCCGCCGCCGGTGGTCAGCTATGCGCCGGAAAGAACGGTGTATGTCACCGGATTTTCGAAAAATATCGCCACCGGACTGCGCGTGGGGGTGGTGATTTCTCCGCCGCGCTATCGGCCGGAGATTGAGCGCGCCATCCGGGCCACGACGTGGAATACGCCGACGCTGATAAGCTCGCTGATCTGCGCCTGGATTGAAGATGGCACGGTGGCCCGCTTTGAAACGCAGAAACGACAGGATGCGCGACAGCGGCAGCAGGTGGCCCGCGAGGTGCTCTGCGGCCTTCCCGTCGTGAGTCATCCCGATTCGTACTTTGTCTGGCTGCCGCTGGGCGAAGAGAGCCGGGCCGACCGGCTGGCGAATGCGCTGATGGAACGCCGTATTTCGGTGTCGACCGCCGAGCCGTTCTGCGTCTCCGCCACGATCCCACAGGCGCTGCGCATCGCGCTCGGTTCGGTGCCTTTCGACAGCCTGCGCCCGGCGCTGCTCAACGTGCGCGATGCCGTCGAGTATGAGCAATCCCGCTAACCCATCTGCTCCAGCTGGCCGCGCAGGACTTCCACCCCCCGGGCGATGGCGTCGGGGTTAATGGCGTGGAATCCCATGCGAAAGTAGTTATCCGGCGGCGCGGCGTTGAGAAAATGGCGCGCCCCGGGCTCAATCAGCACGCCGGCGTGGGCGGCGCGCCAGGTAAGCTGCTGGGTGTTGATCTGCGCCGGGGTCTGCAGCCAGAAGGCGTTAGCGTGTTCGCTCCCCGCCAGCGCGCGGCACGACGGCAGGTAGCGCTGCAGGGCGGCGTGCAGGCGCTCCCAGCGCTGGGCGGAGTCGTAGTGGTAGCGCCGCAGATGGGTTTCATAATGGCCCTGGGCGAGGAAGTGGGCCATCTGGTACTGAATGTTGGTCGGCGGATGGCGATAGACCAGCCGGCGCAGGGCGCGCGCCTCGTCGATCAGGTCCGGGTCGGCGACCATAAACCCCAGCCGCAGCCCCGGCGACAGCGCCTTTGACAGGCTGCTGACATACACCACCCGGCCGCTGCGATCGCTGGCCTTCAGCGCCGGCAGCGGGTTTTGGGTAAAGTTACTCTCCGAGTCATAATCATCTTCAATGATCACCGCGTCATGGCGGGCGGCATGCTCCAGCAGCTGGCGGCGGCGCGCGCTGCTCATCGCCACACCGGTGGGCACCTGGTGGCCGGGGGTGACATAGTAGTAATCGCAGGGACGCTCATTAAGCACGATCCCCTCTTCATCCACCGGGTGCGGCGCTACCTCGGCGTCGGCGAGCAGAAAGGTGTTGATGGCTTCGCGAAAGCAGGGGTTTTCGACGCCAATGCGGGTGGTGGAAGAGAGCAGCAGCCGTGTCAGCAGGTAGAGGGCGTTTTGCGAGCCCAGGGTGATGAGAATTTCGTCCGGGGCGGCGACAATGCCGCGCTTGGGCAGCACCCGGGTGCGGATCTGCTCGATGAGCATCGGCACATCCTGGTCAATATGGTCGACCACCCACGCCGGATCGCGCACCCCGCCGTGCAGCCAGTTGGCCGCCGAGCGCCAGGTAGCCAGCGGGAACTGCCGGGTATCGGGCTGGCCGTAGATAAACGGGTAGCGGTAGTGCATCCAGCCCGCCGGTTTGAGGATCGACTCCTGCTGGCTGGGGGTCATCTGCAGCCGGTCGCCCCAGCGTGGTGCAGCCGCTTCGCGCTGCGGTGCACTCTCGACCGCGGGAGGCGAAGCGTCGTGATAGTCGGGATGCAGGTAGTAACCGCTTCGCGGGCGGCTTATCAGATAGCCCTCGTTGACCAGGCTTTCGAACACCAGGGCGGTGGTATTGCGCGAGACGCGCAGCTGGCTGGCCAGCTGGCGGCAGGAGGGCAGCGGGGTGTCGGCGGCGAAGATCCCGCTGAGAATGGCATTCACCAGCGTCTCTCGCACCTGCTCCTGCAAACCGCGGCCAGGCTCAAAATCAACGTGTAACAGGTGACGGATCATACGGGGCTCCTCTGGCAATAACGCATCGCGACCACCCCATAAGCTCAGCAAATTCCATACCACCCTTCCGCCATCTGACACAGCGATGCGGCCCATCTGGCTCTATACGGAATTGCAAAACGCTCCCACATTAAAAACGCATTCAGCCGCCGCGGACCGGAACCTCCCGGCCTCTATTTTGCATAAACCTTTTCGCGTTCTGGAATGAACCCGTCTGGCCCATCCATCAGGGGTGAAATAATGAAAAAATCATTGGCATCAATGTGTCTGAGCGCTGTATTAACGGTTGCTTTTTCTTATCACGCCGTCGCGGCCGATCTGCCGGAAATAGAAAAATCCGGCACCCTGAAAGTGGCGACGGAAGATGATTATGCGCCATTTAACTTTATGAATAATGGTCAGGCCGATGGCTTTAACAAAGATATGCTTGAGGAGTTACGTAAATACGCCAAATTTCATGTCGACCAGAGCATATTACCGTGGACCGGATTATTAGCGGCCGTCTCCACCGGACAATACGATATGGCCTTGACCGGGGCGGTTATTACCGATGAGCGGCTGAAGGTCTTTGATTTCACCCCGCCGTGGGCCTCCGCGCAGCACTATTTCGTCAAACGCGCTGGCGATACCTCGCTAAACACCATTGCCGATCTCAGCGGCAAAAAAGTGGGCGTGCAGGCGGGCAGCGCGCTGCTGGCGCGTTTGCCGGAGCTGAAGGCGATGCTGGAGAAGACCGGCGGCAAGCTGGGGCCGGTGGTGGAGTACCCCTCCTATCCGGAAGCCTACGCCGACCTGGCGAATAAGCGGCTGGATTACGTGATTAACGTGGTGATCTCGGTAAACGACCTGGCGAAAGCCAAACCGAAGGTCTTCGCCAAAGGGCTGGCCGTCTCCGGACCGGGCTATATGGCGTGGCCGATCCCGAAAAACTCGCCGCAGCTGCTGGCCTATATGACCAAGTTTATGAACCACATGAAGGAGACCGGCAAGCTCGCCGAGCTGCAGAAAAAGTGGTTTGGCGAAACCTATGACAACCTGCCCACCGAGGCGATCACCAGCCCGGAACAGTTTCATAAGCTTGCCGGTCTGTAATGTTCCGCGGCGGGCGACCGCCGCCTGTTGCTGAGAAGGAGGGCCTCATGGATGCAATTTCCTGGCAGTTATTAATCGAAGGCGCATGGACGACCCTCTGGATTTCGGCCATCGCTATCGCCTTCGGGGTGGTGGCGGGGCTGCTGATCGCCCTGGTGCGGATGCTGCGCCTGCCGGTTATCGACCAGCTGCTGGTGGTCTATATCAGCCTGGCCCGCGCGACGCCGCTGGTGACGCTGGTGCTGTTTCTGTTCCTTTCCCTGCCCACGATGGGCATTAACCTCGACAAGAACGTGGCCGCCATCGTGGCGCTGACGCTTAACACCTCGGCGTTTAACGCTGAGATCTGGCGCAACGCCTTCCGCACCTTTCCGCGCGAACAGCGGGAGGCGGCGGAATCGGTGGGAATGCGCCGCTGGACCTACTTCCGCTACATCATGCTGCCGCAGATGTGGATCGAGAGCCTGCCGGCGCTGGTCAATGAGATGTCATTTTTGATCAAAGGTAGCCCGGCCATCGCCGTGATCGGCGTGGTGGATCTCACCCGGGTGACCAACCGTATCTCCTCGGTCACCTACGAGCCGCTGTCGCCGATCCTCGCCGCCGGCCTGCTGTATGTGGCGATCATCGGCTGTTTATTGAAGCTGCAGGGGATCGCGGAACGGAAAGCCAGGCGCCTGGCGCGCTAGCAACGGGAGGTATTATGAATCAGTGGGGCGTTATCTGGTCGGTACGCGATAGCTTTATTGCCGGGTTATTCGCGACCCTCGAACTGTTTATTACCGCCGCCCTCGCGGCCCTTATTATCGGTATTGCGCTGTGCTATTTGAGTGAATATCAAAAGAAAGTCCTTAACCGGGTTATCATTGGTTTCGTCAGCCTGATGCGCGCGATCCCTTTTTTGATCCTCGCCTATCTGCTGTATTACGGACTGCCGCAGCTCGGTATTAGCATGGAGCCGTGGACCGCCGGTTTACTGGCCCTGATTATTTATCATGGCGCCTATTTTTTTGAAATATTGCGCAGCCAGCGGCGGGTATTTTCCGGCGGGTATATTGAAGCCGCCATTGCTCAGGGCTTTTCTCGCTATGCCATTTTTCGGCGGATTATTTTACCCAATATCGTCTCTTCCGCCTTACCGCTGATCGGCAATCAGCTGATTATCTGCCTGAAGGACACCGCTTTCCTGAGCATTATTACCGTTCAGGAGATCACCGCCGCCGCCAACAGCGTCCAGGCGACCTATTTTATTCCGTTTAACGCCTTTATCGTCGCCATTGGGCTTTACTGGGCGATCAGCATTCTGCTGGAGCTGCTGATTAAGCGCCTGACCGCCTGGGGAGCCAAAAGAGGAATGAGCCATGCCTGAGTCTATTGCCGTAAGCGTCAAAAACGTCTCCAAGCAGTTCGATAATGTGGAAGTCCTGCGGGATATTAACCTGACGGTGGAGAAGGGGACCGTGGTGAGTATTCTCGGCTCGTCCGGGTCGGGAAAATCCACCCTGCTGCGCTGTATGAACTGGCTGGAACAGCCGGACCGCGGCGAAATTCATATCGGCGGTCAGCGGCTGGGGATTGATGAGCAGCGCGGCCGGGCGATGTCGCACCGCCAGCTGGCGAAAATTCGCGAGCGGGTGGGGATGGTCTTTCAGAGTTTTAACCTGTGGCCGCACCTGACCGTGCAGCAGAACGTCAGCGAGGCGCTGCTGCGCGTTAAGGGCATGAAACGAGACGAGGCGCAGGCCATGGCCATGCAGCAGCTGGAGAAAGTCGGCATGGCGCACAAAGCCAATGTCTACCCGATCACCCTCTCCGGCGGGCAGAAGCAGCGGGTGGCGATCGCCCGTTCGCTGGCGATGTCGCCGGAAGTTATCCTCTTTGACGAACCGACCTCGGCGCTGGATCCGGAGCTGGTGAACGAAGTGTTAGGGGTGATGAAAGCCCTTGCCGCCGAGGGCTACACCATGGTGGTGGTGACCCACGAGATGGATTTTGCCCGCCAGGTGTCCAATGAGGTGGTGTTTCTGGAGAAGGGGCTGCTGATTGAGAAGGCGCCGCCGGAGAAGTTTTTCACGCAACCTGACTCCGAACGCGTCAGGCAGTTTCTGCAAAGCAGCCGCTAGACCGGCCTGTGCCCCCTGCCGGCAGCGCCGGCAGGGGGAGCGTCGGGTTTCGCTTAATCCCGGTCGATGGCGAACGGCTGCCACGCCTGGCGCACCGGCATCACCTCCACCCGGTTAATGTTCATATGCGCCGGCAGCGTGGCGATATAAAACATCTGCTCGGCGATATCGCGCGCGCTCAGCGGCGTGGTGCCGCGATAGAGCTTATCCGATGCCGCCTGGTCGCCCTTAGTGCGCACCAGGGTAAATTCGGTCTCGGCAATCCCCGGCGCCAGATCGGTGACCCGCACGCCGGTGCCAAGCAGATCGCAGCGCAGGTTATAGCTGAACTGTTTTACAAAGGCCTTGCTGGCGCCATAGACATGGCTGCCGGGATAGGGCCACTGCCCGGCGATCGAGCCGATATTGATAATGCTCGCCCCGGCGCCATGGCGGATCAGCGTCGGCAGCAGGGCGTGGGTCATCGTCACCAGACCGGTGACGTTGGTGTCGATCATCGTTTTCCAGTCCTCCAGCGCCACCTCCTGCGCCGGCAGCGGCGACAGCGCCAGCCCGGCGTTGTTGATCAGGGTGGTGATATCGGCGAAATCGGCGGGCAGCGACGCCACCGCCGCAGCCACCGCCTCGCTGTCACGAACGTCAAGCTCAATAATATGCACCGGCACCTGGGCGGCGAGTCTGTCCTGCAAGGCCTTCAGTCGCGGATAGCGGCGCCCGCTCAACACCAGCGACCAGCCCGCATCGGCAAACACCTGCGCTGCCGCTTCGCCAAAACCCGAGGTCGCCCCGGTGATAAACACTACGTTGCTCGTTGCCATCTCATTCTCCTGTGCGGTTGTCCCTTCACTATAAAAACGCCGGACGGCAAGGCACAGGGCCAGACGACGGGCGGGGATGTGACACCGTGTCACATCGTTTTGCGCACACTGGCTCTATCCGATTTGCGCGGCCGCGGCCAATGATGAAGTCAACCACTACGACATGAGAGAGGGCAGGGTATGAAGCTGGCAATTCACAACGAGGTCGCGGTAAGCAATGACGAAGTTCGGCAATTGGATCGCGCCTATGTGTTTCATTCATGGTCGATGCAGGGCAATCTCAACCCGCTGGTCATCGCCGGGGCGCAAGGCTGCGAGCTATGGGATTATGAGGGGAACACCTGGCTCGACTTCAGCAGCCAGCTGGTGAACGTCAACATTGGCTATCAACATCCCCGGGTGCTGGCGGCCATGAAGGCGCAGCTGGAGACCCTGGTCACCATCGCGCCCGCTACCGCCAACCTTGCCCGCGGCGAAGCGGCGAAGCGCATCGTCGACCTGGCGCCGGCGGGCTTCAGCAAGGTATTTTTCACCAACGCCGGGGCGGATGCCAATGAGAACGCGATTCGCATGGCGCGGCTGTATACCGGACGCGACAAGGTGCTGTCGGCCTATCGCTCCTACCATGGCAACACCGGCAGCGCGATCGCCGCCACCGGCGACTGGCGCCGGGTGCCGAATGAGTTTTCCCGCGGCCATGTGCATTTCTTCAATCCTTACCTTTACCGCAGCGAGTTCAACGCTGCGACCGAGGAGGAGGAGTGCCAGCGCGCGCTGGCCCATCTGCGGCGGATCATTGAATGCGAGGGGCCGACGGCTATCGCGGCGATCCTGCTGGAGTCCATCCCCGGCACCGCCGGGATCCTCGTGCCGCCGGCAGGCTATATGCAGGGCGTGCGCGCGCTGGCCGACGAGTTTGGCATCGTGCTGATCCTCGATGAGGTGATGGCCGGCTTTGGTCGTACCGGCAGCTGGTTCGCCTTTGAACAGGATGGCGTGGTGCCAGATCTGGTGACCTTTGCCAAGGGGGTTAACGCCGGCTACGTGCCGGCGGGCGGGGTGCTGATTAGCGAGCCGATTGCCCGCTATTTTGACGATCACTTCTTTGCCGGGGGGCTGACCTACTCCGGCCATCCGCTGGCGATGGCGGCGATTGTCGCCACCATCGACGCGATGAAAGAGGAGAAGGTGGTTGAGAACGCGGCCTATATCGGCAACGAGGTGCTGCGCCCCGGTCTCGAGGCGCTGGCGGAGAAGCACGCCATTATCGGCGAGGTGCGCGGTCGCGGCCTGTTTCAGGCGCTGGAGCTGGTGAGCAGCCGTGAACAAAAAACGCCGTTGACCGCCGCCGACATGGCCGCGATCAAAGGGGCCCTGACCGAAGCCGGGCTGCTGGCCTTTGTGGTGGAGAACCGCATTCATGTGGTACCGCCGTGCACCATTACTGCTGAGCAGGTGGCGCAGGGGCTGGGGATTTTTGATGCGGTCTTCGCCCGCTTTGCCAGCCTGGCGAAGTAGGGGAGGGTAGCGGAAGCGACCGCCGGACGGTTCCCTTTCCCTCCGGGAGAGGGCCAGGGGGAGGGGAAGCGCTGCCGTGTGGTTTTTTATGTTATCTGTGGCTTCAGCGTAGTTTGCGCTCCCGGCTAATCGTCTGCGTTATGTCAATTCCGGGCAGATTGCGCTCCCGGTTAATTTTCTGCGTTATGTCTCTTACGGCGCAGGGAGCGCACAGGGGGCGGCCAGTCGCCGCCGCCCCCTGTACCCCCGGG
>NZ_JBEAJA010000046.1:0-76763 GCF_040064755.1 Klebsiella sp. GB_Kp056 | reverse complement strand
GAGGCCGTCAGCACCGGCAGTTTCAGCAACCATGGTGAATATATTAACGACAGGTCGCACGAACCCTGTAGGCCGGGTAAGGCGCAGCCGCCACCCGGCAAAAATACGGCACAAATACGGCCCAACAGCGTAGCCGGGATAAGGCGTCACGCATCGCTTTCCGGAATTCTCCCTGCTGGCGCGATGCTCAGCCGCTTCCGTGTTAACCTCCAGATGTCGCCGGAATGACTGAAGAATCTCCCCCTTAGTATCGGCAGCAGGCTGCCGCTTAGGCCCCGGAGATCACTCTCTTAAGGTTGCAAGCGCGGTAGATCCCGAGCACCGGAGTTAAAAAGGATTAGCTGAACGTCTTCAGCGCGGGACGCGAATCCATGCTAATCACCTGAGGGGGTTAGCTCGCTCATGTTCCCCGACGAACAGGATCGCGCTACCGACAGCTGGCAAAAGAGTCGTTGATATAGTCGCTCAGCGCCCACTTGTCCTGATAGCCAAACGTCCTCGGGAATGGATGTAGTACGAAGCGCCAGGTAAGGAGTTCAACGTGATTGCCGCTGAAGACGCGGTGTTCACGGATCATATCATCTGGTAACCTGTCACTCGCGCCGTTGGTAACGTGAATATTCATGGTTAACTTTGGAACTCAGACGATTAATGAAAACTAGCAGACTATTCACTTTAATTTTGCCATTGTTACTGACACTCTGCGCCGGCACAGAGGCCAGCGCCAGCACACCTTCAGGCAGCATTTCCTCTGCAAACACATCAATTACCACTCGTGATAAGAACGGAAACCTACTGCCGAGTTTCCTGCGGATTCAGTACGATGTTGATTCAGATGGCAGAGTTCAGAATGTAAAGATACTTGAATCGACAACGACTCCGGAGTTGGAACATCAAGTCATTGATAAAATGATTAAAAAATGGCGTTTTGAAAAGGGCAAGCCGGGAATAGCTCAAAGATTAGTCGTCAAGATCCCACCCAAATCAGACGGCGGTCCCGCGAATAAGCAATAAGCACTTTTGAGGATTAATAGCCTGACGCATCATCTACGCCGGTAAAGTCCCCTGGGTGCAAGGAGCGGATAATGGTCCGGATTAATTTCTGTTAATAAAGAAGCATGTCGCTCCATATACTCTCCATGATTTGCAAAAAATAAATCAACAAACCTCTGTCAGAATTTTCTTTCTGAACAGGAGGTACTATGAACAAAATAAACTATCAAATCAAATACATTGAATATTTGTTGAGAAAATGCAGAACCATTTTGACTAATGACATTTCATTTCATGCAGACAGGTTAAGAGAAATATCTGGCACATATCCGGATTTACTCAATCCTGTGACGCTTAATGAGAAAATCTGCCATCGCATTTTATTCATCCACAACCCATTTTATACGATGCTTGCTGATAAACTTCTGGTCAGGGAGTATGTTGAGAAAAGAACTAATTTAATCAAGCTTATTCCTTTAGTAGGTGTTTATAACAGAGTTGATGATATTGATTTCGATAAACTACCCCCTAAATTTGTTTTGAAATGCAATCATGATAGTGGAAGCGCGGTCATATGCACGGACAAAACGAATATTGATCCCGCTAAGGTTAAAAGCAGATTAAAACTATCTCTTAAAAAGAACATGTATTATACGACCCGAGAATGGCAGTATAAAAATATACCACCTGTGGTCCTATGCGAAATGTATCTGGATCTATTTTCCAGTAAACACCGGAGTATAACTCCGGAAATGCTAAGAATACATTGCTTTCACGGTGTGGCATGTTTTATCGAGGCAGACTTTACTGACAGCGATGGAAACGAATTCATTAACGTTTATGACAGAGCGTGGAATTTACAACCCTTTCAGATGGAATACCCAAATACGCCATTGCCGGTTGATGAACCTGAATCATTTCATAAGTCCGTTATTGCCGCCCAGGACTTAGCAAAAGAAATAGACTACTGCCGCGTCGATCTTATGCTAAAAGGAGAAGATATTTATTTCAGCGAAATAACACTAAGCCCCAAAAGAGGCAAACTTAAAATCACCCCATCAATTTGGGACGCCAAAATCGGCAGTATGTGGGATCTGTCTGTTGCTAAAACAAGTTCAATCGAGCCTGTATATTCATGCCCTTAAACAGGCCATGAGAGTTTGAAAAGTGAGCCATTTTCTGGTGTCATACTATAGCTAACGTCTCCGCCGTGGGCGCACATAATGGCTTTAACTACCGACAACCCCAAACCACAGCCCTCTGGATTAATATTTTTGGCGTATTGTCCTCGCTGAAAAGGCTGGAATAAGGACTTCTGGAGTTCTTCAGGAATTCCAGGTCCTTTGTCCTGAACGATAATAAAATTATCGTTTCCTGTAATACCATTCTTTATTAGCAGCGTCTGTGATGTGGAATATTTTAAGGCATTGTCAAAAAGAACGGTGAGGCACTGAATAATGCGTAAGGGATCGCAAACGCAATACTGATGGTTAATCTCAGTGACAATTTTGAAATGCTTTTTATCAAAGTCCGGCCAAAAGGTATCAAGCGCATTTGAAATCGTGGACTTGAGATCGACTTCACTCAGCATCAAGGAGTACCCAGCGCCTCCTGACGAACTCACGACGCGGAGATCCTCAATTAAGTTGGTCAGACCTTCAGTTTGTTTAAGAAGGTTCCTGAATAACGACGGTTCTGGTTCGAAAACGCCGTCAACCAGTCCTTGAAGCCTCCCACGTAAGATAGTCACTGGCGTCCGGAGTTCATGAGCAATTGCAGCATTCCATAAATTTCGCTGCGCATCCAGCGTCTGTAACTTTTCAGCCATCTCATTAAAGTCATTGACGAGCCTATTCATCTCTCCCAACTTAGAACTGCTGTTAAATGCTCTGGCACTAAGGTTTCCCTGAGAGATTTGTTTCAGGCTGTATGCGACGTCATTCAGTGGGTTGAATATTCTGGCAGACAGCTTTACGGTAAAGAAAAGTGCAACGACCAGACTGGTAATGGACGCCATCAGAATCCACATCCAGTCAAGGAATGTCATGGCATCTTCACTACCTTCGTTCATTCCACCCGGCAGGTAATAAATCAGGAAACTATAAAATAAGTAGGAACCGAGTATTGCAATGGCAATAATAACAAACGTTAACAACAACATATATGTCAAAATCTGACGACTCAGAATCGTTTCTTTGTTCATTTTTTGTCACCCAACCGGTAGCCTAATCCTCGGATGCTTTCCGGAATGCCCTTCAATCCGGCATGTTCAAGCTTTTTCCGAAGTTTACTCATATGACTGTCTACAGTACGATCCAGCGAGTCTCCCTCAGGTAAACACGCATCGAGTAACTCTTCACGTGAACAGACTTTTCTCGGGTTTCTCGCCAGATAGGTTAAAAGCTTAAACTCAGTGGTGGTTAATACTGGCGTGGAAACTTCACCTTGTGCAGTGATTTCAACGTAAAACTCATCAGGATAAATCGTTAAAAAAGGCGTTCTTAAAGGCCGTGAATGTGTAGACTCTGCAACCGGTCTGGTTCTGCGAAGCACAGCTTCAACCCGGGCAATAACCTCAGATGGATTAAAGGGTTTTATCACATAGTCGTCCGCCCCGAGTCGTAGCCCCATCAGTTTATCAACGTCTTGATCCAGTGCTGTCACCATGATGACCGGTACATTCGTTTCCTTTCTTAACGTGGTGAGAACATTCCAGCCATCGTACACGGGCAGGTGGATGTCCAACAGCAGGAGATCAGGCTTGTTCAGACGGGTAAGATTAATTGCCTGCTCACCGTCTTCAGCTCTTAAGGTTTTCATACCTGCCTTACGTAAATAGCCTGTCAGTATGGCAGCGATGTCATCATCGTCTTCTGCGACGATAATCAGATTGTTGTTGTTCATATTTTCTTCCACAGTGCTGAGGACAACATGCATTTTACCCTGAAAGCACTTTTATCGTCATGCTTAAAGTTCTTTAACTCAATTACAAACATGAATTTTCAATTTTATGTTTTTGGACAGATATTTTTTGGAAAAGTTCACCAAGAAATTTTCTTAAAATTTTACCAGCTACGCTCTCCATATTCACTACACATTTTATAAATAATTAATCAACATCGCTAAGTGATAATCTCCAACCAGGTTAAGTGTTGCATGCAATATGTACTTTGTCTTAGGAGGTTTAGGGTGCTGACTAAATGTTTTTTCCGTCGCGAGAATTTGATAGCCTCAATTTTATTTTGCATCGTTTCATATGGGTTGTTATCTACCTGGCTTTACCTTGTGCATTCAATTAATGAACAAGTAGAATCCACATTACCCTCATCTTTACTGATTCGTGTTTTGATAATCATTACAGTATTATCATTTATCGCTCAGAAAAAACCTGGAGTTTTTAAAAGCTTCATTGCAATAACTGTCGGTCTGATTTTACTGTTTATACACACCATCATTGTATTGCATCTGCTTTTGAATACTTTTCCAGACATCTATGATTTTGTTTTTTATTATGAATTTTTTTTAATGGTTTTCTTTTGCGGACTACCTTTATGTTTATGTATAAGAATGGTTTGATATTATGCAATGTCAACATGATACATAACTTCAGGAGTGAGTACACATATCCTCCATAAAACATCCATTCACGATTGACATCATCACGTTACACTTAGCCATTGATTTATGACTGCTCTATTATGCTGTCTCGTTTCACTTAGCTAAAAAATAAACCAACGGCAGAACCCTTTACACCCAGATGTTTAATACAAATTTATCATGATTCATAAAGGCAACAACAAACCTATGGCCCCCGGGGTTGCTATCTCACTTAAGACACTTGCCTGGCGGTACAGAAAGAAATTGTGCATTACTTTCATGCTGGTTATTGCTGAAAACGTTGCATTCCTGCTCTACCCCGTTCTGGCGGGCATGGCGATAAATGCCATCCTGGGCGGACAGACGTCACATGCGGCCCTTTATGGCCTGATGGTTCTGTTCATGTGGTGCATGGGAGCCACCAGACGTAGTGTCGATACGCGAACGTTTGCACGTATCTACGCAAGTCTTGCTGTGACTGTAGTATTAGCTCAGCGAAAATATTCACTTAATCACTCGACTATTGCTGCGAGAGTCACTCTGTCCCGTGAATTTGTAGATTTCTTCGAGTTGCACCTGCCGGTCTTGATCACCTCAATCATTTCCCTTTTCGGCGCAGCAATTATGCTGTTATGGATTGAGTTCTGGACAGGTATAGCCTGTTTGATCATCGTGGGAATACTGATGTGTTTTGTCTCAAGCTATGCCAGCAAAAATGAGACATTCTACAGACGGCTGAATAATCGCCTTGAGAAAGAGGTCGATTATGTTAATAAGGCGCCTTTTAGTGCTCTTAAGCGACATTATGACACACTTGCCCGTCTGCGCGTGGTGTTATCCGACAGAGAGGCAAGGGGATATTTATCAATAGGCCTTCTGGTTTCGGCTCTCTTTTCCATGACCATTATCAGGATGAGCATGGAATCCGGAATTAATGCCGGACATATTTATTCCGTCATGACCTATATGTGGATGTTTGCAACAAGCCTGGATGACGCACCACAACTTCTTGAGAAATTTTCCCAGCTCAGGGATATCGGTAAACGGGTTTCGACAGACGATGAGACCTCTTTATCAGGATAACCATGCTGAACTTTTACCCTTTGTATGTTGACTGGAAGTACACCTGATGCCGCACTTTTTCATTGAGCGCCCCATCTTCGCATGGGTTATTGCCCTGTTTATTGTTCTGACGGGACTGTTGTCCATACCTCGTTTACCGGTTGCGCAATACCCTGAAGTTGCGCCACCCGGCATTATCATTTCAGTGAGTTACCCCGGAGCCAGCCCGGAAGTGATGAACACATCCGTCGTGTCTCTGATCGAGCGTGAAATTGCGAGTGTTGACAATTTACTCTATTTTGAATCTTCCAGTGACACGACAGGGATGGCGTCAATTACGGTAACTTTCAAACCAGGCACCGACACCAAACTCGCCCAGATGGATCTGCAGAACCAAATTAAAATTGTGGAATCCCGCCTGCCGCAGTCGGTCAGACAGAATGGGATAAATGTTGAGGCAGCTAATTCCGGTTTTTTAATGATGGTGGGCTTAAAATCGCCAAACGGAGACTATCAGGAAGCTGACTTAAGCGATTATTTTGCAAGGAATGTTACTGATGAACTCCGTCGCGTACCTGGTGTAGGTAAAGTTCAGCTTTTTGGCGGAGAAAAGGCACTCCGCATATGGCTGGACCCGATGAAATTACACAGCTATGGGCTCTCTGTTACGGATGTATTAAGCGCCATCAGTCAACAAAACGTGATTGTTTCACCGGGCAGAACCGGAGATGAACCCGCGACGAGCAGCCAAGAGGTGACCTATCCAATAACGGTAAAAGGGCAGCTCTCTTCGGTTGAAGAATTTCGCAATATCACGATTAAATCACAGGTCTCAGCCGCCCGGGTGACACTGGCAGACGTTGCCCGCGTGGAATCCGGGTTGCAAAGTTACGCATTTGGCATCCGTGAAAATGGCGTGCCTGCAACGGCAGCCGCCATTCAATTGTCTCCTGGCGCAAATGCGATTAGTACTGCGTCGGGTATCCGCGCGCGGTTAACAGAACTGTCCGGTGTGCTTCCCGCGGGAATGACATTCACCGTGCCTTTCGATACGGCTCCATTTGTAAAGCTATCGATATTGAAGGTAGTTGAGACATTTGTTGAAGCCATGGTTCTGGTCTTTTTCGTGATGCTGCTTTTCCTTCACAAGATACGCTGTACGCTTATTCCTGCGATTGTGGCACCCGTGGCGCTGCTCGGCACATTTACCGTAATGCTATTAAGCGGTTATTCCATCAATATTTTAACCATGTTTGGAATGATACTGGCCATCGGGATTATTGTTGACGATGCTATTGTTGTGGTAGAGAACGTCGAACGACTGATGGAAGACAAAAAAATGTCTCCACAGGATGCAACGCGAGAAGCGATGCGTGAAATTACGCCGGCAATCATTGGTATTACGCTGGTGCTCACTGCAGTGTTTATACCAATGGCCTTTGCCAGCGGTTCTGTGGGTATTATTTATCGACAGTTCAGCATTTCAATGGCGATATCCATTTTACTGTCGGCATTCCTGGCGCTGACGTTAACGCCTGCGCTTTGTGCAACCCTGCTCAAACCACATGGTATTCATCAGGGTAAAAGCAGCGCATTTTCAGCGTGGTTTAACGCTCACTTTCATCGCCTCACTTCGTTTTACGCCACTGGTCTGGGATTTGTACTGAAGCGTACTGGCCGTATGATGATGATCTACGCTGCATTATGTTTGGCATTGTTTGCCGGGCTGTCCTCCTTACCCTCATCATTTTTACCCGATGAAGATCAGGGTTATTTTATGTCCTCAATCCAGCTTCCTTCTGATGCCACGATGCAGCGGACGCTTAAGGTCGTCGATACATTTGAAGAGGAGATCGCCCATCGGCAGGCGGTAAAAAGTAACATTATGATCCTGGGATTTGGTTTCTCAGGGTCAGGCCAAAATTCGGCCATGGCATTCACCACCCTCAAGGACTGGAAACAACGCAAAGGAACCACGGCACAGGAAGAAGCTGACCATATTCAGTCCCAAATGGCAAACGTGCCGGACGCCGTAACAATGAGTCTGCTGCCTCCGGCCATTTCTGATATGGGAACCTCATCCGGGTTCACTTATTATTTACAGGACAGAGGGGGGAAAGGCTATCAGGCACTCAAAAAGGCGGCCGATGAGCTTATTGTACAGGCAAATCATAATCCTCACCTTGCCGATGTCTATATTGATGGACTTGGTGAGGGAACAAGCCTTTCCCTGCATATCGACAGGGAAAAAGCGGAGGCCATGGGGGTATCGTTTGATGAAATAAATCAAACCATTTCCGTTGCAGCAGGTTCCAATTATGTGAATGACTATACCAATAATGGTCGGGTTCAGCAGGTTATCGTCCAGGCGGACGCGCCATACCGGATGCAGCCTGAACAACTTTTGGTTTTGTCTGTCAAAAACCGTCTGGGGCAGATGCTTCCATTATCCACTTTTGTGTCGCTTTCGTGGAATGTTGCGCCGCAGCAACTGATACGCTATCAGGGATATCCTGCCATACGCCTAACCGGCAGTGCCGCACAGGGAAAATCGTCAGGTACCGCAATGGCGGCAATGGACAATCTGGCTAAGCACTTACCACCGGGGTTCGCCGGTGAGTGGGCGGGAAGTTCGTTACAGGAAAAAGAGTCTGCATCACAGCTTCCGGGTCTTATTGTGCTCTCGGTACTGGTGGTATTCATGGTGCTGGCTGCTCTATACGAAAGCTGGTCCATTCCCTTCGCGGTTATGCTCGTTGTTCCTCTGGGGCTGCTCGGCGCTGTGCTGGCCGTATCCGTTACGAATATGACGAATGACGTCTTTTTCAAAGTGGGTCTGATAACCCTGATTGGACTTTCCGCCAAGAATGCGATTCTGATTATCGAGTTCGCGAGACAATTGCTGAAAGAAGGAAAGAGCCTTATTGACGCGACATTGACGGCTGCAAAGCAACGCTTACGGCCAATTCTGATGACATCTCTGGCTTTTACATTAGGTGTTGTTCCGCTGATGCTTGCCAGTGGAGCCAGCGACAGCACACAGCATGCGATTGGTACCGGTGTATTCGGCGGGATGATTAGCGGAACGCTACTGGCCATTTTCTTTGTTCCGGTATTTTTCGTGACGATCACACGATTTACTGGCATGCGAAAAGACAGACCGGGGAATAGCCGGAACGGCTAATTTCAGCCCTGTGTTCCGGCCAGTTTAAAACAGACTTTTACTGAACTGGCTGGCATTACATTTTCAAGGACATTATGAACATTATTACCACGCAAAGGTTAATCATTCGCCATTTTAAGAAAGAGGATGCGCCAGCACTTTTCGATTACCTCTCTTCACCACGTACTCCTTGCTTTAAGGATGAAAAGTTACATTCACTCGCTGAGGCAGCGGTCGACGTGGCTAAACGAGCCTCTGACCCAGCACAGTATGCCGTTTGTCTAAAAGAAACCGATACCGTAATCGGACATCTTTTTGCGGACAATAGCAACGAGCCAGACAGCAATACCTGGTCAGTAGGCTGGCATTTTAATCAACGTTATGAACATCAGGGATATGCAAGCGAGTCAGTTGCTGCACTGTTTGATTATTTATTTAAAGTAAAAGGTGCCAGACGTTTGTACGCCTGGGTAGAAGTTTACAACCTGGCCTCTCAAAAACTCTGTGAACGTTTGCATATGCGACAGGAAGGTTGTTTTAAAGAGTTTGTCTCCTTTGAAAACGACGATGGTAAGGCAAGGTATGACGACACATACATCTATGCGTTACTGCATAAAGAATGGACGAAGTAGAGGGTGAAGAAAAATACATGCTCCTCGCTCAAAGCAGGCCTTCAACCCAGTCAGATTGCCCACGTCGTGCCAGAGACCTTCAAATATCGTTGCTGCGTTTTGCACGATGCTCACACCCAAACCAAAAAAAGCCCCTGCATATCAGCAGGGGCAAGCCATGTCAGAGCTTATTATTTATTAGTTAAACACCATCCCGCCGTCGATCAGCAATGACTGACCGGTCATATAATCAGAATCCGGGCTGGCAAGATAGGAGACGCAGGCGGCGACATCTTCCGGTTCTGACAGACGACCGAGGGTGATGCGTTTGGCGAACTCGGCGGTACCGTAGCCCAGCGGTTTACCGGCAGCTTCAGACACCTGGCGGTCAATTTCGGCCCACATCGGCGTTTTGACGATCCCCGGGCAGTAGCCGTTGACCGTGATGCCCAGCGGCGCGAGGTCGCGAGCGGCGGTCTGGGTTAAGCCGCGTACGGCGAATTTACTGGAGCTATACACCGCCAGCTCCGGGTTGCCGACGTGGCCGGCCTGGGAACAGGCGTTAATGATTTTCCCGCCGTGACCCTCTTTCTTAAAGGCCTCGACCGCTGCCTGAATGCCCCAGATCACCCCTTTAACGTTGATATTGTAAACTTTATCGACAATCTCCGGGGTAATGGACTCGATCGGCGTGGACGGCGCCACGCCGGCGTTGTTGACGATGACGTCGAAGCCGCCCAGCGTTTTGCGCGCCTGTTCGACGGCGGCAAACACCTGATCGCGGTCGGAGACATCCACTTTCACCGCCATGGCGCGGCCGCCGGCCTGGTTGATTTCGGAGGCGACCGCTTTGGCGGTGGCGTCGTTATAATCGGCAATGGCCACGGCAAATCCATCCTTCACCAGACGAAGGGCGATAGCTTTACCAATCCCCTGGCCGGCGCCGGTAACAAGTGCGACTTTTTTCATTTTCCTTTCCTTATTGTGATGACTTACAGAATCTGACTCAGATGCAGCTGACCCATCAGCAGCGGGTTATCGCGATAATCCACCGGGATGGCCACTACCGCCGGGCCGTCGACGTCCATCGCCGCGCGCAGGGTCGGCTCCAGCGCCTCGGCGCTTTCCACGGCAAACCCTTTGGCGCCGAAGGACTCGGCATAGGCTTTAAAATCCATCGGCCCGAACTCGACGCCGGACAGGCGCTGATATTTTTTCTCTTCCTGGATGGCCACCATGTTGTAACCGTTATCGACCCAGATCAGGTGCAGCACGTTGGCTTTCAGGCGGACGGCGGTCTCCAGCTCCATGCTCGACTGCAGGAAGCCGCCGTCGCCGGAGACGGAGACCACTTTGCGCTCAGGATTGACCAGCCAGGCGCCGATGGCCCAGGGCAGGGCGACGCCCATGGTCTGCTGGCCGTTGGAGATCATCACCTGACGGGCGCGGAAGCTGTAAAGGTAGCGGGCGATCCAGATATGGAAGCTGCCCATGTCCACGGTCAGCGTGACGTCGCTGTTGACGATATCCTGCATCGCGCGAACGATACGCAGCGGATGCAGGGCAAACTGATTCAGCTGCGCGCCGCGGCGGTCCAGCAGCTCGCGCTGGTGCTGGCGGTCGCGGAGGATCTCCGCCGCCTGTGGGGAGAGCACCAGCCGGCGATCGATATTTTGCGCCAGCTTGCTGAGGGTGCCGGCGATATCGCCCACCAGCTCGACGTCCGGGGTATAGTTGCGTTCTTCATAGGCGGGCAGGACGTCGATATGCACCAGCGTCGCGTTGCCGCTGTTCCACATCGCCGGTTCATATTCCACCGGGCTGTAGCCGATGCAGATCACCAGGTCGGCGAGCTGCAGCAGACGGTCCCCGGCCTGGTTGTTAAACAGCCCGACCCGGCCGGCAAAGCGAGAGAAGTTATCCTGATTTACCGCCCCGGCGGCCTGATAGGTGCTGGTGACCGGAATATGGCTGGCTTCCAGCAAACGGCGTAGCGCCGCGCTGTTTTCCGGCTGGCTGGCCATCAGGCCGAGCAGGAAGATCGGGTTCTTCGCCTGAGCGATAAGCTTCGCCACCTGGTCGATGGCGGCATCCGGCGCGGCGCCCATCTGCGGGGCCCCGCTGGCCGGCAGCACTTTGCCGCTGACCGGGCCATCGACCACATCCTGCGGCAGACTGACGAAAGCGCTGCCCGGGCGGCCCTGCTCGGCGGCGCGGAAGGCGTTGGAGACCACTTCCGCCAGCGCGTCCGGCGCGGTCACCTCGACGGCGTATTTCGTCACCGGGCTGAACATCGCCACCGTATCCATACTCTGGTGGACCTGTTTGGCCTTATCGGCGCGTTTCACCGCGCCGCCCAGGGCCACCACCGGGTCGCCTTCGCTGTTGGCGGTGGCCATACCGGTGATCAGGTTGGAACAGCCCGGACCGGAGGTGACCAGCGCCACGCCCGCTTTACCGGTAATGCGCCCGACGGCGGCGGCCATAAAGGCGGCGTTAGCTTCGTGGCGTACCGGAATAATGCGAATGGAGGAATCCAGCAGTGAGTCGAATACCTTGTCGATTTTGGCGCCAGGGATGCCGAACACCTGACGTACCCCCTGGGCTTCCAGCTGGCTGACGACGAGATCGGCGCCGTGCGCCCACTGGCGTACCGGATACTGTTTGTCCATGTGACCCCCTTAACTTTCTACGGAACGGATGGCGGCATCGAGATTATCGGGATGCAGATTGGCCTGCAGGAACGCGCTGTCGGCGGGCAGGTCGATCATCAGCTTGTGAATTTCGCCGAAGGTCAATACCCCGTGGTCGAGCTGGTAATCCAGCAGGTGACCGCCGCCTTTGCGGTCATCGGTAATAAAGTGCTCGTGATACCCGGCGACGTTGATCCCCTGCATATGCTGCGGGGTACGGAAGCCGACCAGCACCCCTTCGCGCTGGTTAAAGCGGAACACCGGCTGATCGTCGAGGACGTCGGTCATCGCCCGGTACGGCGGTGTCTGGCGCGGCACGGTGCGGGTATGGGCATGGCGGAAATGGCCGTCGATGCGCAGGGCGCAGAACAGGTTGTCAGAGGGGATTTGCTGGTCGATCACCTCGTGCAGCTGCTGGCGGCTCACCGGATGGTCGAAGGTTTTCCGGTATTGCGGCTGGAACCAGGTCATCACCGCGAACGGCGTTTTCTGCTCCGGCTGGGCTTTGCGCGCGCTGCCGTCGGCCCGCAGCTGATAGACCTGACTGCTGAAGGCGATCAGCTCCCCGTCCAGCTCATTAAAGGTGCCGAGACCGAAATCGCCGTGCTTCAGCAGGTCCGCGATGGTGGTGCTGCCTTCGTAAACCCCGCTCAGCAGGGCGCTCATGAGCGATGTCTGATAGAGCACGCTCTCGGGATGCTGCGCGGAAAACGCCCGCAGGGTTTCGCACAGACTCTCTTCGCAGGTGCATTCAGCAGAATGATTCATATACCACTTCCTCGTTCAACAAATATAAGAAAGGTTAAATAAATGTTGACCCGATTCAGCTCACAGTTCCAATATAGAAACCATGCTGGTTTGAGACGTTTTCGATATGGAACTTCGTTATCTTCGCTATTTTGTCGCCGTCGCCAGGACGCGGCACTTCACCCAGGCCGCCAAGGAACTGGGTATTTCACAGCCTCCGTTAAGTCAGCAAATTCAGCGGCTTGAGCGCGAGGTGGGGACCCCGCTGTTTCGGCGTTTGACCCGTGGGGTGGAGCTCACCGAGGCCGGTGAGTCGTTCTATGAGGATGCCCGCCAGATCCTCGCCATGAGCGATGCGGCGCTGGAGAAGGCCAAGGGCATTGCCCGCGGGATGAACGGCAGCCTGTCGCTAGGCATTACCAGTTCTGATGCTTTCCACCCGCAAATCTTCACGCTGCTGCACCGTTTTCAGCTCGATCACCCCGGGGTGACCCTGCACCAGATGGAAGACAATATGGCTAATCTGATGACCGCCCTGAGCGAGGCCGAGCTGGACATCGCCTTCGTCCGTCTGCCGTGCGAGAGCAGTAAAGCCTTTAATCTGCGGATTATCGATGAGGAGCCGATGGTTATCGCGCTGCCGCGCGACAACCCGCTGGCGACGCAGCCGACCCTGGCCCTGGAGCAGCTGCGCGACGTGGCGCCGATCCTCTTCCCGCGGGAGGTGGCCCCGGGGCTGTATGAGCTGGTGTACAACAGCTGCCTGCGCGCCGGCATCGATATGGAGCGCGCCTGGCAGTCGTCGCAGATTTCGTCATCGCTGAGCATGGTCAATGCCGGGTTCGGCTTCGCGCTGGTCCCGCAGTCGATGACCTGCATTCAACAGCCGAACGTCAGCTATCACCCGCTCAGCGGGGCGCCGCTGAAGACCGATATCGCCATCGCCTGGCGGCGCTTCGAGCGCTCGCGCACGGTGAAACGCTTTCTGGCGATGTTCTGATCGTCGCGACGCCTGCGGTTTACTGCGCCACCCAGCCACCGTCCATGTTCCACGCCGCGCCGCGCACCTGGGCGGCGGCGTCGCTGCACAGAAACAGCGCCATTTCGCCCAGCTGCTGCGGGGTGACAAACTCCCCGGAGGGCTGTTTTTCCGCCAGCAGCTGCGCGCTGGCCTGCTGCGGGTCGACCCCTTCGGCGATGCGCTTATCGATCTGCTGCTGCACCAGCGGGGTCAGCACCCAGCCGGGGCAGATGGCGTTGCAGGTGATGCCGCTGCGCGCGGTTTCCAGGGCCACGGTTTTGGTCAGGCCGACCACCGTGTGCTTGGCGGCGACATAGGCCGATTTCTCTTTCGACGCCACCAGGCCATGCACTGAGGCAATGTTGATGATGCGCCCCCAGTCGCGCTGACGCATGCCTGGCAGCGCCAGGCGGGTGGTGTGGAAGACGCTGGAGAGATTGATCGCGATGATGTCGTTCCATTTGTCCACCGGGAACTGCTCCACCGGGGCGACGTGCTGGATACCGGCGTTATTGATCACGA
This sequence comes from Klebsiella sp. GB_Kp056, assembly GCF_040064755.1. Taxonomy (NCBI): domain Bacteria; kingdom Pseudomonadati; phylum Pseudomonadota; class Gammaproteobacteria; order Enterobacterales; family Enterobacteriaceae; genus Klebsiella; species Klebsiella sp. GB_Kp056. The sequence goes on along the minus strand of NZ_JBEAJA010000046.1, from coordinate 62,354 downwards.
TATCGACGCCGCCGAAGGTGCTTTCGGCATAGCGTATCATCGCCTCGATCTGCCCAACGTCGCGCAGGTCGGCGTCGTGATAGCCGGGGATCTTGCCCAGCGCGGCGACTTCAGCCCTGGCGTGGCTGCTGTCGCCGAAGCCATTGAGCACCAGCTGGGCGCCCGCCTGCGCCAGCACTTTGGCGATCCCTAAGCCGATGCCGCTGGTGGAGCCGGTAACCAGCGCCGTTTTACCGTCTAAATTCATTTTATTACTCCTTCAATCTGGTCTCAGACAATGCCGGTCACATAGAACGTGGCAATGACAAACAGCACCGCGAGGCTTTTGATCACCGTGATGGCGAAAATGCCGCCGTAGGCCTGGCGATGGCTCAGGCCGGTGATCGCCAGCAGGGTGATCACCGCCCCGTTATGCGGCAGGGTGTCCATGCCGCCGCTGGCCATGGCGGCGACGCGGTGCAGGACCTCCAGCGGAATATTGGCGGCGTGGGCGGCGGCGACAAAGGTTTCGGACATTGCCGCCAGGGCGATGCTCATTCCCCCGGAGGCCGAGCCGGTGATCCCGGCCAGCACCGTGACGCTGATCGCCTCGTTTAACAGCGGATTGGGAATGGCCGCGAGGGCTTTCGACAGCACCAGGAAACCCGGCAGGGCGGCGATAACCGCGCCGAAGCCATACTCAGAGGCGGTGTTCATTGCCGCGAGAATCGCCCCGCCCACCGCCGTCCGGCTCCCCTCCGCCAGCCGGCCGCGAATATTGCGATAGCCGCAGACCAGCACCAGCACAATGCCGGAGAGCAGCGCCGCCTGCACCGCCCAGATGGCGGTGATTTTCCCCACCTCGGTGACGACAGGCTTCGCCAGACCCGGCAGGGTGAGCTCATGGCTGGCGCCGTACCATTGCGGGATCCAGTGGGTAAACAGCAGATTCAGCACCCCCACCAGCAACAGCGGGGCGATTGCGATCAGCGGATGCGGCAGGTCGATGTCATCCGGGGTCTCCGGCTCATTTTGCAGATCGGTCCCATAGCCTTCGCCGCTGGCCTGCGCTTTGCGGCGCTGGCGCTCCAGCCACAGCAAACCGAAGAGGATAATGAACAGCGAGCCGATAAGCCCCAGCCACGGGGCCGCCCAGGCGTTGGTGCCGAAGAAGCTGGTGGGAATAATATTCTGGATCTGCGGCGTGCCGGGCAGGGCGTCCATGGTAAACGAGAACGCGCCGAGGGCGACGGTGGCGGGGATCAGCCGTTTGGGGATCCCGCTCTGGCGAAACAGCTCGGCGGCGAAAGGGTAAACGGCAAAGGCCACCACAAACAGCGACACCCCGCCGTAGGTCAGCAGGGCGCACACCAGCACGATCACCGGGATCGCGTGGCGGCGGCCGAGGATGCGGATGGCGGCGGCGACAATCGACCGTGAGAATCCCGACAGCTCAATCAGCTTGCCGAACACGGCGCCCAGCAGAAACACCGGGAAATAGAGCTTCACAAAGCCGACCATTTTTTCCATAAACAGGCCGGTAAAGGCCGGGCCGACCGCGCCCGGGTCGGTGAGCAGCACCGCGCCGAGGGCGGCGATCGGCGCAAAGAGGATCACGCTGTATCCACGATAGGCTGCCAGCATCAGTAACGCCAGCGCGGCCAGGGCTATTATCACACTCATCACGACGTCTCACTCTCATTGTTATTGTAGGGGTACAGAACGCGATACTAGGGTTTCAGGGCGAAGCGCAGCTGGTGTTCCCGGCGCGACTGGATGCGCTGGCGCCGCGCCTCGTCCCAGCGGTAAAAGCCTTGCCCGCTGCGGGCGCCGGTGTCGCCTTGCGCCACTTTCTCCGCCACCAGCGACATCATCTCCGTACCGCTGGCCAGCTCCGGCAGCAGGTGCTGGCAGATATCCTGGACCGTCGCCAGGCCGGTCATGTCCGCCGCCTCCAGCGGGCCGACCATCGCATAGCGACGGCCCAGCGAGGCGCGCATCACCTGGTCCACCACCTCCGGGGAAGCGATGCCGCTGTGGACGATGTGCAGCGCTTCGCGCAGCAGGGCGAACTGCAGTCGGTTGCCGACAAAGCCCGGCGCGGCGCGGTTGAGCACCACCGCTTCCAGCGCGCAGCCGGCGCAAAAGTCGCTTACCTGGCGCGCCAGATGGGGCAGCGTGGCGCTCCCGGGCACCACTTCCACCAGCGGGATCAGGTGCGGCGGATGCCAGAAATGAGCGATCAGTAGCCGTTCCGGAAGGCGCATGCCCTGCGCCAGCCGATCCGGCGGCAGGCCGCTGGTGTTGCTGGCGATAATCGCCTCGTCGGCGATCAGCGTTTCCAGTTTGGCATACAGGGCGTGCTTCAGCGCCAGCCGTTCGGGGATCGCTTCAATCAGCAGCGTGGCGTCGGCCAGCGCCTGCAGCGCCGGGGTGGGGATTAAACGGCTCAGCACGGCGTCGCGGTCGGCGGGATCCTGCTGACCGCTCGCCTCCAGCTCGCGCAGGATCGCCCCGGCCACCGTGGGCACCTCGGCAAGACGTTGCGGATCGGTGTCATACAGGCGGACGGCGTGACCGTGACGGGCGAAATGGCAGGCAATGCCGACGCCCATCAGTCCCGCGCCGAGTACCGCCAGACGTGGTGTAAACATAGTGGCTCCTGTTAACGTTGAAGGGTCATGGCGATGCCCTGGCCGCCGCCGACGCACAGGGTGGCCAGCCCTTTACCGGCGCCCCGGCGCTGCATCTCATGCACCAGGCTGACGAGGATCCGGCAGCCGGAGGCGCCGATGGGATGGCCGAGGGCGATGGCGCCGCCGTTGACGTTGACTTTCTCGCTGTCCCATTCGAGCAGCTGACCGACGGCCAGCGCCTGGACGGCAAAGGCCTCGTTGGCTTCGATAAGATCCACCTCGTCCAGCGTCCAGCCGGCATGCTGCAGCGCTTTGCGGCAGGCGCTCACCGGGCCGATGCCCATCACCGACGGGTCGACCCCGGCGACCGCCGCGCTGACGATGCGCGCCAGCACCGGCAGACCAAGCTCGCGCGCTTTATCGACGCTCATCAGCAGGACCGCCGCGGCGCCGTCGTTCAGGGATGAGGCATTCCCGGCGGTGACGCTGCCATCAGCCGGGCGAAACGCCGGGCGCAGCTGGGCCAGCTGCTGCTCGCTGGTCTCCGGGCGCGGTTGTTCATCGTCGGTCACGACACGCGGCGGCTTTTTGCCCTGCGGAACGCTGACCGGGACGATCTCCTCGCGAAAGCGTCCGGCGGCGATAGCGGCCGCCGCTTTGCGCTGGGAGCTGGCGGCGAAGGCGTCCTGGCGCTCGCGGCTGATATCGAAGGCATCGGCGAGGTTCTCGGCGGTCATGCCCATGTGGTAGTCGTTAAAGGCGTCCCACAGGCCGTCCTGGATCATGCTGTCCTGCAGGCTGGCGTGGCCGAAACGCAGGCCGTCGCGGGCGCCGTGCATCAAATAGGGAGCATTGCTCATGCTCTCCTGGCCGCCGGCGATAACGATCCCGGCGTCGCCGCAGCGGATCGCCTGCACCGCCTGCTGAACCGCTTTCAACCCGGAGCCGCACACCAGATTGACGGTGACCGCCGGGGTGTCCACCGGCAGGCCGGCCCGCAGCGCGGTCTGGCGCGCCGGGTTCTGCCCGCAGCCGGCGGTGAGCACCTGGCCGAAAATCAGTTCATCGACCGCCGCGGCGGGCAGCTGGCAGCGTTCAAGCAGGCTGCGCACCACCGTCGCGCCGAGGTCGACGGCGGAAAGCGGGGCGAAGGCGCCGCGAAAGCTGCCGACCGGGGTGCGTACTGCAGCAACAATGGCAATATCGGTCATGGTCTCTCCTTAGCTGAAGCGCATTTCGCGCACGTCGTCGGCGACGATCAGCCGTCCCGCCGTTTTACGCATCACCTCGTCGGGGCTGACCCCAGGAGCCACTTCGCGCAGGACAAACGCCCCGTCGACAATGTCCAGCAGGGCCAGGTCGGTGAGCACCCGGCGAATGCAGCCCACGCCGGTGAGCGGCAGGGTGCACTGCGGCAGCAGTTTGGATTCGCCGTTCTTTGAGGCGTGGGTCATCACCGCGATGATGTTCTGCGCGCCGGCCACCAGGTCCATGGCGCCGCCCATCCCCTTAACCATTTTCCCGGGGATCATCCACGAGGCGATATTCCCCGCGACGTCGACCTCAAAGGCGCCAAGAACCGTAAGATCGACGTGGCCGCCGCGGATCATGGCGAACGACTGGGCGGAATCGAAGATCGCCGCCCCGGTTTGCGCGGTGACGGTCTGTTTGCCGGCGTTAATCATGTCGGCGTCGATGGTTTCCTCATCGGGAAATTCGCCCATCCCCAGCAGGCCGTTCTCCGACTGGAGCATCACTTCAATACCGGCGGGGATATAGTTGGCCACCAGCGTCGGGATACCGATCCCAAGGTTAACGTAGTCGCCGTCGCGCAGCTCCTGGGCGACGCGCATCGCCATTTGTTCACGGGTTAGCATCTCAGTGCCCTCCGGCGCGCAGGGTGCGCTGTTCAATACGTTTTTCGAATTGCCCGACGATCAGCCGGTCGACATAGATCCCCGGGGTGTGAATGGCGGAGGGCGGCAGTTCGCCCGGCGGCACGATCTCTTCCACCTCCACTACCGTAATGCGCCCGGCGGTGGCCATCAGCGGGTTGAAATTCTGCGCGGTATGGCGGTAAACCACATTGCCGTACCAGTCAGCTTTCCAGCCCTTCACGAGGGCGAAATCGCCGCGAATGGCCTGTTCGAGAATGTAATTTTTACCGTCGAACTGGCGCACCTCTTTGCCTTCGGCGACAGGGGTGCCATAGCCGGTAGCGGTGTAAAAGCCGGGGATCCCGGCGCCGCCGGCGCGGATTTTTTCCGCCAGCGTTCCCTGCGGGGTGAGCTCTACCGCCAGCTCGCCGCTCAGCACCAACTGTTCAAAAAGCGCGTTTTCCCCGACGTAAGAGGCCACCACTTTGCTGACCTGGCGCGATTCCAGCAGCATGCCGAGACCGAAGCCGTCGACGCCGCAGTTGTTGGAAACCACCGTCAACCCCTGCACCTGGCGGCGCTTCACTTCGGCGATCAAATTTTCGGGTATACCGCACAGGCCGAAGCCGCCGGCGAGCAGCGTCATGCCGTCCGTTAACCCTTCCAGCGCCGCTTCGTAGCTGGCGACGCGTTTATCCAGTCCTGCCATCTTGTCTCTCCTGCCTTGCGATAGCCTTATCATTGGCGCTGGCGACTGATTTGATAATTTTGAATTTGTGACCCACTCATTTGGAAATTTTATTAATTTCCTGTTAACTAATTTCTTTCAATTAGTTAACAGGATGAAAAATGAGAATGAGTGTCAAACAGTTACGCGCGTTTTTAGCGGTAGCTCACACTCTCAATTTCGCCCACGCCAGCGAAAGGCTGAATCTGTCGCAGCCAGCTCTCAGCCTGACCATCAAAGGGTTGGAGGAGGCGCTGGGGGGCGCCTTGCTGCAGCGCAGCACCCGCAAAGTGACCCTCACCCAGGAGGGGGAACTCTTTCTGCCGATGGCCCGTCAGCTGCTGGCCGACTGGGATAACGTCGAGGAGGCGATGCGTCAGAGCTTTACCCTGCAGCGGGGCAAAATCTCGGTCGCCGCGATGCCGTCGTTCGCCGCCAACGTTCTGCCGGAGGCGCTGAAAGCCTTCCGCGACCGCTATGCCGGGGTGAACGTCACGGTGCATGACGTGATAAATGAGCAGGTGATCGAGATGGTGCGCGAGGGGCGGGTGGAAATGGGTATCGCTTTCGAGCCATCGCCCAGCCACAACCTGCTGTTTACCCCGCTGGCGGTGGACCGCTTCGTGGCGATCGTTCCCCGGCAATCGCCGCTGGCGAAGAAAAAAAAGCTCACCTGGCAGGAGCTGTTAACCCTCGACTTTATTACCCTCCAGCGCCCTTCGGCGGTGCGCCTGATGCTGGAGGAGGCGCTGGCGCGCAGCGGGCGTCAGCTGGACGTGGCCCTGGAGAGCCATCAGCTGGTGACGGTGGGGAGAATGGTGGCCAGCGGGCTGGGGGGCAGCGCGGTGCCAGCGCTATGCAAAACGCAGATGGCCTCGCTGGGGGCGGTGTGCATTCCGCTTAGCGATCCGCCGATTGAAAAGTGCGTTGGGGCGATTTATGCCGGACATCTGCCGCTGTCGAAGGCGGCGCAGGCGCTGCTGGATACGCTGAAAGGGTTTTTACCCAGCTGAGGGAGCGGGAGGCAAAAAAAACCGGCCCGCGGGCCGGTTTGATAATCAGATTTTGCAGGCGTCGCCGCAATCGTCATCGGCAACGATCGCCTGGGCTTTTTTGTCCGCTTCTTCCAGACGCTCCGCGTTGCGCTCTTCCGCTTCATCCAGGCCGCTGAAGACCAGGTTGTCGAGATCAATTTCCATAAGTTACCTATCGTTGCTGGTTTTGGATCAGCGTCAAGTATAGGGCAAAACCGCCCGCGGATGTACCCGCGCTTCGCGCCGAACGCACAGAGCGTTAAGTCGCTGGGCGGCGGGCATCACCTACCATAATTAATCGTTGACAGGATGGCGTTAATTTTAATTATCGTCGGCAGAACAATTTCCTGCTGCAATATTAAATGAAAGGACAACGAAGGTGTAATTAAGCGTTGACGAATATCTTTTATGTTAATATGGCCGCGATTATGGATGAATCTATGGATCTTAATCAATGGGACATACTGTTGCAGGCGCCATCAAAGAATGGCGTAAACATAATAAAGTGATCGGTCAGGTCAAAATAAACTATAAAAAAATTTTACGAAAATGCAGAGAGCTCTCGCTCGCAGGAGGTAAGTACAGAGAATATCAAGGACTTTGCGCCAAATATCAGTGCGCGCGGTTGACCGCCGTAACCCAGGGGCTGGTGCCTTTCGAGGATAAACCCTTTAAGGCCTATCTTAATAAACGGATGTCAAAACGGCGCAAGCTGGATATTGCCCACGGTTCGCTGAATTTTATCGAGAAAACATTTCAGCCGGATGTGCTGCCGCAGCTCTATAACGTGGCTGATTTTGGCCGGGCGATGTTTGCTATTCCTTTGAAAAATGGCGATAAGCTTGACGTTAAGCTGCTGGCGTCGCCGTTTCAGGAGGAGGGTGAACTGATGCTGCAGCTGTTTCTCGGCGACCGTCGCGTCTATAGCGTCTGTTTTTCCTGTACCGACGATGGCCGCGCCTATATCGGCGGTATTCAGGGCGGAAAAGATATCACCAACGAAGAGGTGAAGGCGCTGACCAAAGAGCTGCATGGCGCGCGGCCGAAAAATATCATCATGAGCGTGCTGTATGGTTTCTTAGGCTATTTCAACATCACCACGGTCTACGCGATCGATTCCGATTACCACGTGAAAAGCGATCTGGTGAAAGCCAGTTACTCATCGCTGTGGCTGGAAATGGGCGGTGAGAAACAGGCTCGCGGCTGGTATAAACTGCCGGCGCAAGAGATCAAAAAAAGTATTGAAGAGGTGAAAAGTAAACACCGCAGCCAGTTTATTAAGCGCGAAGGCATTAAAGAGCTGATTCAGCTCGATATGGCCAACGCCCTGCGGCAAATCACCTTGCGTTCGCGGGTGAATTAACGCCTCTTATACGTCAGGCGGACAGCAGGGGGCTGTTGTCCGCCTGACGATATCCTCTCTTTACTGGCCGCTTTCGCCGACCGGCGGCGACGCGGAGGCGGCGAGCAGCGGGGCGCTGCGCCACCACACCAACAGCGCGACCAGCGCGATAACGCTCAGCACCCCGAAGGCGGTGGCAAAGGAGTAGCGTCCGGCGATAGCGCCGGTTAACGCCGGACTCATTGCCGCCCCGGCCCCCTGCATCAGCATCACCACGCTCTGTCCGGCGTTGACGTGCCCGCTGCCGCGCAGCAGCGAAACGATAAAGCTGGGCACCGCCACCCCCAAAATCCCTGCCGCCAGACCATCAAGAATTTGCACCGGGACCATCATCGCCGGAGCGTCGCTGGAGGCCGCCAGCGCCGCGCGGATGGGCATGATCAGCAGCGCCAGCAGAATGCATCGCCAGTAACCATATTTGTCGATGCTACCGGCGACCCGAATGGCCACCGGGATCATCACCACCTGCGAAATAATCACCGTGGCGGCGGCAAACAGCCCCGGATTGAGGTGTCCCGGCGCGGCGGCGATCCGCATGCTCAGCATCGGCAACAGCGCGGCGTTGGCGAGATGGAACAGCATCAGGGTCACCCCGGCGATCAGCAGCGGCGTATGGCGGAACAGGATGGCAAACCCAGGCAGAGAGGGCGGGACGGCCGACTCGAGGCCGCGGGCGGCGTCATCGTCGATATCGCTGCCGCGGATCGCCAGCAGGGCGATGAGGGTGAACAGGGTGGTACCGGCCATCAGAATGAAAATGCCGCCGATGCCCCAGTACCAGGCGATGGCCCCGGCAATCAGCGCGGTGAAGAAATTCCCCGCGTGGTTGAAGGCTTCGTTTTTGCCCATCTGGGCGCTAAAGCCGCGCTGTCGGGTCAGCCCAAGGGTGATCCCGGCGATTAACGGTCCGACAAAGGCCGCGCAGATCCCGCTGGCGACTTGCGAAAGGGCCACCACGCTGGTCTTCTGACTGAACCAGAGCAGCAGAGTGGTCAGGGTTATCACCAGGCAGACCACGGCCAGCAGCACGCGCTTATGCCGCGAGGTGTCGGTGATGAAGCCGGCGGGCAGGGTCGCCAGCAGGCCAGCAACGCCGCCGATGGTCATCAACAGGCCGATATCCTCCGCCTGCCAGTGACGCTGGGTGAGAAAGATCCCCAGAAACGGCCCAAGGCCGTCGCGAACGTCGGCGATAAAGAAACTGGTCAAACATAAAGCCCGCAGTGAACGAAGCGACATTTTCTACCTTTAGCATGAGCGATCCGCGGATCAGCGGCGGACCAGGGCGGTCATGGCGTGCGCCACGGATAATGGCCGGGATCGGACCCGGCAGAGAGCGTCATCCTTTATCGCACCGTTCGATGAAAGCAAAATGTCCCGCTGTCTTCGGGAAACGTGGCAATGCAACATACCTGCTCGTCGCGGCTTCCGCCAGAGGTCTACGAAAGTTCTGTAACGGGGCAACCGCGCCGCAGCCTGCGCCGCGGGGCTATCAGCGTTCGTCTGCTTTAACGATCTGCAGCGCGGCGGGATTCGCCACGCTGCCGCTGGCGGTGACGAACCCCGGATGGACGGCCTCGCCGCTGACGCTGTCCACCAGCGCAATATGCGGCGCGCTGTGCAGCACCTGCTGGTGGCCCCATTCCATCAGGGCGAACAGCACCAGCGCCAGGCTACGGCTTTTATCGGTGAGAACATATTCATAGCGCTCGCGAGCCCCCGCTTCCCGGTAGGGGACTTTGCGGAGCAATCCCATTTCGGTCATCGTTTTCAACCGGGTGGTGAGCGTCTGGCGGGTGATATGGGTATGCGTCTGCATCGTTTCAAAGCGCGTCACACCGTAAAACGCCTCGCGGAGGATCAGCAGCACCCAGCGGTCGCCGAGTATTTTGGCTCCTTCCGCCAGGCCGCACAGCTCCGGATCGAGGTAGGGCAGTGATTTATTTTTTGACATCGCGAGATTGACCTTCTACTCTGAGTTTGAATTTTAGACTTAGATGCTAAGGAGCATAGCGTGCCATTTGTTAACGTGCAAACCATTAAAGGGATCATGACCGCGGAACAGAAAAGTGAGCTGCTGCGGCGGATGACCGATCTGCTGGTGGAGATTGAGGGGCAGGGCGATCCGCAGTTCCGCCAGTCGGTATGGATCCGCATTGATGAACATGACCCGGAACAGTGGAGCCTGGGGGGCGTCCAGCCGACGGCCGCGATGATTGCGGCTAAATTCGCCGCGGCGCGGCGCGACTGATCCCCTGAATAAACCGGGCTGCGAAGCCCGGCCCGGCGATCTGGCGCAGAAGAGGAGTCAGATCGCCGGGTAATATTGCTATTCGCTATGGTGCAAAAGCGTATTTTGCGGCTAAGGTAACGGTCAGGGAACCCAACAAACAGGGCGCGATGCCAGACGGCCAGCCTGGCGTCACTCTCACACCGGTGAAAACAACGGATGTCTACAGAACAGATGCTGCCGCTGGCGGCGCAAAACAAAAATATCATCCGCCTGGCCGCCGCTCAGGCGCTGGCCGGCGCCAACTCGGTGGTGTTCTACGCCACCGGCGCTATCGTCGGCAATACCCTCGCCCCCAGCCCGTCGCTGGCCACGCTGCCGATCACCCTGTTTGTGCTGGGGATGGCGGCCTCGATTTTGCCTTTCGGCGCGCTGGCGCGAAAGCGGGGCCGCAAAGCCGCGTTTATGGCCGGTACCGGCGCCGGGGTGGTCACCGGTCTGGCGGCCGCTCTGGCGGTGGTGCTGGGCTCTTTTCCGCTGTTTTGCTTCGCCGCGATGCTCGGCGGCGCCTATGCCGCGGTGGCGCTCAGTTTTCGCTTTGCCGCCACCGACGGCGTCGCTCCGGAACGTCGCGCCCGCGCGCTGTCGCTGGTGATGGGCGGCGGTGTGGCCGCCGGGATCATTGGCCCGATGCTGGTCACCGGCACCATGCACCTCTGGCCGACCCATACCTTCGCCTTCACCTTTCTCGCTCAGGCGCTGGTGGCGGCGCTCGCCGCCATTCTGCTGGCAGGCGTGACGTCGGCAGAGCCCGCGGCGGCCAGCGTGCGCGGAGGGCGGCCGCTGCGCGAGATTATCCGCCAGCCGGGCTTCGCCACCACGGTGTTCAGCGGGGCGGTGGCCTATATGGTGATGAATTTTCTGATGACCGCCGCGCCGCTCTCCATGCATATGCACGGTCTTTCCCAGCAGGCCGCCAACCTCGGGATCCAGTGGCATGTGATGGCGATGTACGGCCCGGGATTTGTCACCGGCCGGTTGATCCAGCGCTTCGGCGCCGTGCGCATGGCGGCGGCGGGATTGCTGATCACCGGCGCGTCGGTGGCGGTCGGTCTCAGCGGCGTCGGGGTATATCATTACTGGCTGTCGCTGATTTTGCTCGGCATCGGCTGGAACTTTGGCTTCACCGGCGCCTCGGCGAAAATCATCGATTTCCACCGCCCGGAAGAGAAGACCCAGGTGCAGTCGCTCAACGATTTTCTGGTCTTCGGCGTGATGATCGTGGGTTCGTTTTCGTCCGGCGTTCTGCTCAACGCCTTCGGCTGGAACGCGGTGCTGTGGGGCTCCCTGGTGCCGGTGGGGCTGGCGCTGTTCACCCTGCTGCTGCGCCCCTTATCGCCACCCCGCGCTTAGCGCCAGGTCTGCCGCTGCGCGGGCCGTCTTTTTGCGCTTTTCGCAAATGCGTTGCCGAACTTTATCAAAGCCAGCGCGTGGGAAAACGTCACATACGCGACATGCTGTAGTAATGTCTACAGCATGAGAATGCATCTCCTGACCCTCAACCTGACGATGTCTCAAGCCGCTGAACCCTGAAGAGCACGTCGGCACGCGGGTGACCTTCGACGTTCTGGCCCAACGCTGTGCTCTGGAGGCCGCGATCCCCGATACCCTGGGGCGGTTGATCCACTTCCTGGACGTCGGTGGGGTACCGACCCCGGAGGCGGCGGGAGTGGAGAGTGTGCTTGCAGGGCTGCGGGAAACCATTACGGACGATCACCAACTGCTGGCGGCAGCCTGCTCGCTGTTCGACGGCCTACTGAGATCCTGTGAAATGAGGTCTGGCAATCATGAGCAAAACGGTGGTTCTTCCGCAGAGTGACAGTCCTTCCGTCGTCGCCTCCGTCTCCTTCTGGCAGGCCTTTCGCTTCTGGCTGAAGCTCGGCTTTATCAGCTTCGGCGGGCCTGCCGGGCAGATCGCCATGATGCACCAGGAGCTGGTGGATAACCGCCGCTGGATCTCGGAAGGACGATTCCTGCACGCGCTCAACTTTTGTATGGTCCTGCCCGGCCCGGAGGCGCAGCAGCTGGCGACCTATATCGGCTGGCTGATGCATAAAACCTGGGGAGGCGTCATCGCCGGGGTGCTGTTTATTTTGCCCTCGCTGGCGTTACTCATCGCGCTGGGGTGGATCTACCTCGTCTGGGGAGATGTCGCGGTGGTGGCGGGGATTTTTTATGGCATCAAACCCGCCGTGGCGGCGATCGTGCTGCAGGCGGCGCACCGCATCGGCTCGCGGGCGCTGAAAAATGGCGCCTACTGGGCCATCGCCGCCGCTGCCTTTGTCGCTATTTTTGCGCTGAACGTTCCTTTTCCGCTGATCGTCCTGACCGCGGCGATCGTCGGGTTTATCGGCGGACGGATGGCGCCGGCGACATTCGGCAAAGCGGACACCCACCGTGCGCAGAGTCACCCCGGCGGGGCCGCCATCATTGATGACGCGACGCCGATCCCGGCCCATGCCATTTTCAGCTGGCGGCGTACCGCCCAGGTACTGATCGCCGGGATGCTGCTGTGGCTGTTGCCGATGGCCGCCCTGGCGCTAATGCTGGGCTGGGCGCATCCGCTGACCCAGATGAGCTGGTTCTTTACCAAAGCCGCGCTGATGACCTTTGGCGGTGCATATGCCGTCCTGCCTTACGTTTACCAGGGGGCGGTGACCCACTATGGCTGGCTGACCGCAGGGCAGATGATGGACGGCCTCGCCCTTGGGGAATCCACCCCCGGGCCGTTGATCATGGTGGTGACCTTTGTCGGGTTTGTCGGCGGCTACACCAAAGCGGTATTGGGCGTTGATGATATGTTGCCGGGGGGCATCGTGGCGGCGTGCCTGGTGACATGGTTTACCTTTTTGCCCTCGTTTATCTTTATTCTCGCCGGCGGGCCGTTTATTGAAACCACCCATAATAAAGTGGGATTTACCGCGCCGTTGACTGCTATCACCGCCGCGGTGGTGGGCGTTATCCTGAATCTGGCGCTGTTTTTTATCTGGCATAGCGTCTGGGGACCGTCCGGTTTCGACCCATGGTCTGCGGCCATTGCCCTCGCCGCCGCCGGGCTGCTGTTTCGCTATAAGTGGAAGCTGACCTGGGTACTGGCCGCCGCCGCCGCGGTGGGCCTTATCGTCCATATGGCGGGACTGTCCGGCGCAGGATAAGGTCGGCCTCGGGCTGAGAGAAATGTCGCCAGATGCGGTAGCGGGGAAGAGGCCAGTGCCTGTGCAGGCCCTGGCCGGATGGGGAGCACTTATTTATCTACGGGAGGCTCCACCGCGAGATGCAATTGACAATATTGTTCAACTCCTTCTTTAAGCATCTTAATAATCATTAGCAGCATGGGTAAGTACGGAACGAACTTAACAAGCAGTGAGCCTGTAGATCCGTCAAGCAGCGTCAGCGCGGCATCCACTTTCTTTTTCCATGTTTTGTTATATTCCACGCAAAAATTCTTTACATCGGCTGGCTGCGTTGAACGGGCAATCTGTTCGAGTTCTTCGATGGCGTTGAGTGCCGCTTTTATTTTCTCAATATCAGTTTGTTGTGTCATGTTAGCCTCGTAGTAACAGGAGAAAGAGGATTAACTCATTTTTACTTCCAGGTTTGTGGCTTAAAGAAAAGCCACGGTAAGGTGTAATCGTACAGCGCTTTCACCGGCACTACGGATAAGTGGAAATGCTTATCGTGCGGGCTGGCGCCATGGTAATCGCGCCATACCCATGGCTGGACAGAAGCGCTAATAATATGTTTGTTCCAGATAATGTATTTAATTCGTTTGTCTTTGCTGTCGACCAGTGCATTGACAATCGCCTGAGCATCACACCCCTGAGCGGGATCGTGCGTAATATCGATAGCCGTAACCACACCAATATTTCCATCCAACACCTGCGGGTTATGATCCGAGTTTGTGTGGGCATGATGTTCATCACCAATGGTGCCATCGCTGGCCTTATTGCGGTGCGGAGCATATTGATTAATCTGATCTCTGAGTATCAGCAGACTCTTTGCGACACGCCATACCATGTTATTTACCCTCCGGATTGAAACAGGGGTTTGAGCTGACCGGTTCTGCGCCAGGAACCATGTCCTGATAAACCGGAGATGGGGGGAGAGGATCGACTACTGTATCCGCTTTCACGCTGTTGACTTGTTGCTTCTTCAGGTTCTTCACTTGCAAAAGATAATTAAGGATAGCGTTCCAGAACGCAGACCCTCCGCTCGCCATCAAGCCAATACATAATGTCATCAGATCCGGGTGTTTAAAGGCCGAAAAACTGCCGGCGACGAAGGGTTGCGTCAAAAACGCCGTCACAATTCCGGCCACCACCGCTAATAGCTGCAGGGCAGATTTGCGTTTTCCTTCTATGACTGGATCCTGCTTTTCCAGATTAAGCCAGGGAAAATATCCTTTAATAATCTCTACCACTCTTTCCGAGGCGATACTAATGGCGATCAGCATCGTAATGATGTTTTCAAGTTGCGAAGAAATGGCATCGCTCATATCACCCTCACTATTTCTGTGTTGAATAAAAATAAATGACAACGTTTTTAACAAGTGTTTACTGCACAGGAATAATTCCTGGCGGGTAAGTTTCACGGTCATTTTTTATTGTTCAGGTAGGCAAGGGGCAAGTGATAATTTAATGATCGCGAATAATAAACTATTTGCCAGTACCTGCCAGAAATGACAATTTAACTCGAGAGCAATATTGAACCGTGAATTTAACCCGCGATAATAAATTTATCGTCGCTTTTTTGATGAGTATAACGGAGGAAACAGAGACGCCACTCATTCATATGAATGAGTGGCGTAAAAAAACTCGCCGTGCGGGTAGGGGGAAGAGAGACGGGCCCGCTCCGCATTTGCCCGTACGCGGAGCGGAGCGATCAGGTCGCGGGCGTTTCGCGGGTGGCCCGCGCCAGCGGGTTGCTGTCCAGTTCCAGCTGGTCGCGCAGCGCCCAGCCGCGCAGCTTGCCGGGGTTAAGCAATCCCGCCGGGTCGAGAGATTGTTTCACCGCCACCACGTCAGGGCGAATCACCCCTTGTTTGCCGTCCTCAACCTGCAGCACGTGGGGGTTGTTAATTTTGACGTCGTTATCGCGAAATATCTGCATGATCGCGTTGAGACGTTCGGGCGTGGTATAGCGCACCAGCTGCAGACCGCTGGCGGTGAGGTTGCCTTCGATATCGCGCAGAAATTCAATATGAGACATCACCTCCCCGGCGAAATGCTGTTCCATCTGTAAAATTTGCTGTGGATAGCGCTGCGGATCAAACGCGGTCTGCAGATAGGTCAGTGTATTGTCCACCTTGAGCGCATGCAGGGTGGTGTGGTTCCAGCAGTATTCCATTAACGAGCCATTGTGCGCCCGGGCCTCATCGCTGGCCTGGCGGATGGCGTTGGCCCCGCGATGGCGCTGTAACAGGCTGGCGCACACGCCTTCGCTCTCTTCGGCGATCAGGCTGATAACCGCATGCTGCCCGGCGCGGTAACGATCGTTGAGGTGGCTAAAATAGTCAGCGATCGGGGTGGCCAGCAGCGCGACCTGGCGCTTCACCAGCCCCGGCGAGCGGACGCAGGCGTTGGCATAGTTCAGGGCATCGGCGAAATCGTCAAACACGTCCAGGCGTTCTATCCACTGGTGCACGGGAGCCAGCGCCAGCTCAACCTCGAGAATGATGCCATTGGTGCCGTAGGCGTGATGCAGCAACAGCGCTTCGGGAGCCGGGACGGTCAGTACGCGAGGGACCGGCTCGACGGTCATCACTTTGACGCTGAGCACATTGCCGGGCGCCGCCAGCGGCCCATAGTTGATGGAGCCGATGCCGCCGAACCCGCCGCCGTAAAGGCCGCCCAGGCTCGCCAGGCGGTAGGTCGACGGCATACAGCGCAGCTCCCAGCCCGTCGGGCGGGCGGCGGTTTCGATGTCCGCCAGGCGAATGCCGGCCTGGGCCCTCACCGTGCCGTTGCCGAGGGCGACGATCTGGTTGAGCCCGGTCATATCCACCAGCATCCCTCCTTCGAGAGGGACCAGCTGTCCATAGTTGCCGGTGGCGCTGCCGCGCAAGGTCAGCGGCAGCTGATGCTGCGCGCAGGCGGCGACCAGCTGGCGCAGCTCCTCTTCATCGCGCGGGCGAACCACCGCGTCCGCCTGTTTTCCCGCCAGCTGCTCGGCGAGTACCGGACTGAACCAGTGAAAATCGCGGGAAAGCCGTTTGAGTTTCGCCGGCTGCAGGGTCCACTCCAGCGCCGGGAGTGCCTGCTGGATCGCCGCGACCGCTTGTTGACGCTGTTCATCAGTCATCATTCTTTTTCCTGTTCGTCAGCAAAACATTAATGAGATTGCACGGCTTCGCTTTCATGCCAGGCGCTGAGCGCCCGGCGCGAGACCCAGGACATCACGCCGAACAGCGCGATCCCGGCGAGAGAGATCAGCAGCAGCGCGGCAAACATCAGCGGGATATCCAGCTGGTAGCCGGCCTGCAGGATCTGATAGGCCAGCCCGGTATTGGTCCCGCCAGTGCCGGCGACAAACTCCGCCACCACCGCGCCAATCAGCGACAGCCCGCTGGAAATACGCAGCGCGCCGAAGAAATAGGGCAGCGCCGAGGGGATACGCAGCCGCACCAGGGTCTGCCAGCGGCTGGCGTGATTGAGGCGGAAATAGCTCAGCAGGCCGGGGGAGACGCTGCGCAGTCCCTGGGTGGTATTGGAGATGATGGGGAAGACCGCCATCAGAGTGGCGCACACCACCAGCGAGAGGGTGGCGTCCTTCACCCAGATGATGATCAGCGGGGCGATGGCGACGATCGGCGTCACCTGCAAAAACACGATGTAGGGAAACAGGGCGGTCTCCACAAAGCGGTTCTGCACCAGGATAAACGCCACGGCGGAGCCGATGACAATCGACAGCAGAAACGAGATCAGGGTGATCTTGAGGGTGAACAGCAGCGCCAGTAGCAGCGGCGTGAGATGCGTCCACAGGCTGTCCAGCATCACCAGCGGCGACGGCACCAGAAAGGCCGGGATGCGGAAATAGCTTACCGCGCCCTGCCAGAGGAGCACCACCGCCACCGCGACGAGGGTCGGATAGAGAATTTTGAGAAAACGCGGATGCTGGATCCACGGCGTTGAGGTTGTGGTCTTCATATTATGGCTCCATACCGGACTGGCTGGCCTGCAACAGACTGTCCTGCAGCTGACGGGCATACAGGGAAAATGCCGGACTGACGCGGAACGCCTCGCTGCGCGGGAACGGCTCCCGGATGGCGATATCTTCCACCACCCGTCCGGGACGGGCCGCCATCATGATCACCCGCTGCGAGAGAAACACCGCTTCGTGGATCGAGTGGGTGACGAAGACCACCGTCAGATTCTGCTCCTGCCACAGGCGCAGCAGATCGCTGTCGAGCTTGTTCCGCGTAATTTCATCCAGCGCGCCGAAGGGCTCATCCATCAGCAGCAGCTTTGGCCGGGTGACCAGGCCGCGGGCGATGGAGACGCGCATTTGCATGCCGCCGGAGAGTTCGCGCGGCAGGACGTCGGCGAACTTGCCGAGCCCCACCAGCTCAAGGACTTCACTCACCCGGGTGTTGCCCTCCGCGCGCGGCACGCCGGCCAGATCCAGCGGCAGCCTGACGTTATTGCGCACGCTGCTCCAGGGCATCAGGGTGGCCTCCTGGAAGACGAACGAGAGCGGATGCTGCGCTTTTTCCCGGCTGTCGCGCCGCCACAGCATCAGCTTGCCGTCGCTGGGCTCCACCAGGCCGGCGACCATCTTCAGCAGCGTACTCTTACCGCAGCCGGACGGGCCGAGCAGGGTAATGAACTCCCCCTGGTTGATGGTCAGATTGACGGGCAGCAGCGCCCGGGTGCCGTTGCTGTAGATCTTCTCCGCCGACAGCACCTCGATGGCCGGCGTGGCGGAGGCGGGTATAAAGCGGGTGTCGCTCATCACGGTCAGTTTCGGGGCGGTATTCATGGCATCACTCCGGCGTCTTTGACCATCTCCAGGGTATATGTCTGCTCAAACGGCACCTTGCTGGCGTCGATCAGGTTGTTTTTCACCAGCATGTCCCAGGTTTTCTTCAGCCGCGGCTCGGTGATGATGCCGATGCCGCCGGTCATGGCGTCGCCGCCGGTCACCAGCTGGTACTGCTTCATCTGGGCAATGCCAAAGGCGATCTGCTCGGCGCTCATTTGCGGGTTCGCTTTGCCGATCAGGCTGTTGCCGGGGCCAGGATCCTGCAGGTAGCTTTTCCACCCTTCCATGGAGGCTTTGACGAAGGCCGCCACCGCCGCCGGACGTTTGCGGATGGTGTCCGCCATACAGATAATCGAGTTGCCGTAGGGCGGGTAGCCCCAGTCGCTGAGCGGATAGACATAGAACGGCTGCCCGCCTTTGGCGACGGAGAACGGCTCGGAGGTCACGTAGCCCTGCTGCACCAGATTTTTATCGGCGAGGAACGGCTGGACGTTAAAGGTATAGGGGCGCACTTTGCTGCCAGCCAGACCCAGCTCGCTCTTCGCCCACGGCCAGAAGGAGGTATAGGCCTCGGTGGCGAGCAGGAAGGTTTTGTCTTTAAGCTCCGCCGGGTTGCTCACTTTGTCATGAGTGATAAACACCGTCGGCGAGTGCTGGAACACGGTGGCGACGGTTACCGCATGCACCCCGGCCTGCCAGGTCTCCAGCGCCTGGCCGTTGTCGCCAAGGGTGCAGTCCGCCTGGCCGGCCGCCATCAGCTGCATGACGTTGATCTGCGGGCCGCCCATTTTAATCTCGACATCAAGACCGGCGTGCTTATACAGCCCGGTGGCCTGGGCCTGGTAAAAACCGCCATGCTCCGCCTGGGCATACCAGTTGGTGAGAAACGTGAACTTCTCCGCCGCGACGCAGGAGGCTGAGGCGGCGAGGGCGGCCACGGTCAGCAGGGTAAAAACTGGCGTTGATCTGGTATTCATCAGGGCTCCTTGGATTCAGCAGCGAAAGAGGGTGGTAGGGACTGCACAAAGCCGTGCCAGTGCTGTTTGCCCCAGGTCGGTTCGCGACGTTCGACCCAGGCCATGCGGTGGATCTCGATGATTGCCTGCGCCCAGCTGGCGGCGAGGGAGTCGAGAAGCCCTTCGCCTTGCTCCCGCGTCGCCGGGGTTGGGTCGCCAATCACCCCGCTGGGGCCAAAGTCATAGGACGCCCACGCCGCCGCCGGACGGCCTTTCGACAGGGTCGGGCAGGGGAATTCCGGCGGGAAGTTGGCGACCGCCCGCTCCATATGAACGCACTCCGGCGCCAGCGCCAGCATCAGCGCCGTTTCGCTATGCCCGGCGTGCATTGCCATCCGCTGTTCATGCGGGCTGAGGAACTGTTTTTCGCAGTTGGGCACGTTGAACACGTCGTGCGGGATGGCGATGAAATCCCCGTGGCGCAGGCGCATTTCCCGGCAGGCGATCTGCAGGATCTGCGGCTGGCCGCCGTGGCCGTTGATCATCAGCAGCTTGCGAAAACCGGCCCGATAGAGGGATTCGGCGATCTCCAGCAGGGTATGCAGCAGGGTATCGCCGCTGAGGGTCAGGGTGCCGGGAAAATGC
This sequence comes from Klebsiella sp. GB_Kp056, assembly GCF_040064755.1. NCBI lineage: Bacteria > Pseudomonadati > Pseudomonadota > Gammaproteobacteria > Enterobacterales > Enterobacteriaceae > Klebsiella > Klebsiella sp. GB_Kp056. The sequence goes on along the minus strand of NZ_JBEAJA010000046.1, from coordinate 42,828 downwards.
AGATGCTCCTCTGACTTACCGTAGACGATCGGCGGGATGGCGTAGGCCGGGATCGCCGCCGGCAGCCGGGCGAGGGCATGGCCCGCCACGCCGGAGGAGATCACGCTGTCCACCGAGCAGGGCAGATGGGGGCCGTGCTGTTCGATCGCCCCGGTGGGGAGGACGATAACCGTATTGCTTTTATCCGGCAGGGCGGCCACGTCCGTCCAGCTCAGAAAAGGGAGAAAGCGCGCTGCAGGAATGTAACCGTTAATCATCGCGGTGCCTCGGAGTGAATTGGCTGGGGTAACCAGACGGTTGCTTCGACTTCAATCAATACCGTGGCGTCGGGCAGCATTTCGCTGACCTGCACCACGGTGGATACGGGCGGCTGGTCGGGATAAAACAGCTTCCTGACCCGGCTGTAATAGGGAAAATGGTCAAGGTTGCGAAAGTACTGCACCAGCTTGATAACGTCGCTCATCTGCCCCCCCGCGGACGCCACGGTGCGGCGGATGCTTTCCAGTACGTACCAGCTCTGGGCGAGGATCGGCCCCTGCTTCGCATCGGTTGAAAATTCCCCGGTCGCCCCCAGCAGCTCCCGCACCGGCTCAGGCACATCCTGAAAGCCGTTGACGATGGTGCCGGTCAGGGGATTGACCGGAATAATGCCGGAGAGAAAAATAAAATCGCCGGCTCTGCGCCAGGCGGCATACCGCGCCAGCGGCGCCCCCGCGCCTGCTTCAAGACTCATGTGCCATCTCCTCCTGCCACACTCGCCGGTGGGTTAACCTGCCGTGGTTAACCACCAGACGGGCGGCGCTGTTTAAAGGCCAGGTAAAACGGTCGCTACCCGGGAAAATCACCACGCTGGCCGCCGCCCCGACGGCAAAAGGGGCCGCGTCTGCCGGCGAACCGGTTAGCGCCGCGCGATCGCAGATCAGCCGAGACTGCCGGTCGAACGGGTCGCTGAGCTGGGCGCTGAACAGGCCGCAGGCCAGGGTGTCCAGCGGGTCGTAGCTTCCCGCCGGACAAAAAGCGTCCTGCACGTTGTCGCACCCAAGCAGGGTGGCCACGCCGGCGGCCTGCGCCTCGTGCAGCAGGGTGATCCCCCGCTGGCGCGGCGTGCGGCCGAACGTCGCATCCTGCAGCAGCAGGTTGGTCATCGGCAGGGCGATAAGGGTGACGCCGTGCGCCGCCAGCTGGCGCAGGATCAGCGCCGCCTGCGCGTCGCTGCCGGCGGCCAGCGCGCAGCCGTGGCTGCAGCAGATATGCCCGGGGAATGGGTGGCGGGAGAGATGATCCGCCAGCCAGGTCAGCCCCTGAGACACCTTGCTGAGCTCCTCATCGATATGCAAATCCAGATCCAGTTCCCAGAGGGCCGCGCTGCGCAGCAGGTTTGCCATGGCGGCGGCGTCCCAGTTGGAGGAGTGAATGAAGCCCCCCAGCAGGCAGCGCTCCCCGCTGTTGGCGACCGTCCGGGCAATGGCCTCGGCGTCCGCCGGATCGCGAAACAGGGGCAGCGGGACCAGCGCCACCCGTTCCAGGGTGATGCCGCCGGTATCGAGACGGGCGATCTCCTGCCAGGCGTCCGGCGCGTCGGCGGTAAACCAGTCGATATGGCTGCGTAAATGGGTCACGCCATTTGCTGCCGCCCGGGCCAGCGCGGCGGACGCCCGACGTTGAATATCCGCCCTGGTCCAGTGTCGGCGATCCTCGTGCATGGCGTGGATCGCCGCCAGCAGCCCGGCCTGCGCCGGACGGCAGCGTTCAATGGTAAAGGTTTTGTCCAGATGGGCATGGGGTTCCACCAGGCCGGGGAGCGTCAGGGTCCCCGCCAGGTCCCACAGGCCGGGAGCCGGCTCGACGGAGGGCGTCACGGCGGCGATCCGGCCATCGCGAAAGGCCAGGTCCGCCAGCCGCGGTTCATCGTTGGCCTGCGTCGGCCAGCCGTCGGGCAGCGCCCAGGCCGGAAGTCGGGCGCGGCTGATGCCGGCGAGCGGCGCGCAAGAGGAGGGGAACGTCATCGTCAGTCTCCTCACAGATCCAAAACCAGACCCGGCGATTTCGCCCGCGAACAGCAGAGCGTGATCTGGTCGTTGCCGGCTTTCTCCTCCGCCGTCAGCACGCTGTCCCGGTGCTCGGGGAGCCCGTCGAGAACCCCGGTAATACACGATCCGCACATTCCCTGTTCGCAGGAGAGCATCACCTCCACCCCGGCGTGCTGTAATACCTGAGCAATGGTTTGATCCGCGGCGACCTGCAGACGCTGCCCGCTGGAGGCCAGCTCAATATAAAATGCGTTGTTCGCCGCGATATTATTTTCCGCCGCGGGAGTAAAGCGCTCGAATACGAATTGCGACGGCGACCAGCGATATTCCTCCATGACTGACCGCAGTCGCTGAATAAAGCCCTCCGGGCCGCAGGCCACCACTGCGGTATCAGGGTGGGGCGTGGTTAAGCATTCGGGGATCCGCTGGCGAAACGACGCGCCTTCCTCGCTGCAGTGGATCGCCACCGTGCCGCTCGCGGCCAGCTGGGCCAGGCGCGATGTGAAGGCCGTCTGGCGCGAGCTGGCGACATAATAATGCAGCTCCAGCGCCCCTTTTCTGGCGGCAATCGCTTCGGCCATCGCCAGCAAAGGCGTGATGCCGATGCCGCCGGCAAACAGCAGGTAGCGCCTGGCCTCCGGCAGGGGAAAATGGTTGCGCGGCGACGAAATGGAGAGCCGATCGCCGTGTTTGAGCTGCTGGTGCAAATAGCGTGAGCCGCCGGTGGACGCGTCCGTCAGCCGGACGCAAACTTCATAATGATTACCGCGGTCAGGCATGCCGCACAGGGAATATTGCCGCGGGCCAACGCCGGGAATAATAATATCGATATGCGCCCCGGCGGAATAGGCCGGTAATATTTCCCCGACTGCCGCCTGCAATATTAAAGATAGATTTCCCTCGCCGTTGGGGCATATTTCCCCCACCGAGACCGAAATAAGATCGTGGCTGTGCATTACCGTTTTCTCTCCCTCAATCCGCTGTCTGCAGGGCGGCCAGGGGCAGCGAAGGGATACCCGCTCCTTCGCGGTGACTGTCCGGCGTGCAAAAATGGATGAAACGATCGTTTCTCCGCTATGAATGCTACGGTATTGTGATAAAACTGTTGCGTCCAGAGCTTTGATTCGCACAACCCGTTGCAAAAAAGAGAGCACCCAAACGATGTTTGCCTTCTCCCGATTTCTGCTCTATTTCACCGAAGTGGCCCGTCAGGGGTCGTTTCGTAAAGCGTCAGAGGCGCTGCATGTGTCTGCGTCTTCTATTGACCGTCAGATTTTGCGCGTGGAACAGGAGCTGGCGATGCCGCTCTTCGAGCGCCATCCCACCGGGCTGCGGCTGACCGCCGCCGGGGAGCTGCTGCTGCACGCGGCCAATAACTGGAAAAAAGACTTTACCCGGGTCTGCGAGCAGCTGGATGACCTGCGCGGACTGCGGCGGGGGCATGTGCGCATCGCCACTATCGATGCCATTAACCGGCATTTCTTTTCGACGATGCTTAAAGAGGTGCACAAACATTATCCCAACATCTCTTTTACATTGACCACCATCAACAATATCCACATCCAGCAGGCGCTGATCTCCGGCGAGGCGGATTTCGGCATCATGCTCAATCCGCAGACCTCCCGCGAACTGCAGGTGCGGGCGTTTGCCGAAATGAATATGGGGATCGTAGTGCCGACCGGCCATCCGCTGGCCGGCCGCAGCGCTGTGCGTTTTAGCCAGTGCATCGACTACCCGTTTATCCTGCCATCCGCCCCGTTGATGATCAGCGAACCGGTGGAGGCGCTGGTGAACATCAGCGGCAACGAGGTGAAGGAGGTGGCGGTATCGAATAACATCCACATGATCCGCACCCTGATCAAAGAGCAGATGGGCATCGGCATCCTGTGCCGGCTGGATATTCTCGATGAGATCGAGTCCGGCCAGCTGGCGTTTGTGCCGCTAACCGATCCGCAGCTTAAGCCTTTCACCCTGGCGCTGTGCGTCTCGCCCGCCCGCCAGCTTTCCCTTGCCGCCTCGATGATGCTGAACCAGCTGGAGATGCTCTTCAGCCAGCTGTGAGAGACCGGACAGGCACTAAAATCATTCATCAATGCACCAAAGTGGTGCGTTTATTGTGTGCATGAATCAAAGGTTGCATGCCCATGGGCGGCGGCGCAGGCGATTTTTCGCGGCCGCTCGCGGGCCATCAAATCTGGCATTGTTTTTGTATAGCTGAGTGTGAGTAGAAGCGGTCAGTACGGGTTATCCATACGGGACATTGCTCAGTCACCATGTCGCGGTTCAATGTTGACCGGGATGGGAGGCTGAGCCACATTCGCTCGCTCCCCCTCCCGGCGTAAAGAGGAGAGGGATAATGAAAACAGGCGCACGCCTTCCCCGGGGTTTACGCTGGCTGGGCCTGATGGCCCTCGGCGGTGTCTCGCTGGCCGTTCAGGCCGAGGAAAAAATCGTTCTGCTGACCTCCTGGTACGCTCAGGCGGAGCAGGGGGGTTATTATCAGGCTCAGGCTACTGGGCTGTACAAAAAATATGGTCTCGACGTCGAGATCCGCTCCGGCGGACCGCAGGTCAACGGCATGCAGTTGCTGTTGTCCAAGCGGGCCGATGTGATCATCGGTTACGATCTGCAGCTGCTGGAAGGCATTCAGCGCGGCTTCCAGGCGAAAGCCATTGCCGCGCCCTTTCAGTACGATCCCCAGGGGCTGCTGACCCACGCCGATGTCAGCTCCCTGCAGGGGCTGAAAGACAAAACCATTCTGGTCTCCAGCTCCGGTCAGGCGACATGGTGGCCGTGGCTGAAGGCGCAATACCAGCTGAGCGACGCTCAGGTTCGCCCCTATACCTTCAATATTCAACCCTTTGTCGTCGACGACGCTGTCGCCCAGCAGGCCTATGTCAGCTCCGAGGTGTTCCAGGTGCAGAAGGCCGGGGTGAAGGCGAACTTCTTCCTCTTTTCTGAGCATGGTTACCCTCCCTATGGCGGCATTCTCATCGCCCGCCCGGACACCATCGCTGAGCGTAAAGCGGCGATGGCGAAGTTTGTCCGCGCCTCAATGGAGGGTTGGGTGAGCTATCTCAAGGATCCGGCGCCGGGAAATGCGTTGATTAAGCAGGACAACCCGAAAATGACCGACGATCTGCTCGCCTGGGGCGTGACCCAGATCCGTGAGCATCATCTGATCGACGGCGGGGATGCCGCCAGCCAGGGCTGGGGGACGATGACCGACGCCCGCTGGCAAAAGACGCGCGATTTTATGGTCAGCGCCGGTCTGCTGGCGGCGGCCACCGACTGGAAACAGGCCTATACCACCGACTTTGTCCAGACCATGCAGGTAAAACCCTGAGGAGCGACGCCATGTCATTCATCATTAAAAATGCCCATGCCATCCTCAGCGGTCTGTCCGGAGAGGCGGCGCGGCTGGCCGGGCCGGATATTCGCATCCGCGACGGCAAGATTGCGGCCATCGGCAGCCTGACGCCGCTGCCGGAAGAGCGACTGATCGACGCCCGCGACTGCGTGATCTATCCGGCATGGGTGAATACGCACCATCATCTTTTTCAGTCGCTGCTGAAGGGCGAGCCGCAGGGGCTGAACCAAAGCCTGACGGCCTGGCTGAGCGCCACGCCGTACCGCTTTCGCGCGGCTTTCGATGAACATACCTTTCGTCTGGCGGTGCGCATTGGTCTGGTGGAGCTCCTGCGCTCGGGCTGCGCCAGCGTGGCGGATCACAACTACCTGTACTGGCCGGATATGCCTTTCGATACGTCGGAGATTCTCTTCAGCGAAGGGGAAGCGCTGGGGATGCGCATCGTTCTGTGCCGGGGTGGGGCGACCCAGGGCCGGGCGGTGGAGCAGGATCTGCCGGTGGCGCTGCGTCCGGAAACCTTCGACGGCTATATGGCGGATATTGAACGGCTGGTCAGCCGCTATCACGACCCGCGGCCCGACTCGCTGAGCCGGGTGGTGATGGCGCCCACTACCGTCCTGCACTCCGCGCCGGGCGCCCAGCTGCGGGAGATGGCGAAGCTGGCCCGCCAGCTGGGGATCCGGCTGCACAGCCATTTATCGGAAACCGTCGATTATCTTGACGCCGCGCGGCAGAAATTCGCCATGACGCCGGTGCAGTTCTGCGCGGAGCACGACTGGCTGGGAAATGACGTGTGGTTTGCCCATCTGGTGAAGCTTCTGCCGGAGGAGATTGCCCTGCTGGGCCGCACCGGTACCGGCATTGCTCATTGTCCGCAAAGCAATGGCCGGCTGGGCAGCGGCATCGCCGATCTGCTGGCGCTGGAGCAGGCCGGGGTCCCGGTCTCGCTGGGGGTGGACGGCGCTGCCTCCAATGAAGCGGCGGATATGCAAAGCGAAGCCCATGCCGCATGGCTGCTGCAGCGCGCGCGCAAAGGGATGCTGGCGCAGCCGCGCTACGCCGGAGGCACCTTCGAGGGCGGAGCCGATGCGGCCACGGTGGAGGATGTGGTGCGCTGGGGCAGCGCCGGCGGGGCGCAGATCCTTGGCTTAGCGCAGAGCGGCACCCTGCAGGTCGGGATGCAGGCGGACCTCGCCATTTACCGGCTGGACGATCCGCGCTACTTCGGCCTGCATGATATGGCGATTGGCCCGGTGGCCTGCGGCGGCCGCGCCGCGCTGAAGGCGCTGCTGCTGAATGGCCGGCCCATCGTGGAAGATGACGCCATTCCCGGTCTCGACCTTGACGCGATGCGCCACGACGCGCTGGCGGCAGTCCGTACCCTCCAACAGCGCGCCGCTGTTTAACTGATAACAGGATAATGACGATGAACGCAACCACCCAAAATCAACGCTATGCCTTACAGGAACTGGAAAAAGAGGCGCTGATGGGCGCCCAGGGCGAAGAGACCTTTGCCCGCGAAGTGCGCTGTATCGACCTGTCTAACTTTGCCGAAAGAAAAAATGACATTGCCGAACAACTGTGGGAGGCGGCGGTGGAGATCGGTTTCTTCCAGGTCAGCCACCACGGTATTCCGCTGGCGGCGATCCGCCAGGCGTTCAGCACGACCGAGGCGTTTTTCGACCTGCCCGACGAGGTGAAGCGCCAGTATCCGCTGGCCGGCAACGCCGGCTGGGAGAGCAAGGCGCAGGTCCGGCCATCGACCCGCACGCCGGATCAAAAAGAGTCATATCAGATAACCCGTCCGCTGATGGACGGGCGCTGGCCAAGCGATCGGGAGCTGCCAGGCTTCCGACAGACGATGCTCGGATTTGAATCGCAGTGCTGGCAGCTGGGGATGAAGATCCTCTCCTGCTTTGCTTTAAAGCTCGGTTTTCCGGAATCGTTTTTTACCACCGCGCACGATCCGCAGCGTGATACCTATCAGAGCACCTTGCGCATGCTGCACTACTATGCAACCGAGCAGTCGCAGCAGGGGATGTGGCGGGCCGGCGCGCATACCGATTTTGACTGCCTGACGCTGCTGTTCCAGCGCCCCGGTCAGGGCGGCCTGCAGGTCTGCCCTGGCAAGGACCGCGAAAGCCAGCAGTGGACCAGCATTGAGCCAAGGGAAGAGGTCATCACCTGCAATATCGGCGATATGCTGATGCGCTGGAGCGACGACCAGCTGCCGTCTAACTTCCACCGGGTGAGAAACCCGCAGCCCCACGAATATCAGGGGCCGCGCTACAGCCTGGCGTTTTTCTGCCAGGCCAATAAAGATGTTGAGATACTTGGGCCGCAGAGAAAGTACCCGCCCATCAGCGCCGAGGATTATCTGCAGCAGCGGATCCAGGCCAATTTCGCCAAAGGGTAAACGTACCGGCGCGGGTCACTGCTGTTCAGGAGCGGCATGACCACGCGCCACGACCACCTTTTCCCGGCCGAGTACGGTAGCGAGATGGTCGGGCAGGGGCTGGTCAGTAATTAAACGGCTAATGCCCGACCAGCCCGCGTAGTGGTAGGGGTAGGTGAGGCCGAACTTCGAATGGTCGGCGACGACAATGCTCTTCGCGGCGCGCTGGATCATCGCCCGGTAAACCGTTCCGCTGTCGATTAACGCCTCGCTTGGTCCATCGGCGGCGATACCGCTGGCCCCCAGGAGCGTATAGTCCGCCGTGAACTGGCTGAGGAACTGTAGCGTCTGCGCACCGGTCATTGCCCCTTCGGTCGCGCAGTACACCCCGGGAGCGACGATCACCCGGATGGTTGGATTCATCGACAGCACCGTTGCGACGCCGAAGGCGTGGGTGATGACTGTAATATCCCGCAGCTCGCTGGCCATCCGGCGGGCAACATGTACCGTGGTGGCGCCGGAGCCGATCATAAATATTTTGCCGTCGCGCATACAATGGACGGCGTCCCGGGCGATGCGCTCACGCTCTTCGGTAAACAGCTGATGGCGCTCCGTGACCGTCGGTTCACTGTTCATGGCCCGCACCGCACCGCCGTAAGTTCGGTTCAGAACGCCCCGGCGGGTAAGTTCGTCAAGATCGCGACGGATGGTTTCGGTAGAGACACCGTGGGTGCGCGCCATATCCCCAATCCGCAGGGTCGGGGTCTCAGCCAGTTCGCGCAGGATCTGTTGCTGACGGTCTTCTTTTCTCTTCGACATGAACGCTGGTTACTCTCCCTGAAGTCGCTGATGCCGTTAATATACCTGCACGCCGAGGGCAAACAAACTGGATGTTTGCCCTCCCGGTTAGACTATGCGTTCAGGTGGCCCATTACTTTCGCCAGCCGTTCGAGGAAGAAATCTGCATCATTGCGACTGAAGCACAGCGGCGGACGGATCTTCAGGCTGTTGCCAAAGCGACCGGCCGCGCCAATCAGCACGCCCTCAAGCTTCAAGTGATAGATAACGCGACTCGTCAGCTGCGGATCCGGCTCTCCGCTGTCTGGCCGGGCAAACTCGATGGCGTTGAACAGTCCGGCGCCGCGAATGTCTGCGATGGCCGGGAAATCCTGGGCCAGCTGGCGCAGTCCGGCACGCAGATAGTCCCCGTTGCGCTGGGCGTTGGTCATCAGGGCCTCCTGCTCAATCACCTCCAGTACCGCGAGGCCCACGGCGGCAGCCACCGGGTTACCGCCAAAGGTGTTGAAGTACTCGGTCTTTTCGCTGAACGCCTGCAGAATAGCCGGGCGCGTGATGACCGCGGCCATGGGAAAACCGTTCCCCATTGGCTTGCCGAGCGTGACGATATCCGGTTGCACACTGTGACGCTGGAAGCCCCAGAAATGAGAGCCTGTCCGACCAAAGCCCGGCTGGACCTCATCGGCGATAAACAGTCCGCCCCGCGCCTGTACGCGGGCGACCGCCTGGGCCAGAAATCCTGGCGGATCGGCGAAAACGCCATCGCTGGAAAAAATGGTATCCACCAGTAGCGCCGCGCAGCCGAAGCCCCGCGCCTCCAGCGCGTCCATGGCGCGCTCAACGTCGGCGGCGAAGAGGTCAGACAGCGTCTGGCCCGCGGTCAGCCTGCGCAGATCAGGGGCGGGAATGGTATGCACCCACGGGGGCAGGAGGGCATCTTTGTGCCCGGAGGGAGAGACCTCCATCACCGCCGTTGTATTGCCGTGATAGGCACTTTCGGTGACGATGATCCCCTGTCGGCCACTGATAAAGCGGGCCATCCGCAGGGCGATGTCGTTGCTCTCGCTGCCGGTGCAGGTGAATATCACATTCGACAGCCCGGCGGGGAAAGTCGCCAGCAGGCTGTCCGCGTACTGCTCCAGTACCGGGAACAGATAGCGGGTGTTGGTGTTCAGTAACCCGGCCTGGCGCACCATCGCCTGGGTGATATGCGGATGACAATGCCCCACGCCCGGCACGTTGTTATACATATCCAGATAACGGTTGCCGGCGGAGTCCTCCATCCAGGCTCCGGAGGCCGACGCCATGACGATCGGTTGTGGATAAAACAGCACCGAACTGGTCCCCTGGGTGGCGTGGCGACGGGCAATCTGTCTGCTCAGGTTTTCGTCGGCCACGCCGGTCAGCGCGTCAAAACGGTTCAGTTGAAGAATGGGGGTTTTATTGTTCATCAGCAGGTTCCTTGCAGTTAACGGTAGCGCTAAGCGGTGACGCCTGGTGGAGAAACGCCTGGGCCAGGCGTACGGTGATGGCGCCCCACTGCGGGCTGTAGCGACGGGCGGTGGCTGTCTCGCTATGGCTGGCCAGCCAGGCCGTCAGCTGTAAACGGCGCAGCATCACCAGCACCGGAAGCATCACTTCGTCCTGATGGCTGAAGGGGCGGACGCTACGGTAACCCGCAAGCCACGCAGCGCGGTAGTCCGCAAGGGCCGGGTCGTCTTCTATAAAACTGACGGCGGTGGCAAAATCCCAGCCAAACCAGCAGATGCCGCAGTCGTCAAAATCTATCACCGTCAGCGAATTCTCATTCACCAGCAGGTTGGCCAGCCGCATGTCGCAGTGCACCAGCCCATAGCGGTCGGCGTCCTGCCCGTACGCTTCCAGTCTGGTGACCACTGTGGCCTCCACCGCCTCCAGCAGCGTAATATCGTCGGCGCTCAGTTGCGTCATTTTCCGCCAGTCCCCCCACCAGGCATGACGTCCGATAATCGTCTCGGTGTTCCACACCTTGCGATGAAACCCCTCGGGTTTTACCCAGCCTTCGCTGTGCCTGTGCAGTTCTCCCGCAACCCTTCCCAGGGCATGGTACCAGCCGGTGAGATGGCTACCGGTATCCGGTTCGCTGCCCGCAACAAAGGTGAATCCCACGACGTGGGTGACCGTTTCGCCGTCGATGAGGCTGGCGATACAGCTCCCATCATCCAGTACAAGCGGTACGGCGATGTTGATACCTCCCCGGGCATGCAGGGCGTTTAGCCACATCAGCTCAGAATGGATCTCCACCGCTGAGCTGTAGTTTGGGCGATGCACTCGCAGCACGATCTTTCTCTGCGTCGCCTTATCGCTGACCAGAAACGTGGCATTTTCTGAAACCGTCAGCAGGCCAATCTCTGCGCCTTCGCTGAGCCCCCAGCGGGGCAGGAGCGGCCGCAGCTTCAGGGTAAGTGTTGTTAAATACTCGTCGTTAAACATGCTGTCCTCAATTTGAAATGACACGCTTAACACATTTTTATGTTGTGGTTGTGGGATTTGCAAGATGTGTGAGGTTTTTTTTGTTTTCTGTTGCGCTTCAATCATGATTTTTGTTTGTTAATTATTTTAATAACAGATAGTTAGTGTGATTTTGTTGGCTAGGTTCAGCCGGTTGCACCATAACAGAACGTATAATGTGGGTTTTTCTCATTCAGGCGTAAAAAACGCGAGGTTGTTCTTATTATCGTGTTGATATATATAGGTAAATTAATTGGTTGTTTGCACCAATCCTGTGCCCAATCATAGCGCATTATTTTTATGCTGAAATCTCACATTAAAATGTTGAACATTCAACATTTACGTGATTATTCTTTTCCTGCCAGCGACGGAGATCGCTGCACGGCCAGGCCATACGGATGGGATCGCAAAACTTTCACAGACGGGGAAAAATGATGTCAGATTTTATGAACAAACATGTGCTGGTGACCGGCGGGAGTAGTGGGATCGGTCTTGGCATTGCACTCGGCTTTGCCCGCGCCGGAGCGAAGGTGACCATTACCGCCCGGACACCATCGCGTATCGATAGCGCGATCGGCCAGGCGGCGGAGCAGGGACTAACGCTACGCGGCCTGACCTGCAACGTCAGTCATGCCGAAGAGGTAAAAGCCTGTGTCGCAGAAGCCGCACAGCAGTGTGGGGGGCTGGATATTGTCTGCTGCAACGCGGGGATTTTTCCTTCGGCGCCGCTGGCAGAGATGAGCGAACAGCAGTGGGATGAGGTGCAGGCGATCAACAGTAAAGGGACTTTTTTAACTGTCCAGGCGGCGCTGCCATGGCTGAAACGGGCAGAGTATGGTCGCATCATCCTCACCTCTTCGATTACCGGCCCGGTAACGGGTTATCCGGGCTGGGCTCACTATGCCGCCAGCAAAGCGGCCCAGCTGGGTTTTATGCGTAGCGCGGCGTTAGAACTGGCCGGCGACAACATTACCGTCAATGCCGTCCTGCCGGGGAATATCATCACGGAAGGGCTGAGGGATATGGGCGAGGACTATATCGCCGGGATGGCGAGCGCCGTGCCGCTCAAACGCCTTGGAACGGTGGAAGATATTGCCGCGGCAGCGCTGTTCTTCGCCTCCCGTCAGGCTGGCTACATCACCGGCCAGTCGCTAATTGTTGACGGTGGGCAGATCCTGCCTGAATCCACCGCGTGCCTGAACTGAACGGAGCGTTCATCATGAGCAATGAAATTCTTGCCAATCCCGCGCCAGCGGCGGAGAAACATGTTGTACAGCGGCTGCGGCCAAATGCGGTAGGCCTTGGCGGGGTGCTGTTTATGACTATCGCCACGGCGGCGCCGATCACTGCGATGCTGGGCAATGTGCCGATCGCGGTGGGCAGTGGTAATGGCCAGTATGCGCCCGCGGGGTTTATGGTCGCCACCCTTATCCTTGCCCTGTTTGCCATCGGCTATGCGCAGATGGCCAGGTACATTACCGCTACCGGCGCATTTTATGGCTTCATTTCACATGGCCTGGGGCGGATCGTTGGCATGGCGTCAGGAGTGACGGTGACCATGACCTACATTGTCTTTGAGGCCGCGCTGGTTGGGATCTTCGCCTTTTTCTGCGAGGATTTAATCAATACGGTCTTCAGCGTACATATCCCCTGGCTCATCTTCGCCTTCGCCATGCTAATGACCACCGGAGTGCTAAGCTATTTCGATATTTCGCTCACTTCCAGGGTGCTGGGCCTGTGCCTGGTACTGGAAATTTTGATCCTCACCGCCGTCGCGGTGGCGGTGCTGATCCATGGCGGAGGGCCACAGGGTTTTGTCCCCGAGTCGATCAACCCGCTGAACGCCTTTACCCCGGCGAAAGGGGTGGTCGGCGCCAGTGCCGGAATTGGTTTATTCTTCGCCTTCTGGTCATGGGTGGGGTTTGAGTCATCGGCAATGTACGGTGAAGAGTCGAAGAACCCGAAAAAGATCATTCCCCTGGCCACTCTGCTGGGCGTGATTGGTATCGGCGTGTTCTACGTGTTCATTTCGTGGATGGCGATTGCCGGAACGGGACCGGAGCGGGCTATTGCCCTTGCGCAGGATCCTAACCGCGCAGGAGAGATTTTCTACGGTCCGGCACGCCAGTATCTGGGGGAGTGGGCGGTCGGGGTGTTTAAGCTGCTGGTGATCACTGGCTCTTTTGCCTGCGGGATGGCGTTTCATAACTGCGCGGCGCGCTATCTCTATGCGCTCGGGCGGGAAAATCTGTTTCCGTTTGCCGGGCGCACGTTGGGTCGTTCACACTCACGCCATGGCTCGCCCCATATTGCTTCTACGGTGCAGACCGTTATCGCCACGCTGATTGTGTTGCTGTTCTTTATCACCGGGAAAGATCCTTACGCGGATATTTACACCCTGCTGGCGCTGTTGGGTACGATGGGCATTATGATTGTCCAGGCGCTTTGCGCCTTTGCGGTGATAGTTTACTTCCACGGCAATAAAGAAAATATTGGCAAAGGACACTGGTTTAAAACGGGCGTTGCGCCGTTGCTTGGGGGGATGGGGATGATCTATATCGTCTATCTGTTATTCAAAAATATGGCGTTTGCCGCCGGCGCTGCCGCCAGCTCCTCCTTTTATCATGCCATTCCGTGGATCGTGTTGGCCTGCTTCTGCTTTGGCGCCGCCATCGCGGTCTGGTTTTACCTCTTTGATACGCAAAAGTACCGGGTCATAGGACGCATTGTACTGACGGATGATTGATGATGCGCACCTGCCGCCGGCTCTCGCTGGCCGCGCGGCAGGATATCCGGCGCTGGGCTTTTCAGCTACCGTGTTAAGTTCGCTGGTGTTGCTGAAATATCTTAAGAACATCCCTCTAAGCGTCAGCTGCAAGCTACCCTGGTAAAGGCCCCGGAAATCACGCCCTTTATGTCGTAAACGCCGTTAAGCCCGCTCACCGGGGTTAAAAGTTCTTCATTGCTGATAGCGGGTTAAGGCTAACCAGGGCAGGGGGAAGACAGGCAGAGTTTATGAACCCGTAACCAGCTACGCCGGGCTTTCGGCGCCATTTGACTCTACAGACATATGTAACCTTGTCTGGCGCCTCCATGCCGCTGATGTGGCATTCAGAAGCTTCCCGATGCTGTAGGTGTTAACGTCTGCTCTGTGCCAAGAGCGGACGTTGCTGACCATAATCATTGACGAAAGTATTGCGCAAAGTATACTGTTCTACGTACTGGCATCATCGTCTAATTGGATAAAACACTGGAAACTAAAAATTTTTTGAAATCTAGAAATGCGGGTTCAAATCCTGACAATGCCACCAAGGTTTAAGCAGATGACTGAGACTAAATACCTTAAATTTTTTTTAAATGAAATTGGATATAGCGTACATAATCTTAATACTATAGCTGTTGCTCTCTCAAATCTGCCTGCCAATTCAGTTCCAAATCCTGAGTTAAATATCAAATGGGAACCTAAAAATTTAGAAAAATCCTGCATTGCTGCGCGTAGATTTGCAGTTCGTTCTTCTTTGGTGTTTGCAGTTGAAGCTCTATTTGAATATATGAGCAACATTAGTGATGATGAGCTTTGGAAGAAACTCAATTTTGATTTGGAATTCAAAAAAAAACTTTCTACCAATGACTCAAAAGCGAGAAGATTTTCTGAGTTTTGCAAATCTATACCTGGAATAGAAAAGGAATGGTATTTGCTAGTTGAGCTTATGTGTCATTGGCGCAATCAAATAGTCCATGCCAGCACTTCAAATGCTGGATTATCCTCTTCTGACAAGAGATTCTTGGAGACTAAGATTTCTTTTTTATATGATAATTTTTATCATTTTGATGTAATGAAAACATTAGAGGACTATGATGCGGACAAAGTTACACTAAAAGAAGCAACGACACTGATTACCTTTTTAATAAAGTGTTGCAGAAAAATAGATGAGCATTATATTTCCTCTATTTCTGGTTTAAGCAACCAAGTATATAGTGAAGTATTAGACAACGATGACCAATTTAACCTATTGAAAAAACAGGTAGGCAGTGCCAAACGCAATCGCCAAATTATGAAATATATCGGAGTTAAGTTACCTTATCTATCGGCAGAAAAAATAACAATGCTCGCGAATGAATATAAATAAATATGATTGTGCGTCTAAACTCTTTTTGATTCACATGGCCATTTAGTTGGAAGTGCGTCCATTACTTCAAAAAATACAAACACCATGTTTATCTCCTGCTAAAATTAGATATGATGATGTTGTTCAGACCGGCAATTAATACCTCGAGCAACTTCAATTCCAGCTTTCCTGTGGACTTTCGATATCATTCAAAAATTCACTGCATTGTTAGTTGCATTGTCCACCCATCACTCATAGTAGTGCTTCAGTGCAGTCCGCTTCGTGCCAAAAGCGGATGCGACCCATCGGCATGTTTTAGTCGTCGCAAGCAAATCATAACGGTTAATTGTTGAGTAGATTTTTCATGTCAATTTATATTATTGTAGATAAGTCTGATAAAAATTTCAGTCACATCCTCTTGGATAATAAGGAAGTTATATGAAAGCTCGTTTAATACCACCGTACGAAAACTGCACTGGCAATGTTTTATGGCGAAAAGAGGATTTTATTAATAAAGTCGACGATATCTCAACATCTCTAAAAAAGTTAAGAGATATGGGATATTGGGCCAGTGCCTATCCTGAAGGAGATGGCATTACATTTAAATACACCAAGGATAGTTATCAAAAAAGCAGTATCGAAATTCTACAAGACTTCTCAATATGTTTTGAGTGGGTAGAAATAGAGTTAGCTAAATCAAGAAGCTCTAACCTAGAATTAGCTGAATTAGAGGGTAAAAACAAAAATATGGAGTGCATAGTTATTGTGCCGATTGAGAAGATTTTCATTCAGGAAACCATTGAGATCGGAAAGTATATTTTTTATTGCGGAAGACAATTTGATGAAGAGTCACATAAGCGATTATCAGAGCAAGATGGTTCGTATATACAGTTTAACTGTGACCTACCATATATTGATTTATTAAAACTTAATTCAAGCATTGATCATAACAGCCATGTTATAAACATGTGTTTGTCTATAGCTGAATATGCGCTTGATTTAGTCAGATTTTCTCACAGCTCATTTACAAGTATGGAATATACCCCTAATCCTGCAGGTCAACGCTCTGACGGATTTTATGATGTAGAAATCATTCCTCGTGAGATGACTCATCTTAAACCAATTAAGATAAGTGGAATATCAAGACCCCTTGCCGTGAGTAATAATTGGCTAGGCCCTCAGGTTGACAGCTTGTATTACCCTGGGTTGCAATATTTATCTTCTATCTACGATGGAATCGTTGAAAATGAACTTTCAAAATTAGTTAGCTCCGTAGTTAGGGCATGTAGGCAATCTTTTTATTCAATTGGCGCGGAATCACAATTTCTAAACCTGGTCTTTGCACTTGATGGTCTTGCTAATATTGACCCAGATTGGAAAGGATGGAAGCAAAGGACCTACATTGCAGCACTTACATGTAATAACTCACTAATCAAATTTAAGAAAAACCTAGAAGTTTATGACGAGTTATATACTGACGTAAGAAACAAGCTTGTTCATGATGGTAAAGATTTTTACGAACTTAACGTCAACGCGAACGAATCCTCTGAACAAATCTTTAAGTATATTAAGATAATTATAATACTCATCGAAAGTAACGGCTTTTCCACTTTGCAAGAATTAAGAGATTATGCAGTTCACCTACTTCAGCAGGAGGGTTATAGAACTGCTTCTGTTGAGATAATTGACAAAGTATCTCTTTTAAGAGGAAAGAAACCTAATTATCCTTCATGGTGATTAAATCAACGTGCTAATTAATTTTTAATATAACTTCTGCTCCTCGCTCTCAGCGGACCTTCAGCTCAGTTATATCGTCCGCTCTGTGGCAGAAGCGGACTATGTTAAAGAAAAGAGCTTGAGGTGGCTGAAGTCAGTATAGGTGCAACAAATGTGGTAAATGAGGGTTGAACCAATGGGAAGCAAAAGCTATTTTCGTCTATGTAGGATATATCTCCAAATAGCTTAAAATCCCCAGATGGAAGAATGGTAGTATGGTTTTGATAATTAGAACAGCGAGTACATCAGGCACTCTATTCAAATGATTTATAAGGGAAAAATGACAATGCTTAAAACCTGGAATGATTTAGAAAGTTATACCCAATATGTCTACTCGACCTTGCTTAACCCACGAGATAATGGAGTGGAAGTTAGCCGTAACGTTATCCTTAAGGGATTAAAAGGTGAATATCAAATTGATGTATATTACCAATTTGAAAATGCAGGCTTTATACATCGTGTTGCGATAGAGTGTAAATATCACAATCGCCCGCTTGATCGCGATACTATTATGCCATTTTGCAACAAAATCACAGATATTGGGAATATTATCGGGGTAATAGTCAGTAAGTCTGGTTACCAAAGTGGCGCACAAGAATACGCAGAAAAACATGGCATTACTTTACTGACAACTGATGATTTACCAAAATTTAACATATTGGTTGCCGATTACTTGATAAATTCAACCTTACCTACAAAAGACTGGATCGGCGAGCCTTTTTGGATTTTGATGGAAAGAGAGGAAGATAATGTTTCAGGTTCATACTACAAGTTTGCACAAAAACATAACGGAAGAGATGTAATACCCTTATTCTTTTCAAAGCGTGAAGCAATTGACTTTCTAAATGAATCTGAGCAGTCACTGCATTTTGCAATAAGAGGTGTTCCACAACATTATTTGAAACGGTTGATAGCAATAACAGAGCGGTTAAAACCTTTATTCTTCTTAATGCTTCCTGCTTTGAATGAAGAACAAGCCAAAGGTTTATTAATTGAACCAACTGAATTAATGAAAAGATATCTACTATCAGAAATATCACCTGAAGAATATCAAGAGTTTTACGTTAAAAGGAAGTCGCGTTACAAGAATGAGCTTACTCTTTTTAAAATATTAAAAGAAATGAAAGGTAAAATTGGTGCAGAATTGGCTGAAAAAATTTTAAAAAATAAAAAAAACGTAATAGCGGAGCCGTGATCACGGGAACCGTTCAACCTGATGTGCTGGCGTTAAAGGTGAAGTGAAGGGCCATTTGCTGAAAAAAAGATTAAGATTTCGATGCAAAGCAAACGGTCTGCTGTGTACCAAGAGCGGAATCTGGAGCGCCAGAGGTCCTCTAAAAATTGATAGTTCGTTTTGCAGCGATACTTACACTTACAGTAGGGCATCTAGCTTTTCAACAGGAATGATGTGTCCTAAGATTGATGAAATTTTTAACTCGAGCAAACGTTATGGCAAAAAAACTAGAGCAATGGAAAAATACACTTGCCGTAGAGAAAATTGTAGAAGGCATGAATGCTGCATCATCTAACGCACGTAGGCTTCTGAACGATGCCTCTGCTTTGTTTGATTTAGAACGCTATCCCTCTGCTACCTCTCTGGCAATCTTAGCTATAGAAGAAGCAGGAAAGGTGTCAATACTTCGAGAGATGTCGCTGTTGAAAGATGGCAAAGATATCAAACAGATTTGGCACAGGTATCGCTCACATACTGAAAAAAATATGATGTGGGTGTTTCTTGATGCAGTTAAAAAAGGCGCTAGGAATCTTAACGATTTTGCACCAATTTTCAGCGATGAATCAGAACATCCCTTTATATTGGATCAATTGAAGCAAATATCATTTTATACGGATTGTCTTGGTAAGGCACATTGGTCGATACCAGACAATGTAATCAATAGTGATACAGCTATAAGCATCATAGAAGCCGTTAAACCCTTAGTGTCGTCAAAATTACACACAGTCGAGGAGGTTGAACTCTGGGTGAAGTACTTGGGACCTGTGTGGAACACTAATGATGCTCTTAAGCGTGAGGCATTAAAAAGTTACTTCGATGCCATGTCTGCAAAAGGACTACTTTCAAATAAAACAGCCGTCTCAGCATTCTTAAGCATCTGAATCAATATTTCTTAAGTGGATATTGCTGTTGGCGCTGCGAGAGACCTGAGATGGTTGATCTGCTACCCGTTGATTAACACGCCGCAATGCTAGTAATGTGACTGTTTGGCAACGAGATCAACTGCGAACTTCCGCTTTTCGCTCGCAGCAGACTTTAAACTTACCCAGTACGTCCGCTTCGTTCTGTGAGTTCAATCGGTCGATGCAGCGCTTTCCTTTAATCAAGGGGGGACGTTGTCATGAAACGAAGAACTCGGATTTACTCCACACCTGTTCGCCTTGGATATACGGAGTCGAGCTCCCGGTAACCGTTCAACCTGATGTGCTGGCGTGAAAGGTGGAGAGGAGGGCCATGTGCTGCAAATCAAGGTTCAGCGGTGCCGACTTTTCTGACCTTAGGGGAAGGAGGCGGCTCACTCTGCTTCAGTGGGGGTAGCTAATCACCACAAATTGTTAGACATAAGGGACGGGAGTTGTCGATGCGGGCGACAAGGGTATCTCTGCCGCAGCCATAAAATCGATAAAACAGCGTATTCGCGGCGACAGGTAGCGGCTGGCAGGCCACAGGACGGAGAAATGCCCATCCTTGACGCAACAGCCGGGCAACACCTCCTGCAGGTGTCCCTCATTGATGGCCTCACGCACAACAAAATCAGGAACATAGGCGATACCCATCCCCGCCGCGCTTAAGCGAATGGCAGCCTCAATGTTATTGACCCTCATCACGGAAGCGGCCCTGAAATCCCCCGTCAGCCGCATATCGCGCAGTTCCCAGGGCTGGATCAGCCCCGTCGAAGGGAAGCGAAAAAAAATGCACTTGTGCGCCGCCAATTCCGCTGGCGAGCCGGGAACGCCGTATTCCGCCAGATATGCCGGGCTGGCGCAGAGCACAAAACGAAAACCCCCCAGCTTTCTGGCGATCAAGCGGGAGTCCGCTAGTTCACCGCTGCGGATAGCGATATCAAATCCCTCATCGATCAGATTGACCAGCCGGTCACTAAAATCGAGATCCAGTTCAACCTGCGGATAAAGACGGCTAAAGGCGGTGAGGGCAGGGAGCAGCAGGCGGTAGCCGATGACAGGCAGTGAAATTCTCAGTTTGCCGGAGGGCTGTGAGAGACTGCTCGTCAGCTCAGACTCGGCCTCCTGGATCTGCTCCAGGATACTCTGGCAGCGGGTCAGAAACGCGGCCCCCTCCGCCGTCAGGCTGACGTTTCTGGTGCTGCGGTTAAACAGCCGGACCCCCAGTTTATGCTCAAGCCTGGCGACATTCTTACCCACCGCCGAGGCTGAAATGCCCAGCAGCCTGGCGGCCTGAACAAAGCTTAGCGTTTCGGCGGTGCGGACAAAGGACGTTAGCGAGGTCAGGCTGTCCATCGATTATAAACCTTATGTCTCTTAAGAAGATATTTTCAGTCTATTTATCGGCATTAACATCCGCAATAGGATGGCGGCAGTTTATTCATTCCTTCCTTGCCGACTGATGAGGGCCGCCTGATGTTACTCACCGCCAGAACACATTCCCGATCCGCCAGCGCCCTGGCCGCGCTTTCTGTCTTTATGGCGGCCATGCTGCTGCCGTTAAGTTTTACCGGCGGCGTCATGACCACCCCGGCGATACAGCACTCGCTGGGCGGCTCTCCCGCTGCGCTGTCGTGGCTGACCAATGGCTTTATGCTGACCTTCGGCAGCTTTTTGCTGGCCGCAGGCGTGACGGCGGATGCCATTGACAGAAAACGCATCTTTCTCGCCGGCGCCGCGCTGTTTTGCCTGAGCAGTCTGCTGTTTTGCCTGACGGACGATCTCTTCCTGTCAGGCGCGCTGAGGGCTCTGCAAGGTCTGGCCGCGGCGATGATTTTAGCCAGCGGCAGTGCGGCGCTGGCCCAGCTGTATGACGGCGCTCAGCGGACGCGGGCATTTAGCATCCTGGGCACGGTGTTCGGCGCCGGCCTGGCGTTCGGTCCGCTGCTGATCGGCTTCATGACCGACGCGGTGGGCTGGCGCGGCGTATACGCCCTGTTTGCGCTGCTCTCGGCGATGGTTCTGCTTATCGGTCTGGCGTATCTGCCCGCGGCAGAAAAAAGCGAGCCGCGGACACCCGACAATCTCGGCTTAACCCTGTTTACGCTGGCCCTGATGCTGTTCACTGCCTCGCTGATGATCATTCCGGCCCGCGGTTTTTTATCGC
Organism: Klebsiella sp. GB_Kp056; assembly: GCF_040064755.1. Classification (NCBI taxonomy): domain Bacteria; kingdom Pseudomonadati; phylum Pseudomonadota; class Gammaproteobacteria; order Enterobacterales; family Enterobacteriaceae; genus Klebsiella; species Klebsiella sp. GB_Kp056. Next base: position 21,557 of record NZ_JBEAJA010000046.1, on the reverse strand, counting down.
TGACCACGCTGGCCTTGTTCATCGTATCGGGGGGGCTGTTCGTCGCGTTTGCCGTGCGCTGCCGAAGAGTGAACAACCCGGTGCTGGAACTCTCCCTGCTGCGCCATCCGCGTTTTGTCGGCGTACTGTTGCTGCCTGTCGCCACCTGCTGTTGCTACGTTGTCCTGCTGATTATCGTTCCACTGCATTTTATGGGCGGAGAGGGGATGAGTGAGTCGCAGAGCGCGCTGTATCTGATGGCGTTGACCGCGCCGATGCTGATTTTCCCATCCGTTGCGGCCCTGCTCACCCGCTGGTTTTCACCGGGGCAGGTGGCCACGGGGGGGCTGATGATTGCCTCCGTCGGGTTGCTGTTGCTGGGTGATGCTTTTCACAGCCACCGCCTCCCGCAGCTGGTGCTGGCGCTGATCCTGTGCGGGGCGGGGGCGGCGCTTCCCTGGGGATTGATGGATGGCCTGGCGATATCCGCAGTGCCGGTCGCCAAAGCCGGTATGGCGGCTGGCCTGTTCAACACCGTTCGCGTTGCCGGCGAGGGGATCGCCCTGGCGGTCGTCACCGCGGTATTAACGGCAAGCAATAACCTGACTCTGCAGAGTCGCGTTCACGGGTATGCGCCCGAGGTGATTCACCGCGCCGCAGGCTGGCTGGGGACTGGTAATATGCCGCAGGCGGCTGCGCTTTTGCCTGACTTTTCCCTTCGGGCGCTGCGCGAGAGCTATGACACTGCTTATACGGTACTGTTTAGCGGGCTGGCGGTCGTCACCCTGCTGTGCGCCCTGATGGTCTGGCGAACGCTATGCCGCAAGGGGGGCGCTATCCAGACCCGCAACAGCGGATCCTGAACCCCCATGACGGTGCACTGGCGTCACGCTCCCGGCAATCGCCTTTTCCGGTCTGCTCAGCGAACCGGGACTGTCATTGTTTCGCTGACGGAACTATGCTGATCAGGGCGGCCACATGCGCCGCTCCGGCAGCGGAAACAGTGACTCACAGGTGGCGGTATGGCGAGCGATCCGGAACTGATTTACATCGAGATCCTTGAAACGGTGCTGATGGCCACCCTGGATCCTGATTTGTGGAAATCGGCGCTGCAGAAACTGGCGTTCCTCACCGGCCATCAGTACGCGGCATTTCTGTTCTACGATAAAGGCAATGCGCACCTGTTGACCGATTCACTCCTGCTGGAGGAGAAGGTTTTCACCGCCTATCGCGACGTGTTTCTGGCCATCGATCCCGCCGAAAAAATACTGACCGCGTTACCGGTCGGGCAGATGTACCGGGACCGCGAGTATTTAGGCGATAAGTTTATTGCCGGCAGCGTCTATTACAATGAGTTTCATCACCCCAACGATCTGAATAATCTTACCAGCGTCAAGCTGTGCACCCTCAATGGCTATGCCACCTATCTGTCACTGATGACGGCCAATACGGCAGCTTATCCGCAGCCGGCGCAGTTTGAGCTGTTCAGGCGCGTGATCCCGTCGCTGAAAACCGCCTGCCAGCTACACGCCCGGTTTGAACAGCTGCGGGACACCATAAAATACCAGAGCGCGGTGATGGACAATGGGATCTACCCGGTATGGCTGGTGGATCATGGCGGTAACATTCTCTACGCCAGCGCGCATGCCGAACGCTACCTGCGCGCCAACGCTCGCCTCTCCTGGTACAGCGGGGGCGATACGCTGTGCCTTAATACCGACAGCAAAAAACTGAAACGGGCTATCGAGCAGGCCACCCGAACGGCAGAGCCGCCAAGGGCAGGGCTGTGCTATACTGCCGGGCGCCAGCCGAAACCGATCCTGGTGATCCCGGCGGCCCGCCTTGCCGGGGTGGCCTGCGTGATTATTCCCGAGCCGTTTCTCACCGGCAGCGCCGTGATGGAGCTGTTTAACGTCAAGCCTGCCGAGAACGCAGTGGCGGAGCTGCTGGTGCGGGGCATGACGCCGGATGAGTGCGCCTTACATCTGGGCGTATCTATCGCCACCATCAGAACCCACCTCAGCGCCCTGTACCGGAAAACCCACACCCGTAATCAGGCAGAACTGTTGCTGATCATCCGCGCGATCCACGGCTGATAGCTTGCTCAGGAATGATGGTCGCGCAGGAAAACGGTCAGCACCTCTTTCGGCGGCACGCCGCCGCATTCGCCAATCATCCAGCCTACCGCGCCGCGGTGATAGGCGCCGTGAAAGAGCATGTGATTCAGCATCTCCATCGCGGTCATATTGCCGTCGCCGCCGTCGACAAATTTGAAGGCGATACGTTCGTGGAAATCGGCGGGCGTCATGGCGCTGACGTACTGAATGTATTCGTCCGTACAGGCGGTCATGGCCGTTTCCAGCTCATCAACGGTTGGCGTCCCGGGGGTATTCAGCGCGGTGTAACCGTGCGTCTTGCCGCGCAGATTCGCCCGGAAAATCATGTCAACGACATGGATATGGTTCATTAGCCTGAGGGTCAGGTGACGCTTTTCGCCATGTACTGTACCGTCTATCGCGCGGATCGCCTGCAAGGTGGCAAGGTCAATCCAGCGCTTGTATTTCAACAGCGTCACTACGGTGTCTTTGTCCATTGTCGGTCCCGGGTTGGTTGAGCCATTATCTTAGCGATGATGCCTGCGAGTTGTCACTCTCCCGCGCCAGGCACAAAAAAGCCTCGCCGGGGCGAGGCTTTTTAATCAGCAGGTGATTTAGTCAAACACACCGTTAATCACGGCGGTAACGATGGCGGTGCTCAGGGCGACCAGCACCAGGTCATCGCCGACCGCGCGCCATTCATAGCCCGGATAATAGGGCAGGTCGTTAATCATAGAAGCGGGCAGGGTCTTTTTCGCGATACCCGGAGGTAACGGTTTGCCGCGGGCGACATTTTTGGCGATACCCGGAGGCAGCGCCTGATAGCCGACCAGACCGTAGTTCACGGCAAGGGAGCGCGCCCGTGAGAAGCTAATATCGCTGTCGACGTGGTCGGGCTTGCCGTAGTTTTTGCGGTTGCCATGATCGTCATTGGACTGACCTTTATTTTGTCCTTTATTGCCATGGTCGCCGCTGTTACCGCTGTTACCATGATTGCCGCTATTGCCATGGTTACCACTGTTCCCGTGATTACCACCGCCGCCGCCATTGCCATTGCCGTTACCCGGGTTGGCATAGGCCGGAGCCGCCATGACGGCGAGAGAAATAACCGCCGCCAGTGCTGTTTTAATAGTGCGACGCTTAAGCATGATCTTGATTCCTTAATGTGGAGTACACGCATAAAAAATAAGATAAAGCTATGCCCCAGGCAATCTCATATAGTCTTATTTTTTGCCGGGTTTTCACGGGAAGGTCACAAAGGGATAGCGGGGCGCGGACGAGCAGTTCCATTGCTGCGTTTTGACAGACGGGCGACCGCGCCCCGCTAAATGTGTCGCCGGCAGGATCGCTCCCGGGCGTGTCGCAAAAAAATGCCCGAAGCCATCGGGCAAAAATGAATAAAAATATTACGCTTCATTCATAACGCGTCTCACAAGACGCAGCGGATAGTAAATCCTGGCGCCGCTGCGCACAATCGGCCGCTTGTTTAGAAATAAATAACCCGGCCGACCGCGCTCAGGACGCGATCCAATGGCAGGCGACCCGATGGCCAGGGGCCACCTCGCGCAGCGCCGGCGCTTCTCTGCGGCACCGCTCGCCGACCTGCGGGCAACGAGATGAAAAACGGCAGCCGGCGGGAGGATTGACCGGATCCGGGATCTCGCCTTGCACCAGCTCCTGCGGTTCGCTGTGCGGGTCGAGGGTCGGCACCGCGGCCAGAAGCGCGCGGGTGTAGGGGTGGAGGGGGCGGCTGAACAGCGCATCGCGGCTGGCGCTTTCCACCAGTTGCCCGAGATACATCACCGCCACATCGTCACATAGATGCTCCACCACCCCGAGGTCGTGGGAGATAAACAGAAACGTGACGCCGCGGTCGTCGCGCAGGTCGGAAAACAAATTGATGATCTGCGCCTGAATGGACACATCGAGGGCCGAGATGGGCTCATCGGCGACGATAAAATCCGGGTTGAGGATCAGCGCCCGGGCAATACCGATCCGCTGGCGCTGGCCGCCGGAAAACTGATGCGGGAAGCGGGCGTAGTGTTCCGGCGCCAGGCCGCAGATCTTCATCACGTCAATCACCCGGTCATACAGCTCATCGCGGGCGCAGAGCTTGTGCTGCAGCATAGCTTCGCCTATCGCCTCGCCAATACGCAGCCGCGGGTTCAGCGAGCTGTAGGGATCCTGAAATACCAGCTGCATCTTCGGCCGAATGGCGCGCAGGGCAGGCGCGGTCAGGTCGGCCAGCTCCTGACCGTGAAATTTCACGCTGCCGGCGCTCTTCTCGTACAGGCCAAGCAGGGTTCGGCCGACGGTGGTTTTCCCGCTGCCGGACTCGCCCACCAGGCCAAAAATGGTGCCCGGACGGATGTTAAAGCTGACGCCGTCCACCGCGCGAAGCTCGCCGGTCTGTTGGCCAAACAGGCCGTCGCGCAGCGGAAAATATTTTTTCAATCCATCCACTTCAATAACATAGCGTTCGCTCATGCTGTCGCCTCCGCAAATTCACTGTAAAAGCAGGCGGCCCGCTGGTGCTCGCCGAGCAGCGGCGGAATCGCCTCCCGGCAGCGCGGTGTCGCCCGCTCGCAGCGCCCGGCAAAGGCGCAGCCCGTCGGCAGGGCGGCCAGGTCCGGCACCTGGCCGGGAATCGAGTACAGCCGACGCCGCCGCTCGCCCGGCACCGGGCGGGAGGCGATGAGCCCACGCGTGTAAGGGTGCTGCGGATGGCGTAACACCTCCGCGGTGGCGCCCTGTTCCACAATCCGTCCGGCATACATCACCACTACCTGCTCGGCCATCTGCGCGATCACCCCCAGGTCGTGGGTAATCAGCATCATCGCCATCTGGCTGGCCCGCGCCCGGTCCCGCAGCAGGCGCAGGATCTGCGCCTGCACGGTGACGTCAAGCGCGGTGGTGGGTTCGTCGGCAATCAGCAGTTTGGGCTGACAGCTCAGCGCCATGGCGATCATCACCCGCTGCAGCATGCCGCCGGAAAGCTGGTGGGGATAGCTGACCATCAGGCTGTCGCCGCGCGCCAGGCCGACCTCGCTGAGCAGCCGGGTAGCCTGCTGCCAGGCGGCTTTCGGCGTGGCGCCGAGGTGGCGGATCGGTGGTTCGCACAGCTGCTCTCCGATGGTCAACACCGGGTTCAGGGCCGACATCGGTTCCTGAAAGATCATTGCCAGCTGGTGGCCGCGCAGGTCGGCCATCTGTCTGGCTTTTAGCCGCAGCAGATCGCGGTCCGCGAAACGGATCTCGCCGCCGTCGATGCGCGCGGCCTGCGGCGGCAGGAGGCCCATCAGCGCCATCGCGGTGACGCTTTTGCCGCAGCCGGACTCGCCCACCACGCCAACGGTTTGCCCGGCCTGAATCGTGAAAGAGACGTCCTGCACCGCGCGCACGCGATGGCGTTCGCCAGCGAAAGAGACGGAGAGATGATTAAAGGAGACTAACGGTATGCTCATTTCAGCCTCGGTTTCATATTGGGATCCATGGCGTCGCGCAGGCCATCGCCCAGCACGTTAATGGCGATCACGGTGATAAAGATGGCGATCCCTGGCGGCATCCACAGCCAGGGACGGCGCTGGAAATCGATCAGGCTATTGGCGGCGTCCATCATATTGCCCCACGACGGCGTCGGCGGCACCACGCCGAGGCCGAGATAGCTCAGCGCGGATTCGCTGAGAATGGCGTTGGCGACAGCCATGGTCGCCATCACCACCAGAATCGGAATGGTATTCGGCAGCAGGTGGCCAAACAGCCGGCGACGCGCCGACAGGCCCAGCACCTGGGTGGCCAGCATAAAATCGCGTTCGCGCAGGGAGAGACATTGTCCGCGCACCAGCCGCGCCAGTCGGGGCCACTCCAGCAGGCTGAGCATCACCACCACCATATAGATGCGCGAGTCCGGAGAAAAATCGAGCTCGGAAAGCATCGCCCCGGCGACGATCAACAGCGGCAATCCGGGGATGGTCATCACCAGGTCGGCCACGCGCATGATCACTCTGTCGGTTAACCCGCCGACATACCCCGAGAGAGCGCCGAGCAGATAGCCCAGGAACACCGACATCACCATGGTCAGCAGGCCGATAATCAGCGAGATGCGCCCGGCCAGCAGCAGGCGGGTGTAAACATCGCGGCCGAGGAAATCGGTCCCCAGCCAGTGTTCGGCACCGGGCGGTTGGTTGATGCTCAGGGCGTCGGTGGCATCCTCTTTCCACGGCGACCAGACGGGCCCCAGCGCGCACCACACCGCCATGACCGCCAGCAGGAACAGGCTGAACATGGCCAGCCGGTTACGGCGCAGCTGTCGCCACCCCTGGCGCCAGGGAGAGGGGGTAATGTGCGCCAGCGCCGGGATAGCCGCCTGCGGCTGGCGACGACGGGAAGCAAAGTAAGACAGGATCATCATGACCTCACCCGAATACGCGGATCGGCCCAGGCGTACAGCACGTCGGCGAGCAAATTACCGACGATCGTCAGCACCGCCAGAAACAGGGTGAACCCCATCAGCACCGGATAGTCGCGGGCGGCCAGCGAGTCGATATGGATGTGGCCCGCCCCCGGCCAGTTGAATACCTTTTCGGTAATGATCGCCCCGGAGAACAGCCCCGGCAGCTCGAAGCCCAGCAGGGTGATGATCGGCAGCAGGGCGTTGCGCAGCGCATGTTTGAGGATCACCGTGCGCTCCTGCAACCCCTTGGCGCGGGCGGTACGGATAAAATCCATTTTCACCACGTCGAGCATACTGGCGCGCACATAGCGCGTCAGGCTGCCCGCCTGCAGCATCACCAGCGCCAGCACCGGCAGCGCCAGGTGGGCCGCCACCTGCAGCACATACTGCCAGCCGCTCTCGTCGCTGCCGGTATTGGCCATCCCGCCTACCGGCAGCCAGTGGAGATCGACGGCAAACCATTTAATCAGCAGCAGGCAGAGGAAAAAGGTGGGGAACGACATGGCGGCAAACACCGCGACGCTCACCAGATGATCAAACCAGGAGCCGGGTCGCAGGGCTGACACCACGCCGACCGCCAGGCCAATGCCCCAGTAAAAGACCAGCGCGACGCTGGCCAGCAGAAAAGAGTTCCAGATGTACTGGTTGAGCAGCTGGCTGACCGGGATCTGATACTGCAGCGAAAAGCCTAAATCGCCGCGCAGCAGCTGTCCCAGCCAGTGGAGATAGCGGGTGAACAGCGGCTGGTCGAGGCCATAGATCGCCTTCAGCTCCGCGGCGCGGGCGGCGGTCAGGGTGATATTGCCATCGATAAAGTCGCCGGGGGTTTTGGCAAACAGCATAAAAATAATGAACGAGGCCAGCAGCAGCATCGGCAGCGTTTGCAGCAGGCGCCTCAGGATGAAATTTTTCATGACGATCTCGCATCAGCCGCCGGTTAACCCGGCGGCCAGAGGATTTACTTGACGATTTTCACATCCGGCAGGCTGCCGGTCAGGCCGTTGTAGATATCCGGTTTAAAGCCGGTGACGCGGGCGCTGCTGGCGGAAAGAATGTTGCGATAGCCGAGCAGGATCACCGGCGGATCGTCGGCCAGCACTTTGTACAGCTGGTGATAGATCGGCTTGCGCTGTTCGATGTCGAGCACCGCGTTGCCGGCGTTAATCAGCTTATCGACCTCCGCGTTGTGGTAGCCGGACGCTTTCGCTTCGCTGCTGTAGAAATCCCATACCCCGTCGTGCGGGTCGTTGAGGGTGCTGGTGCTGAACGAGGCCAGATCGTAATTTCCGGCTTTGCGCTGCGCCATCAGGGCGTTGAAATCCACCACCTGCGGCTTAAGCAGCACGCCGATCTGCCGCCAGCTCTCCTTGGCGATGGGGATCAGCGCATCGTTGAGCACCTTCTTGCTCACCAGCAGGCTCAGCTCCAGGCGCTGGCCCTCTTTGACGCGGATACCGTCGGCGCCAGCTTTCCAGCCGGCCTCATCCAGCAGCTTTTTCGCCTGCGCCGGATCGTAAGGGTAAGGATTGACGCCTTCTGCGTTAAAGGCCCAAGAGATCGGGGCGATCGGCTCGATGGCGACTTTGCCGTACCCCTGATAGACCACGTCGATCAGCTTTTGCCGGTCCAGGCCGTAAATCAGCGCCTGGCGCACCCGCTTATCCTGCAGCGCCGGGCGATGAACGTTGAATTCCACCTGGCTGTAGTCGCTGGAGCCGTAAAGGTTAATGTTGGCGAAGCCGAGCATCTTCAGCTGTTCGATATCGTCAGGACGTGAGGTAAAGGCGTCGTAGTCGGTCTCCCCGGTCTGGAACAGCTGGAAGTTGGTCGACGGATTGGTTACGCGATAGATAAAGCGCGGCGTTGGCGGCGTCCCACGGTAAAAGTGGCTATTGGCATGGAAGCGAATTTCCTGACCGGGAATATAGGTATCGTACACGTAAGGGCCGTTGCCCAGCGGCTTGCCGTGCAGTGAGCGCAGATAGTCGAGATTTCCCCGCTGATATCCTTTGCCGTACCAGGCTTTCGACAACACCGGCCCGCCAATTTTGGCCAGCGTGGTGGCGCCTGGCTGGGTGGTGGTCACCTGCAGGGTGAGCGGGTCGATGACCTTCAGACCGCTGACGCGGTCAGCCTTGCCGGCTTTGTATTCTGCGCCGCCGGCGATATTGGCCAGAGTGATGTCGGTATCGCCATCATATTTGGGGTCGAGCAGGACCGTCAGGGTAAAGGCGACATCTTCCGCCGTCAGCGGTGAACCGTCGCTGAAGGTCAGGCCAGGGCGCAATTTGATGGTATAGACTTTATTGTCCGGGCTGACCGTCCAGCTCTCCGCCAGCCCCGGGACCAGCTTGCCCTGGCTGTCCCAGTCGATCAGGCGTGAAAAAATGACGTTAGTGACGTTTTCATCCCAGCCGTTGACGAAAAAGTAGGGGTTGAAGATCCCCTGCGGCTCGGAGATCCCGGCCACTACCGTGTCTTTGCGCAACTTAGCGCTGGCCGGGATCTGACTGGCGTCGGCGGCCGGGGTGATGCCTTCTTTCAGGAGACCCTCAGCAAAGACGGCAGAAGAAAATGCTACCACGCCGCCGAGCAGGGCCACTTTTAGCGCCAGGGCAAAGCGGGTTTTTCTGGTTTTTAATCCTTGTTGTAATCTGGACAAAAGTGCTACCTCATCAAGTGATTGCGTGGTGATTTACAATTCATGACGAAAGATAAGAGGCGCACTTCGCCCTGTCTAACACTGAAACGCTATGATTTATAATCAATTATCCTTAGCAAAGGTTCGGCAATATAATCCCATTCTATGGCTATAAAACAGTGGTTTCCGCTGTGCGATGAGGGAGGCAACATGCTGTCCGCGACCCAGCCTTTCCATCGCGAGGTTCTGAACAGGCGTCACACCTGCGCGGTTTCCGCCGGCTGGGCGAGAACGATGAAAGTGGACCCGTACCGACCGCCGTGTACGGCGTAAGACACCGTGACGGTCGGTTCCGGGCAGACGTTAACGCTCCTTCGCCGCAGGGGGAAGCAGTGAGGGGGCGGTTGCGGCTAGCGGCTGCCAGAGCCGCTCGGGGTCGCAAAACCCCTCTTCGATGAGGGCATAAAAGCGGCTGGCGTGGAGACCGTCGACGAAGGCATGGTTAAATCGCCCGGCCACCGGGATCACGCCGTTCTGCAGTTTCCCCCAGGTGAGCGCCGGAACCGCGGCGCCCACCGCGTATTCCGCATGGGTCATCGAGGTGAAGTGGAGCCACGGCAGACAGCTGGCGCAGATAAAATGTTCGCCATCGACGATGAGCGGCGCAGGCGATGTCTCCCTTGCCGCGACGATCTTTGGCGTTGCCGCGGCGCTGAAGGTGGTGAACTCGGGAGCGTTGTCGCACCATACCTGGCGGAAGCCCTCCTCGACGGTCATCACCGGCGTCATGACCGCCAGACTGTCATATTCAATCACCTCGCCATTGCGCATGCGCTGTCGGAGCTGCGGTACCCCGTTGGCCGCACGCAGCAGGGCATAGAGCGCGAGCTGAAAAAACGAGACCCGACGGTCCTTCGCACATTCGTACAGGCGCTGCGCCTCTATCGGAACGCAGAGATTAAAGCTGGGGTTGGCAAATTGTCGGTAAAAGGTGAAATGGTCCCGGCGGGGCCAGGCCGCGGTGTCGATGATCCGGTAACGTGCCATGGATGCCTCCTTATGGCTGGCGGTCTGCTGACTATGCGACGATTTCAATCAGGTTGCCATCGGGATCGGCGATCACCGCCTCATAATAGCCGTCGCCGGTGGTGCGCGGCGGTGAAACCAGTATGCCCGCCGCTCCGGCGCGCTGGGCAAGGGCATCGACCTGGTCTGCGCCGCCCACCGAGAGGGCCAGGTGCGCCCAGCCGGTATGGTTATTATCCGCGCTGGCCTGCTGCAGGCCAGGCTTGGTCATCAGCTCGATCACCACCTCGTCGTCGATGGTGACAAAATAGGAGGCAAAGCCGGGATTGGTCTGGCTGAGGTATTTTTCATTGATGCTGGCGGCAAAGAACTCGACCCAGAAGCGGGCCTGAGCCTCAAGCCGTTGGGTCCACAGGGCGAAATGGGCAATTTTCATGGTAAACCTCCGGGCAGGAACATTGACAATCACGGCAGGGCAGACGATCATGCTTGCTGTTGCTCGTTTATGATGATTTAAGGAGTTTCTTTGCTCGATTATGCTGCTTTTCCTCAACAGCGACAAGCGCTGATTTGCCAGATCCTGCAGGAAAACGGCAGGGTGGTGTGTGCGGAGCTGGCGGCGCGTCTTCAGGTGTCTGAGCACACCATCCGCCGCGATCTGCATGAGCTTAGCCGCGAAGGCGTCTGTAAAAAAGTCTACGGCGGGGCGGTGTTGAGCCTGCCGGAAGCGGGAGATTACAGTGAACGGAAAGATAAAAACCGAGCAACAAAACTCAGGATTGCGCAGCAGTGCGCCCGGCTGGTGAAACCCGGCGGCATCCTTTTCATTGATACCGGCACCACCAATCTGGCGATGGCCGAGGCGCTGCCCGCCGAGCTGGCGCTGACGGTGGTAACGAACTCTCCGGAGATCGCCGCGGTACTGGTGAAAAAGCCGCTCTACGAGGTGGTGATGCTCGGCGGCCAGGTGCAGCGGGCGAGCGGGGGCTGCGTTGGGGCCGCGGCGGTGGCTCAGGTGCAGGGGATGTTATTCGACCAGGGGTTTATCGGCGGCTGCGCCATGGCGCCAGAGTCGGGCCTGACCGGCTTTGACTATGCCGACTGCGAGTTTAAGAAAGCGGTGATTAAGCAGTGCAGCGAAATTATCATCGGCCTGACCTCGGATAAAATTCCGGCGGTGGCGCGATTCGTGGTGGCCGCGAGCAGCGATATCGATGTGCTGGTGGTGGAGGAGAACATCAGTCGTGAATATCGCGTTGCCTTTCAGCAACACGATATTCGCATCCATACCGTGTAGCCGCTAGCGGGTGAGGGAGGTGGCGATAAGCCGCAGTCCCAGCGCCCCCAGCACCGTCGCGGTGGCGATATCGATTCGCCGCTTCAGCCGCAGGTAGACCCGACGCGGACGATCAGCGGAGAGCACCAGCGCCACCAGCGAATACCAACTGACGTCAATCAGGAAACTCATCAGCGGCACGATGTAATAGAAGGCGGTGGGGATCTGCGCCGGCAGCACGGCGGTAAAAATCGAGGCAAACACCAGCGCGGTTTTGGGATTGCTCAACTGAGTATACAGCCCGTCGCGGAAAGTCTTCAGCAACGAACGGTTGCCGTCCATGCCGCTGGCGGAAAAATCCATCGGCTGCGCCGAACCGCGGAAAATCTTATAGCCCAACCATAGCAGGTAGAGCCCGCCCGCTACTTTCAAGCCAATAAACAGCTCCGGCACCGCGGTGAGCACCTTCTGCAGGCCCAGCATCGCCATAATAGAAAAAATGGCGGCGCCGGCGCCGGTGCCCAGGGCGGTCACCAGACCGTGCAGGCGCGAGCGGGCGACCGCATTGCGCGCGACAAAAATAAAGCTCGGGCCGGGACTGATCACCCCCATGATCAGCACCGCGGCAAGGGCCATCAGGCTGGATAAGAACATAGCAACTCCTGGTATGTCCGCCGCCGGCAGGCGGTCGGCAACGTGGGGACGGTACGAGCAAACAGAGTAACAAACTGGCTCAGGAAAGCACGTGAAAACCCTGTGGAAAAGGCGAGGCTGAACGGGCATCCGCAGCGCGCGTTTTCTGCGCAACTGTTTGAATAACGATTCCCATTCCTGTCAGCGATGGTAAACTGAATAACTGTGATCTTTGTCATACCGTAATAACTACAGAGAAGAGACACTGCTATGCAACATATCATTGAGGGCTTCCTCAACTTCCAGAAAGAGATCTTCCCCCAGCGTAAAGAGCTCTTCCGCAGCCTGGCCTCCAGCCAGAATCCCAAAGCGCTTTTCATCTCCTGCTCTGACAGCCGTCTGGTGCCGGAACTGGTTACCCAGCAGGAGCCGGGACAGCTCTTTGTTATTCGTAATGCCGGGAATATCGTGCCGTCTTTCGGGCCGGAGCCGGGCGGTGTATCCGCGACCATTGAGTATGCCGTGGTTGCGCTGGGCGTGACGGATATCGTGATCTGCGGCCACTCTAACTGCGGGGCGATGAAAGCGATCGCCACCTGCCAGTGCCTGGAGCCGATGCCGGCGGTGTCTCACTGGCTGCGCTACGCTGATGCTGCGAAAGCGGTGGTGGAAAAGAAAACCTGGGCCAGCGAAACCGATAAGGTCAACGGCATGGTGCAGGAAAACGTCATCGCTCAGTTGAACAACATCAAAACCCACCCGTCGGTGGCGGTCGGTCTGCGCGACCAGACCCTGCGCCTGCACGGCTGGTTCTATGACATTGAAAGCGGCGAGATTCAGGCGCTGGATAAAAACACCAAATCCTTTGTTTCGCTGTCGGAAAATCCGGACGTCTTTTTCGAATAAAGCCGTTCCCAGGGCATGGAGGCCCTGTTCATCTCATCTCCTCACCACTACCACTCCACGCAAATTTTGCCGAAATGGGCGCCGCTTTGCAGATAGCGGAAGGCGTCTGGTAAGGCCGCAAAATCAAACACTTTATCGATGACCGGCCGCGACGCCTGCAGGTTCAGCGCGTTGACGTAGTCCTGCTGTTGCCGGCGATGACCCACCACCAGCCCCTGCAGTCGGGCCTGTTTACTCATCAGCAGATGGGTGGGCACATGACCTTCGAAGCCAGTCAGGACGCCGATCAGCGCGATGTGTCCGCCAACACTGACGGCCTCGAACGACTGGCCCAGGGTGCCCGGTCCGCCGAGCTCCAGGATAATATCGGCCCCGCGATGACCGGTGATGTCCTGCACCGTAGCGCCCCATGCCGGGGTGGTGCGGTAATTGATGAGATGGTCAGCCCCCAGGGCGCGCGCGCGGGCGAGCTTTTCATCGGATGAGGAGGTGACGATGACCTGCGCGCCCATGCTTTTCGCCAGCTGCAGGGCGGTTATCGACACGCCGCCGGTGCCGAGCGTCAGCACCGTATCGCCCGCTTTTAGCCGCCCCTCCACCACCAGCGCGCGCCAGGCGGTGAGGCCGGAGGTGGTGATCGTCGCCGCCTCCCTGAAGCTCCATCCTTCAGGCGCATGGGTAAAATGACTGGCCGGTCTGACCACATACTGGCAGGCGAACCCCTCGGCGCCGTCGCCCGGCGTCTGGCTGAAGTCCTTCACCTGCGGGCCCGGACGGCCATCCAGCCACTGCGGGAAAAAGCCAGCGACCACCCGGTCGCCTGGCTGAAACTCGCTGACCCCGGCGCCAACCGCTTCGACCACCCCCGCGCCGTCCGCCATCAGGATCCGCCGATCGGCAGTGGGAATCACCCCCGTCGCTACCAGCAAATCGTGATAGTTCAGGGAGGTGGCGTGTAGCGCTACGCGGATCTCGCCTGCCGCCGGCGCGCCGGGGTCGGCAAGATCGACAAGCTGCAGATTATCCAGCGAACCGGGTTTGTTGACGATCCAGGCTTTCATCATGGGGCTCTCTTTATCCAGGGGATGCGCTAAGTATTGGCCCGTCATCGGCTGAACGCCACAGCGCGCCGGTCAGGAAATCACTGCCCGGAGAAAGAGGCGAAAAAAAAGCGCCGTTTTTGACGGCGCTTTTTTAATCGCGAAAGAGGGAAGAGATTATTTGCTCAGCTCAGCCGTCATATGAACGCGATTATTAAACTGGGCGCTGGTGATTTTATAGGACGCACCCTGCTCAGCGGCCTGGGCGGCGATTTTGGCTTCTGCACGGTCCAGGGTGGAAGCGGTGGCGCTGACGCTCTGGGCGAAGCTGACGGAAGAGAACAGCGACAGTGCAGCAACAGCAACGAAAGTTTTGATGGATTTCATGGTCATATTCCTTAATCTGGTGTCTGATATAGGGCTTGTCGCCCTGATGTGATAAAGAATACGCGCAACGCCTGGCGGTTTAAATCAAAACAATTTGCGAAACTCATTCAAATAATATGAATGATTTTCGGCCGGTCGCGATGCAGCACGTCGTTGCCGGGCTGGCCGTAGCCCTGGTCTATAGCAACTCAGATCGGCGCAGAGGCGGCTAAACGTGGCCTCCGCGGTCATAAAATGATGAAAATGGGTATGGCTGACGAGGCGAAAATTACTTTTGATCCGCTCCAGTCCGTTGTAAACCCGCTTGCGATTGACGCCCAGCGTGTCTGCCATTTGATTAATCGACTGGCCGCCGACCACGCCACGGATCATCTGCATCTCCAGGTCATTGAGTGGGGCTCGCAGCCGGGAGGAGTGACTCTGACGCTGATGGCGCGGCGCGAAAGGGCGGCTGCGATCTGCCAGACGGAGCAGAAGGCGGCGGATCTCCTGAACGCTTTCCCGCTGGCTGACCCACAGGAGGGTATCCGCGTAAAAGGCGCGTCCGCGTTTGACGTTGTTGGCGGAGGTAAATCCGACCACCAGGCCGGGATAGCGCTGGGCTAATTCAGCAGCGGCCTGATAATCGTGATAGTTTTCCAGCGCTAAAATAATCGCATCCAGCCCGGCCGGATCGGGCAGATGGCTGAGCGGCAGTGAATGAATAATGTTCAGACCGGGCAAGGTTTCCTGAATATCTCTGAAACACTGGGCTAGGCCGATATTAAAATAAATATTATTGCTGTGAATTAAAATATTCAAAGAATAAACCCTGTTACAAGCGATCTAAACGGCGCGGGAAGGAGATTAGCTGCGAACCAGAAGTTTATTCATATCAGCAGGCGAGGTGTTTATATAATTCATCATGCCCGGCGGTTTGAAGGAATAAATTTCGGCTACACAAGCAGGATTAATATAATACCCTGCGCACTTAACGCGGATAATTAACACGCTTTCGACCCCCGCCTGGTTTAAGCGAGATTTTAAGGTCTGAATGACCTGCCATAATCGCTGCGCGGACGGACGGAGATTATTTTTCTCCCAGACGTTAATCATTAACTCTTCATCACTGACCAGACGTTCTCTGCCATGTGCCAGCAAATACTCCAGTAAACACGCCATGGTGCTGCGCAGCTGAACTTGCGTTCGCGTCCCACGTAACGCGATAATTTCCCGATGATGCAGGCAGTAGAAAATATTATCCGCTAACTTATAGCCAAGTAGTTTATAGCCTGTAGTCATCCACCACTCCCTGACAAATCCCCGTATTGCCGGTGCAGAGTACCCGCCTGCGGCGGTCTGACCAAGTGAATTTTATGAGCTAGAATAATCAAAACAATTAACCACATTCGCATACATAACTAGAATAAAAATCTGATAAAATCGCTCGCTTCTGTTGGATTATGTGGTATAGGAAAAGTCTTAATCAAGAGGTGTGCGAAGTTAAACGGTTGAAAATATAGGTGGTGGAAACAAAAAATTGCATTTACCTTGATCTAGATCAATTTTATGCCTTTCAGGTGGCAATCACCATTTACATAGCAAAACAAAGATTGAAATAACAACGTTTAAGTGATGATAAGCTGATTCTGAACTTATGGAATTACCCAGGGAACTGTTCATTACTTTTCAGGAGCGTTTTTATGGTCATTGCAACTCGTAAGCCTCTGTGCAACAAACGCTGGGCCGCCAGCCCGGCCTCTCAGGATCTTCAGTTGACCCAGCTGCGTCACCCCTGGGTCGCCACCACCGCCAGCTGCAAAAGTAAAAAAGGCTGGAAGCGCCGCGGTTAACGGCTAATCCACTTCCCCGGACACCACGCCCCGGTCGCGTTAATGCCACGACCGGGGTTTTGCTGTGATCGGTGTTCTGCGTGAAGGTCACACCGGGCGCAGGCAGTAGCCTGAGGCGGTATTCTCCACGCTGGCGAATCCCGGCAGGCCAAGATGCATACCGCCGACGAGCCACCGCTCGCTGGCGGCCTGGCGCAGGAGACTTTCCCGTGTACGCCGCGCCTGGTCAGGATCGACGTCAAAGGCCACCGATGCCTCTGGCCGGGCGCTCTGGATCGAGGGGAAGTGGACGATATCCCCCCAGATCAGCAGCGACGTTCCGCCCGCCTCGAGGCGATATCCGGTATGCCCCGGCGTATGGCCGGGCAGGGGACATGGTCGGATCCCGGCGATCCGCTCATTTTCATCGATAGCACGAATTTGCGTCGCGCAGATCGCCATTACGCGCCGGACGAGCAGCACGTTGCGTTGTCCACGCTCGCTGGCGTTGTCCAGTGTCGACGGCGCCAGCCAGTAAGCGCTTTCCCGCGAGGGCAGGAACACCCTGGCGTTGGGATAAGCCGGTGTACCGGCGGCGGTCAGCAGGCCGCCGATATGGTCCGGGTGCGCGTGGGTGAGGAGGATGGTGTCAATGTCCTCAGGGCGGACGCCGAGCAGCGCCAGATTGGCGATAAGCGCGCCGCCGACGCCGTTGGCCCCGCCGGTGCCGGTATCCACCAGCACCGTATGCCCGCGTCCGCGGATCAGGTAAGCGCCGATCTCGATGGTTTCCGGCGAGATTACCCCGGCCTGGCGCTGCAGACGCGCCGCCTCTTCAGGGGCAATCCCCGCCAGTAACGTCAGCGGCGCCGTCATCTGGCCATCACTGATGGCGCTTATCGTCAGGTCGCCTGCTGTCAGGGAATAAAAGGGAGCTGGTGTCATGTTGACCTCACGCTTGCTCCGCCGGGTGACGCAACCGGGCGGTAATGGGCTGATAGACAAAGACGGCGGCCGTGGCGGCGTGGTGATGCAGGTCGTCACGCGGGACGATGGCAGCATAGCGGGTATGCCGGGTGGCCAGACCGCCGGGCTGCAGGACGACCGGCGCAGCGACGGGCAGGGCTTCCACGGTATCGCTCAGCAGCAGCACCTCGTCCGGAGCAACCTCCCGCAGCGCGTTAGTTGTGAGATAGAGATGGCGATGCCAGTCGGCGATCGCCGATTGCCAGCGGGCAAAATGACCGCCGCCGTTGCGGCGATAGGCGTCGCTGTCGATGACGGCGGCATCGCGGATATCGTGTAGCGCCAGGTAGCGAGGGCAGCCCTCGCTGAGCGCGCAGAAGCGCTGCGAGGCAAGAAAACCGGGCACTGAGACCAGCGCCGGTAATTTTTCCAGATTGTAAAAGGTATTCCACGCCGCTTCGCTTTGCGGGTCGGTGTAGGCGCATTCGACGACATAGAGCATAGTGACCTCGAGAGACAGATGATTCAGCGCATAAGGCGCTTCAGTGAGTTTCCTTCATCCTATCTGGCGAAAATGGCGCTGAAAAACGATGTTTATTCAAGGCTCAGTGATATTCTGTCACTGATTTTCAGTCAGCCCGCACAAGGAGCATTGGCTATGCGTCGTAAAATTCCCAGCAGCGCTGCGCTACTGGCCTTTGAGGCCGCCGCCCGCCACGGCAACTTTGCCCGCGCGGCGGCGGAGCTCGCATTAACGGAAGGGGCCATCAGCCGGCAGATCGCCCGTCTGGAAGCGCTCCTCGACAGCAAACTATTCGACAGAATCGGGAGCCGGGTACGGCTCAATCCGGCAGGCGCCCGCTATGCCAGACAGGTCCGCGAGATCCTCAGCAGGCTGGAGCGGGAAACCCTCGACGTCAGCGGGATGCCGGCCGATGGCCGCAGTCTGGAGATCGCCGTGCTCCCCACCTTCGCCAGCCGCTGGCTCATCCCCCGCCTCGGGCAGTTCACGGCGCAGCATCCGCATATCGTGGTCAATATCGCCGCTCGCAGCGACCCCTTCATTCTGCCGGGCAGCGGATTTGATGCGGCTATCCATTTTGATCACCCGGCGTGGACCGGAATGGATGTGACGTTTTTGTTTGCGGAGTATCTGCTGCCGGTCTGTCATGCTGCGCTGCTGACGGATAACGATCTCCCGGGGCTGCTGAACCGGCTGCCGCGCATTCATCGGCGGCAAAATCCGGATGCCTGGCTGCACTATGCCCGGGAGTGTGGTCTGGCGCTGGATAACCCGGCGCAGGGGCCACGCTATGATCTGCATGAGATGGCGATCGCTGCGGTACTCAGCCAGCAGGGCGTGGCCCTGGTGCCGAAGATGTATGTGGAGAGCGAGCTGCGTAACGGGACGCTGCTCGCCCCGTGGCCGGGCTCCCCGACGCTGGCCAAGCGCTTCTGCCTGATCAAACCCGGCGGCGGCGAGGGGGAGCCTGCGCTGCAGGCGTTTGAGCGCTGGCTGCAGACGACGATTGCGGCAGGTTAGCTTAAGGCGGGCCCGGGCGTACGCTGCGCCGCCCGCTGGCGGGCATATTTGCCCGGCGATGTCCCGGCATAGCGGGTAAAAGCCACGCTGAACGCGCTGGCCGAGCCATAGCCGAGGCGCTCGGCGATATCCGCCATGCTGATGCCCGGCTCTCCCAGCCACTGCATCGCCAGGGTCATGCGCCAGCTCAACAGATAGCCCATCGGGGTCATTCCGGTCAGGCCGGTAAAGCGTTCAAACAACGTCGAGCGAGACAGCGCGCAGTCGGCGGCCAGGGCGTTGACGGTCCAGCGTCTGGCGGGGGCCTCATGCAGCAGACGGATTGCCTGGGCGATCCGCGGGTCGCTCAGGCCGCGCACCAGGCCTGGGGTGGCGAGTGTTTCGCAGGAGCGGATGGCCTCGATAAACAGCAGCTCAACCATCCGCGCCAGAACGAAAGATTTACCTGCGCGATCCGCCTGGGCTTCCTCTTTCAGCAGTCCGACAAAGGTGGCCAGCCGCGGCTGGTCGCGAACCACCACCAGGGCGGGCAGCAGCGAGGTCAGCAGGCTGGCGTTATCCGAATCGGCAGCGCAGTGGCCAATCAGCGCCAGCATCTCCGCCGGCTGGTCGAGGGCTCCCAGGCGAAAGTGTTCCTCCGCCAGTTTCACCGGGGTGGTCTCCAGCGCCGGTGAAGGCGGCGGGGTCAGGCTGGTAAGCGCGAAGCGGTACGCCGCCGGGATCAGCATAAAATCCCCGGCGCGCATGGTCTGCGGCGGATACTGGTCTATTTCCAGCCGACAGCCTCCTTCCAGTATCACGCCATAGAACGACATGCCCTGGTCCGAGCGAATGACGCGCCATTCTCCCGCCCCCTCAATGGTTTTGGTCAGCACCGCTCTGAGATTTAGCATCGCAATGATTTCCGCCAGCGGGTCGCTCATTTCCGGACTCCTGCTAAAGAATGATGGATTATTGACCCTATATCGTCCGGAGCGGGCTGTCTATGATGAAAAGGAAGAAGCCAATCGGAGACAGAGAGATGCAAACTATTATGATCACCGGCTGTTCATCGGGTTTTGGCCTGGAGACGGCGCGTTATTTTCTTGAACAGGGCTGGAAGGTTATCGCCACGATGCGGGTTCTGCGAGAGGATCTGTTGCCAGCCAGCGACCGTCTGCGGCTGGTGCGCCTTGACGTCACCTCAGCGCAGAGTATCGCCGAGGCGATTGCCGAGGCCGGAGAGATTGACGTTCTGGTCAATAACGCCGGAGTGGGGATGCTCAACGCCCTGGAGGGGGCGTCGCACGAGGCGATAGCGAACCTGTTTGCCACCAATACTCTTGGGACTATCGCCATGACCCAGGCGGTACTTCCCCGGTTCAGAGCGCGCCGTAGCGGGACGATCGTGAATATCACCTCGGCGGTCACCCTACAGCCGATGCCCCTGCTGGCGGTCTATACCGCGAGTAAGGCGGCGGTGAACGCCTTCACGGCATCCCTGGCGCTGGAGCTGCGGCCCTTCAATATTCGCGTCGGGGTGATCCTGCCGGGACGCGATCCCCAGACCCGCTTCGGGGAAAACGCGCGTCGAACGATGGGCCAGCTCCCGGAGAGCTATGCGGCGCTCGGCCAGCAGATCCTCGACAGCATCCAGGAAAACGCCAGCGTGACGCGGGCTGTCGATGTGGCTCAGGCCGTCTGGCGAATGGTGAACGATCCTGATGCCCCTTCGCGGCTGCCGGCAGGGGAAGATGCCCTGGCGATGGCGCAGGCCAGTCTTCGCCGTGTCTGAAGGCAATATGCGGGTTTTGTCTGTCAGACGGTAGGTGCGCAAGCTGTCGCTGCGCTTTATGGCCGGGGAATATTATCCCTGTCAGGATCGCATGGATAATATTAGCGGGTTATACGAAATAACGGTCAGGCGGCGCTTACTGATGTAAATCAGGATAGCAATGTATTTCATGGTGCGTTTTCGCCGCTTATTCTGGATATGTGCGAACCGCCCGCCATATTATGACATGATCAATGTCTCAGGTCTTTTATATGTAATTTGTCAATGTAATTCGGGCGTTAATCTTAAAAAGTTAGTCTGGTCCGGTCGGGGCTGGACTTTATTTATTCTGCTGTGGCATGGTTTCATCCCTGTTGTACCGCGCGCTCGCTTTTTTACGCCAGGGAATAGTTTTCAGTATGGAATAATGTTATTGCGAAGCCACCGCTTCCGCCCTGCGTCCAGACGGCTTCATTCTCTCGTCTGACAAAATATTGGCAGTTTATTTGTTTTATTCTGCTTATCGTCTTTTTCAGCATTACGCAGTCACTCCCGATCTGAACCGAGATGCCGCTGAATTCAAACTGAACGTACTCCGGCAGTACGCGGATACGAACGGGATTTTCTTGCACATTTATTGCTGAGTGACTGCTATTCCGGGCGTTAAATAAAAGACCACCGTTCTGCATTACTCAGTGCGCTTTGGGTTCTATTAGGAGGACAGCGAGGGCGGTAGCGTGTGTAAAACCGGCGGGGGGACAGGGCTGCTACGGTGCGGGACGGCGAAGGGTAACGAATGAAGGACCTTGGGATGGATGTTAATGCCAAAAAGAGGGAGTAAAGCGATGAGGAATAGGCTGATAAACGATGCAACCAGTTTGGTAAAGCAACTGCCAGGGCAGTCACGCTACTGGATGGACGTTCATGGCTGTACTGAGTTTCTTGATGTGCTGAACTTCCGTTCGGTGGAATCCCTCAGTCAGCCCTGGCGGTATGACGTGGCGGTTACCTGCTCCTCTAAAGATATTGTCTGTGAGTCGTTATTGC